>JAQUJJ010000002.1 GCA_028681035.1 Candidatus Cloacimonadota bacterium
ACTACAGCGACAGGTAACAGACTATTTAACAAAGAGTAAAAGAGTAAAAGAGGAAAGATATGTTTAAGATAAGTTTTGGTTCCGACAATCATAGTGGAGCACATCCTAAAGTGTTTGAGGCGTTGCGAATGGCAAATACTGGTTATTGCCCTGCGTATGGGGATGACCCCTTAACTTTGAAGGTTTTAAATGATATTGAAGTGCTTTTCGGTGGGGATTGTGAAGCATGGTTTGTAACCACCGGCACTGGTGCTAATGTACTATGCCTGCAATCGCTTATCCATTCTTACAATGCGGTTTTTTGTGCTAACACCTCGCATATCAATGTGGATGAATGCGGAGCCGTGCAAAAGTTCACTCAGGCAAGGCTTAGCCCCATTGAAACACCTGATGGCAAGCTTACTCCGCAGCTTATAGCTCCACGCCTGTTAGGTGATAGAGACCAGCATCATTCGCAGTTCAAGGTTATTTCCATCTCCCAAAGCACAGAATACGGCACTTTATACACTTTAGACGAGCTTCGCAGCCTGGCAGCTTTTGCCCACGAACATGCTATGTTGCTGCATATTGACGGTGCGAGGCTGGCAAATGCAGCCGTGGCACTGAACTGCAGCTTAAAGGAGATGACGAAAGACGTGGGTGTGGACTTAGTAAGCTTTGGTGGCACCAAGAACGGCTTAATCTTTGGCGAAGCCATTATCAGTTTCCGCAGCGAACTTACCCGTGATATGCGTTTCTACCGCAAACAAGCAACGCAGTTATTTAGCAAGATGCGCTATATCTCTGCTCAATTCGAGGCATATCTGGAAAACGACCTGTGGAAAGCCAATGCCTTGCATGCCAACCAAATGGCTACCCTGCTTGCCAAGCGTTTAGGAGAAATAGCAGATATCACCATCACCCAAGAAGTGTATGTAAACGCCCTTTTTGCCATTTTGCCAGAAAAGCTTATCGCCCACTTACAAGAAAAATACCTGTTCTACACCTGGGACGAAGCCCGCAATGAAGTACGTTTAATGTGCAGTTACAATACTTTAGAGGAACACATAGACGAGTTTATCGCCAGCGTAAACCAGTTATTAGCATAACTCCACTCGCTTAGTGGGACATCCTGATTAGATTGTCTGTATCAAAAGCAACTTTCAGGAGAACATAATGAAGATATTAGTACTGTTTTACTCGACCTACGGGCACATTCACCAAATGGCAAAAGCCGTTGTGGAAGGTGCCAAAAAGATTGAAGGCATGGAAGTGGAGCTTAAAAGAGTTCCCGAAACCCTTAGCCCCGAAGTTATCGAAATGATGGGTGCCACCAAGGCACAAAAAGCCTTTGCTGAGGTACCAATCGCGACTGTAAATGAACTGGCTGAATATGACGCCATTATCTTTGGCACGCCTACCCGTTTTGGTAACATGGCGGCACAAATGAAGACTTTTCTGGATGCAACGGGCGGTTTGTGGGCGAAAGGAGGACTTGTCGGCAAGATTGGCAGTGTGTTTAGCTCCACAGCAACACAGCATGGCGGACAGGAATCTACTATCTTAAGCTTTCACACAGTATTGCTGCATCACGGTATGTTGATTGCGGGCTTACCCTATTCCTTTGCCGGACAGACTACTATGACCGAAATGAGTGGCGGCTCACCCTATGGTGCTACCACCATAGCTGGCGGAGATGGCAGTAGAATGCCTTCCGAAAACGAGCTTAGCGGTGCAAGATTTCAGGGAAAACATGTAGCCACACTTGTGTCTCGTATGAAGAACTGATCTTTACTGGAGCCGTGCCTTCAGTAAAGTTCAAAGAACAAGGAAACGCTTGCTCTCTTTCTTCCCCCTTGCAAGCACTGCCCTATCATTGCCCACCCAATGTCCATGTGGAGGGCAATGAGTGGGCAATGATAGGGCAATTCAAGCAAGGAAGAGAGAGCGTGAGCGGGTAGGCATTTTGACGTAAAAGAAATAGTGGCAGTTGGCATAAGCATAATATCAGCTATATTATTAAGTAATAAAATACACCAATTAGGATTCATAAGTATGCTTGTAAGTTATGGCTTGTCAACCAATGTTGGATACAGTCCTTCGCATACCAGTGGCAAAGGAAACTTACTATTTCGGCAAATAGGGGAACATATATGGCGTGCGAAAAAGCAGCTACTTAGCACCACAAAAAGCTAAATATCTTACACAAAAGGAGAAATCATGAAAAAAACAAGGAAGCGGCTTACCACCGTGGCTGGTGCACCTGTTGTAGATAATCAAAACGTAATGACCGCAGGGAAGAGAGGTCCTATTTTATTACAGGACGTGTGGTTAATAGAAAAGCTGGCTCATTTTGATAGAGAAGTAATCCCCGAACGCAGAATGCATGCAAAAGGTTCTGGAGCTTTCGGCACTTTTACCGTAACTCACGACATCAGCAAATACACCAAGGCAAAGATATTCTCTAAAATCGGTAAGGAAACTGAGGTATTTGTCCGTTTCTCCACCGTGGCAGGAGAGCGTGGAGCAGCCGATGCAGAGCGAGACATTCGCGGATTTGCCATGAAATATTATACAGAAGAAGGCAATTGGGATTTAGTGGGCAATAACACCCCTGTTTTCTTTATCCGAGACCCGCTAAAGTTCCCCGATTTAAACCATGCCGTGAAGCGAGACCCCAGAACAAATATGCGTAGCGCAAAAAATAACTGGGATTTCTGGAGTAGCTTACCCGAAGCAATACATCAGATTACCATCACTATGAGTGATAGAGGGATACCACTTTCATTCAGGCATATGAACGGCTATGGCTGCCATACATTCTCTATGTTCAATTCCAAGAACCAGAAAGTTTGGGTTAAGTTTCATTTCAAAACTATGCAGGGCATCAAGAATCTTAGCGATGCAGAGGCAGAAGCCTTGGTGGGTAAAGACAGGGAAAGTCACCAACGGGATTTGTATGAAAGCATAGAGAAGAAAGATTACCCTCAATGGAAGATGTCTATACAAGTGATGACCGAAAAGCAAGCGGATAAGCTTGCCTTCAATCCCTTTGACATTACCAAGGTTTGGTCACACAAGGACTATCCTTTGATTGATGTGGGCATTCTGGAACTAAACCGTAATCCTGAGAATTACTTCGCGGATGTGGAACAGGCAGCTTTCACGCCTGCCAACATTGTCCCTGGAATAGGTTTTTCTCCAGATAGGCTTTTACAAGCGCGGTTATTTTCTTATGGCGATACCCAACGTTACCGCCTGGGCGTGAATCATAACCAAATTCCTGTTAACAGACCCAAGAATGCAGTTCATAGCTATCACAGAGATGGTGCCATGCGAGTGGATGGAAACCAGGGTAGCACGCTGCACTACGAGCCTAACAGCTATGATGAATGGAAGGAACAACCAGAGTTCGCCGAACCACCATTAAGCATTGAAAGCCCCGCCGACCACTGGAACCACCGTGAGGATGAGGATTACTACTCACAACCCAGAGAGCTGTTCGGAATCATGAGTAACAAGCAAAAGAAAGTGCTGTACGAAAATACCGCCCGAAACATGGGAGATGCTCCCAAGATGATTAAAGAAAGACATATAGGCAATTGCTACAAGGTTAGCCCAGAGTATGGCATGGGAGTGGCAAAAGCACTAGGAATATCTATGAGTGAACAGAATAAGAAGAAATAGCATTTCCTTCAAGGATAGAGTAGCACTGTTTGAGCTATCATCTGATAATCCACGAATATCCTTACTCACTTTACAACATAGCTTTGCGAAAGATTTAGCTTGAACCAAAAAGATACGACAATACAGTTTCAATGGGTTCAGGAGGATCCTATTGGGCTCAGCATGATGCCATATCTAATTCATCTTTACAGCTCTATGGATGGAAGAACCTGCCTTAAGTAAATAGACCCCAGCACTGCAAGTTTTGCCTAACATATCCTGTCCGTTCCAGTAGTATATGCATTGGTTATCCCTAACATCTTCGGAAGACAGGGAGCGGACTTTTTGCCCTTTTATATTGTATATGTCCAAGGTCTGTATTGGCAGTGCCGATTTATCTATGCTTATTGTAAGATTGTTATGGAAGGGATTGGGGTTTAGAGTTATGGCATTTGGTTTGGATAGCAGGTCGTCAGTACTGCTTTGTGGGCTGTAACAGGCTATAAAAGCGTTTAAGTTGGCAACATTGCCGGTGTCTAATGTATAAATCCCCAAATTGGTTAAGCCGAAATGCCATCCGGCAATAGCTATCTTGCCATTGGGCAGGGTTTTTACACTGCTAGGGATTTCGCTGTTTTCTCCTCCAGCGGCAACAAAACTCATTTGCCCAGTGCCAAACCCAAGCGCAATATCGCTTTCTCCATTGCTGCTAAAGCTAAAGCTTCCGAACAGGGTAGCCCCTTCAAAACTCGCCAGGAAAACAGGATAATCTTCGCAATCCACATCCTTACCTTTGTCTGAAAGTGCTCCGCCGTAAGACTGTATATCTATCCAATTGCCGGTATTGGCATCAAACTTTGCCCAATATGCATCATCCGCTCCCATTGTGCTGTACGCAAAGTTGCCAATAGAGCCACTGCCTGTTAATCGTCCGCAGACCATTCCATATTGATTATTGTTGGCATCTGGCTGAACGGCAATATCTATCACCGCTGCTCCAGAGCTTGGGGACAGCCATTGCTCTATACCATCTGGGTTATATTTGCATACAAACATGCCATTAGCGGAGAGAGAAAACGCTCCAAACTCAGAACCCAAGCTGGCAACCCCTGTTACATAGGCATTTCCGGCATCATCACAGGCAACTTCATAGCCGTATTCCACACCTTCAGTGCCTCCCCGACGTGCCCAAAGATAGTTTCCATCGGTATCAAGTGCACAGCAGAATACGTCACTGCCACCGGCACTGCTTATGGTGCTACTATTCGGTAAAGCGATTGAACCAGCAAACCATCCTGCTACATAAACCCTTCCAGATGGGGAGGCAGCCAGACCATAGCCTATATCATTCATGGTTCCCCCAAAGGAGCGTAGCCAAAGGAGGTTACCTTGGGGGTCAAACTTAGCCACATAAACGTCCCACATGCCGTTTGAAACAACGCTAATGTTTTGGCACGTTAATGTATCCACGAAATATCCGCTTACATAACTGTTACCTAAAGCATCTGTTGCAACACTAAGAGCCACATCTTCAGAGGGTGACCCAAATGTTTGTACCCAAAGCACATCTCCAGAAGCACTATATTTGATAATAAAACTATCGGATAAACCAAAACCTGAATAGGTTTGGTGATTCACCCAAAGAGAATCGCTAAAATCACCCACCGCAAACACGTTAGACTCTTCATCACAATTGATATCCCAGATGCGCTCCATGCTATTCCCGCCAATAGAATATGCCCAATCCCATGCACCAAACAGACTAACAGTGATAGCTAATAGAAGAATACATAGATATACTTTCACAAAACTACCCCTGAACAATCTTGATAAACCGGATGGCTTACAATTATCTGCTAATCGCACGTACCGGGCAACCCCTGAACCTGCCGTTGCCATCTATGCAAATGCCGCAGGAAACGCATTTGGCAGAGTCTATCACTGCTTTGCCCTTAATCATGGTAATTGCGTCCACCGGACAAGGAGACACACACAGCTTGCAGCCGATGCACTTGGCAGGGCTTACTTTCACCGTTGAAGGTTCATCGTAGAAGTTGTCTTTCAGGTCTTCGGAGCGGATAGAAAATACCTTATCTCCAAGTTTAATAGTCGTAACAAGCAATGCTCCCTTGGTTTCGGCAGCTTGGACGCTAAGTGTATCACCCTCGGTGAAAGAGATGCCCAAGCTATCCAAGGCTTCAGGTGGCGCAAGTAACAGCAGGTGTTTAATGCTGCCGTCCACAAGGTAGGGTTTGCTTTTTTCAAGCTGGTAAACACCATGCCAAGTTTTTACTTCGGATTTTACAATATTGCTGTAACCTGCCATGAGGGTGAGGGCAGTCGTTATCAAGATAAGGGCTATAAGCAGCTTTTTCATATTAAATTAGAATCTTCCTTTGTTTTTAGCATATCTACTACTTTTTTCACTTCCTCGGATTTATCTTTAGTACAAACCAAGATAGCATCGGGAGTTTCGATAACACACACATTATCCAAGCCAATAATGGCGGTGAATTTAGAGGACTGCACATAATTACCTTTGGCTTCCAGAGCGGTGCCGTAAGAGGAGAAATGATTTCCCTCTCTATCTGTTATTGTGATGTCTGCCAGTGCTTTCCAGCTACCCACGTCGCTCCAGCCATAAGCAACAGGAATAACTCCACGCTGCTCTGCCTTCTCCATAATCCCAACATCAATAGGGAGACGGGGCATTTTGGCGTAGATATCTGAAATATCGGCATTTAAGCCCTTAGATTCCCATATATCGGCAATAGTAGCGGTAAGCTTGGGAATCTCTGGCAGCAGCTTGCAAAAGGCATCATATATTGCGCCGATACTCCAACAGAACATGCCGCTGTTCCAGTAAAAGCTGCCGCTCTTAAGGAATTGCTCGGCGGTATCCTTATCTGGCTTTTCTTTGAAACGCAGAACGCTTAATACTTTGGGTGCAATTTCCTCTCCTGCTTCGATATAACCGTAACCTGTGGCGGCATATTCCGGCACAATTCCGAAGGTGATAAGGCGTCCGTTTCTGGCTTCTTTTTCCGCTGGAATAAGGCTGTTTAAGAAAGCCGGTACATCACGGATAACATGGTCTGCTGGCACCACCAACATCACTTCCCCATCGGCATAGCGTGCCTTAAGATATTCCACACTAAGAGCAATGCAAGGCGCGGTGTTCATGCCAAACGGCTCTGCAATGATATTGTCTTCTGGCAAACGCGGAAGCTGTCGTTTAACAAGATGTACCTGGTCGGCAGCGGTAACCACATAGATATCGTGCATACAAACCTTAGGAAGCAAACGCTCCACAGTTTTCTGTAACATGGAAGTGCTGCCCTGCACGTTGATAAACTGCTTAGGGAAATTCTGCCTACTTACAGGCCAGAACCTAGTGCCTGTTCCACCTGCCATAATAAGGGCGATCATTGCTCCACCACCTGCACATTTTTGGGATAGCTAAAAACCCACACCGATTCCGGGATTTTGGCATTGGTTTTAATATTGGAAAAGTTGTAAGTAACTTTGTTGCTGCTGGCGTCGGTATAGCTTAGGGATTGCACAATGCCTGTTTTATGGTTGATACTGGCTTTCATGCTTACAATCATAGGGTCATCGAAAGGTTTAAGGCTAACTTCTGTGAGGTTAGCCTTGGTGCTAAGAATGCGGACAGTGGATTTCTTCCAATAAACCTGTAATATCTCCACAGGGTTCATTTTGCCGAATTCTGGACGCATGCGCGAGCGGAGTACTGTCTGGGACTGTGCATCGTATAAATCAACCCTGCCACCAGAAATCATCAGTCTTTGGGTGTTTGGTTTATCATATTTAATAACCATCCGTCCGCGGGCAAAATAGATATTGCCCTGATAGCTGATATCCTTCTTAATCTGGGCGAAATAGTTATCCTGCTTAACGCTTGCCTGAAAGCTGCTCATACTGCCATATGTGGATGTTATCTTCTTGTACAAAGCATCTGTGGTGATGGCACTTAAGCCTGCTATACAAAGCAGGATAAAGACAAGCATTAGTAATAGTTTATTGGTCTTCATCGATAACTCCTAAGCTTATTAAATCTTCACGGGTAGCTATAACATCACGGGATTTACTGCCCAAATGGGGACCCACTATCCTTGCTCGCTCCAATAGGTCTATGATTCTCCCTGCTCTGGCATAACCTATTTTGAAGTGGCGTTGTAACATAGAAACAGAGGCTGTTCCCGATGAAACTATCACCTTTGCCGCTTCTGGGAAAAGTTCATCATCATATTCAAAGAAACCTAGGTCGCTCTGAGTCTCCACCTTTAGGCTGAAATCTTGCTTTGGCTTAGGTTGCATCGCCAGAAAGTCGCAAGTTCTTGCGATTTCATGATCGGACACGTAAGCACCGTGGATGCGCTCTGGCATTGCCTTGCCCGGAGGTAGGTAGAGCATATCGCCATTGCCAAGCAAACGCTCTGCACCAATCATATCCAAAATAACGCGTGAATCTACTCTTGAGGATACCTGGAAGGCAATGCGGGCGGGGAAGTTGGCTTTGATGATGCCGGTGATAACCTTGATAGAGGGTCTTTGGGTAGCTAGGATAAGATGGATGCCAACCGCTCTCGCCATCTGTGCCAAGCGGGTAATCGGTAGCTCAATATCTTTCCCGCTGGTCATAATCAAATCTGCAAATTCATCTACAATAATCACGATATAAGGCAGCTTTTCCAGCTCATCACCTTCGCTGATTTTGTCGTTATAGCCTATTATATCTCGCACTTTGGCTTCCTGGAGCAGCTCGTAGCGTCGCTCCATTTCCTTCACCGCCCAATACATGGTCTCCAGCGCAGTGTCAGGATCGGTAACCACCTGTCCTATCAGATGAGGAAGATCGTTGTAACCTGCCAGTTCCACCCGCTTGGGATCAATAAGAATAAGGCGTAGCTCGTCAGGTTTACTGCGCATGATAAGGCTCATAATGATGGTATTGATACACACGCTTTTACCGCTGCCTGTAGCACCGGCAATCAGTAAGTGAGGCATTTTGGTAAGGTCGGCTACCAATGGCTTGCCAGCGATATCCTTACCCAAACCAAACGCCAGCTTGGAGTGCATGCCACGCATCTCTTCGGAAAGCAGCAAGTCCCGCAGGTATATCATATCACGGGCAAGATTGGGGATTTCTATGCCAATAAGCCCACGTCCCGGTATGGGAGCTTGCACACGGATGGCTTTGGCTTTTATCGCCAGGGCAAGGTCGTCCGCAAGAGAGGCAAACTTGCTTACCTTGATGCCCTTAGCAGGCTCAAGCTCGTATTGGGTAATGATGGGACCAATGTTAACGTTTCTAACCTCGGCTTCTATGCCGAACTCTGCCAGTTTGTTTTTAAGGATTTGGCTGATACTTAAAATCTGGTTTTCTATCTCCTTGCGGTCGCGGTCAGAGAGTTTTACCGGACTCTCCAGAAAGTCTGAGATAGATGGCATAATATATTCGCGGTCATCATCATCTATATCTTCTGGCTCGATAGGACGCTTACGCTGGTCTTGCTTTTTCTTTTTGGAATCAGGCTCGATAGGCTCTGTGTTTATTTGCTGAGCGTGGTTTTGAATCACGGGTTGAACTGGTTCCGTTGTTTCCGGCTTAAGCTCGGCATCACTGTTAATCGTTGGTTTAAGTGATTTGGAATTGGTTTCTTTGGTTTCCTGGTTTCGTTTAAAGTCTTCAATGCCTATCTGAAACCAACGTTTAAGACGGTCAAACTCTATAATAAGAACTCCGCTGAGAACCATTCCACCTATCAGAATAATCCTTGCACCAATCCCAGAAAACACTGCTGCCAAAGCACGGTATAAAAACAGGGGAACAACGCTATGCACGAAAGTTATCTGCTTGGAAGAAAGCAAAGCTTGCAAAAAGAAAAGCACGATGAGTAGCAGGTATCCCTTTTGTCGGCTTCTATCCAGCTCTGGTGCTAAAAAGTATTGGAATGATACTGTGGCGATTACCACGAAACCCACTAAAGAAAACCAATAGCCAAAAAGATAGATGAAGAGATAGCCAAAGACAATGCCGAAAACACCAACGGGATTGCTTGTTTGGCTGCCGCTTTGGCTGAACCAGCTAAACACGCCTCCACCGTCTTTTAAGGTATTCAAATCGCTATTTATAGAACTGTAACCCATAAAAAGAGCCAGAATAACCAAGATGCTTAAAATGCTAATTCCACCGCTAATCATGCGCTTTTGCAGGGTGCTTATGCTCTTGCTGTTTTTCTTTGAAGTGCTGCTGCGTTTCTTTGCTACTGCCATGTTTACTGCCCTATTATACGTTAAATCTAATGGAGATTATGTCGCCATCTTTTACAATGTATTCTTTACCTTCCAGCTTGAAAAGTCCCTTCTCTTTTAGCACCTTTTCGCTGCCATGAGCCATAATATCGTCGTACTTGAAACACTCTGCCCGAATAAAACCACGTGCCAAATCGGAATGTATCTTACCTGCGGCGGCTACGGCATTAGCTCCGCTTTCCAGTGTCCAAGCTCGCACTTCATCGGCACCCACGGTAAAGAAACTGATATAGCCTATCAGTTGGTAGCTCCAGTGAGTAAGACGGTCTCGAATAGATTCTGTCATGCCCATATCCGTCATGAACATTTCTGCTTCTTCAGCATCCAGCTTACTAAGCTCTTCTTCAAACTTACCAGCTATGGTATAGGCTTGGTACCCTCTGTTATGCAGCGTCTTAAGAACATCGTCCCATGCGCCAAGGTTATCTTCGCTGCAATTAATGAGGATAAGCAGCGGTTTGGCAGAGAAGAACTGAAAGCCTCGCACCGCCTTTTCTTCATCTGGGTGTAGCTGTAAATCTCGCAGAGGGAGGTTGTTCTGCAACTGCGCACATATTTCGTGCAAAGCCTTATCTTCGGCTTGAATGGCGGGACTTTTTATCCCTCTTTTATAGCCAAGCTCAATCTTCTCCAAACGCTTTTCGGCAATAATAAGGTCGTTCAGCATCATTTCTTCTTCTATGCGGTTAAGCTGTGCTAATGGGTCTCCACAATTATAGATGCTATCCAGCTCATCGTCATCAAAACCTTTAAGCACAATGGCAAATGCCTCTGCGCTTTTGATTTCCGAGAGCATGGCATTATCTGCCGTGTCGCCTTCTTTGGCAAAGATACCGGGATAATCATGGTACTCTATCGTTGCATAGATGGTTTTCTTGGGTTTGTAAAGATCGCTCAAGGCGGTAATTCTATCATCAGCAACTTGCACGACACCAATATTGGCTTCAGTAGCTACTTGTGCGTATTTATCGGTATTATGTTCACTGCGGGTTAGCGCATTAAATATCGTGGTCTTTCCGCTTTTGGGTAAGCCAATTAGTGCTAATTTCATTTGCTTTTTCCTTGTTTCTTTTCTTCTATGGCTTTCACCTTGCTTTTCTCGCTGAATAAAGCTCTTACTTCACCGGGATCAAGAGGTCTCCACCGTCCGCTGGGGAGTTCCTTTAGTTTCAATGGTCCGAACTGCATGCGTCTTAGGCGGCGAACCTTGGCACCAACCGCTTCAATCATCTGGCGGATTTGCCTCTTTCTGCCTTCGCTAATCACCATTTTAAGGCTCATAGAGCTTTCATTTTCTTCTTTTACAAACACTCCAGCTTTATGGGTAATGCCACCCTCAATTTCTATGCCATTGCGTAATTTATCAAGCTCACGTTTTTTTAAAGGACGGTCTATGTCCACTTTATACACCTTTTCCACTTTGTAGTTCGGGTGCGTAAGCAGGTTTATCAGAGCCGTGTCGTTAGTAAACAGCAACAGCCCTTCAGAGTTTTTATCCAAGCGCCCCGCATATGCGAGGTTCTGAGCGTTTTCCGGTAGTAAACTATACACCGTTTGGCGTCCCATTTCGTCGCTCTGGGTAACCACATAGCCGCGGGGTTTGTTTAGTACCAGATACATCTTCTGCTTTCTGGCAGAGATTGCTTTGCCATCCAGTAGAAGCTCGTCTGTAGCGGGATCTACACGCATGGCAAGGTCGCTACAAACTGCTCCGTTCAGTTTAATTCTGCCGGCGGTTATCAGTTCTTCCACTTTGCGTCGGCTGCCCAGCCCACAATCTGCCAAGTAGCGGTTTAGCCGTATGACTTCACCAGTTTTCAAGGCTGTTTTGGAGGATGGTTTGGTAGAGCTTGGCGATGAGTTCATCTATAGCTTCCTCTTTTGTTTTAAATTTAGCAGTTCCGCCCTCAGCAATTGCGTACAGTTCAGTGAGGGCTAGGTTCTTGTTTTCATATAGCACTTTGTTGTTAATCAAATCCGTGAAACTTACTGATAATACCATTTTAACCTGATAATCCTGCACTTGATTTGCCGCATCATAGCTATACACACTTTCCGTAAAGGTGGCAATTGAGCCTTCCAACGAGCAATCTTGATCTCTGGTAACCAGCTTAAGCCGTCCATCATTGCGGATTTCCCTATTTAGTCCGCTAAGCATCAAATCTCCCAGGGCAAATTCGCTACTTCGGTTCTCAAATGCCATCACCCTTATTTTCTTTAAATGAGGGTAGGCATTCGAATAAACCGAGTAAAAACAACCACTCAGGAATAACAAAATCAGCAGGGATAAAATAAATCTCTTGACCATTATGCCATATCCAGAAAATTCTCGTTTACAGTCAAGATAAACCTTGCAGACACTTGAATTAACTAAAATAATGAGATTAATATGGAGGTATCCATGGCAAAGAAGTTCTTGTCTAAAGCCGACGCTGCTAAGAAGTTAAAGGTTTCCGATCGGGTGATTCAGGAAATGATAGCAACGGGCGTATTTGAAAGTAAGCTCGTGGGGAAAAACGTGAAGATTGACGAGGATTCTCTCAATGAATGGTTAGAGAACCTTAATGAAACAGACGAAAAGATGCTTGCCTTAAAGCGGGTAATTTGCCATTTTGAGGAATACATGCGACCAGAGAATGTTTTTCTGGATTTCTCGGCAGAAAACAAGTACGATGCTATCCGCATTTTAAGTGAAAAAGCCAAAGACCTGAAGCTGGTACGTGATGCCCGCTGGCTGTATGAAGTTGTGGTAGCCCGTGAAGAGCTTATTTCCACCGCTATTGGCAATGGCGTGGCACTACTTCACCCCCGGCATTTGCATCCTTCCAAGATTAAAGCTCCCAGCATTCTGTTTGGTCGTTCGGCAGAGCCTGTGGATTTTGATGCTCCGGATAACAAACCCGTGAACATCTTCTTCATGCTATTGCTGCACAACGATAAACAGCATCTGTTTTCCCTATCCTATATCTCTAAGCTGATTATGAATTCCGATAATCTTGCCAGTTTCACATCTGCAATAGACGCTACTGAGATTCATAAAGCCCTTACCGTTATTCCTGAACAGCTAAAGTAGATGCAGCCATTAGTCCGCATCATTCTGGGAAGTAAAAGCGACATCGATACATTCGATGCCGCTGTTGAGGTGTTGAAAAGCTTTGGCGTTCAGTACGACCTGCATGTTTCATCTGCTCATCGCAATCCGGAAAAGACGGCACAACTTGCCGCCGAAGCCGAAGCCGAAGGGATTAGAGTTATTATTGCTGGTGCAGGGCTAGCAGCTCATTTGCCCGGCGTGGTGGCAGCACACACCTGTTTACCTGTGATTGGTGTTCCCATAGCCTCGGGCGCATTAAACGGCTTGGATGCCCTGTATTCAATCGTACAAATGCCACCCGGCGTGCCTGTTGCCTGTGTTGCCATCAATGGCTCTAAAAATGCTGCTCTTCTGGCAATACAAATCCTTAGCAATTCCGATAAAGCGCTACGCACCAAATACAGTAGCTATAAGCAGGGTCTTAAAGGTTAAATCCATTCCTTACTGAGTTATCACAATCCCCTTGGCATCCGTGTAATCTGCGTGCACGCTCTTTCCTTGGCTAAAGTTTCCGCCCAAGATACTTTTTGCTAGGGCATCTTCCAAATCCTTCTGAATAAGTCTTTTTATGGGTCTGGCACCAAAAGCAGGGTCGTAGCCTGTCTTAGCAAGATAATCTACTAAACCTTCTGTAAAGTTTATCTGCAAGTTCTGCTTTGCCAGTCTGGATTCCAATATTGCTAGCTGGAGCTTAACAATCTTGCGGATATGCTCCTGATTCAAGCGGTGAAACACGATGATATCATCCAGCCTGTTTAGGAACTCTGGACGGAAGTATTGCTGTAAGATACTCATCAGCTTTGGCTTTATGGATTCCAGTTCGCTGTCCCTAGCTTCATATATCTCCTGAGAAGCGACATTACTAGTTAAGATTATCACACTGTGTTTAAAATCAACCGTGCGTCCCTTCCCATCGGTAAGCCTGCCTTCATCCAGTATCTGCAGCAGGATATTAAATACATCCGGGTGCGCCTTTTCGATTTCATCTAATAGCAGCACACTGTAGGGTCTCCGCCTGATAGCTTCTGTAAGGTATCCCCCTTCTTCATAGCCCACATATCCGGGAGGTGCGCCTATTAATCTGGAGACACTGTGCTTTTCCATAAATTCGCTCATATCCAGCCGCAGCAGTGCCTTTTCTGTATCGAAGAGATAGCTTGCCAAAGCCTTTGCCAGCTCTGTCTTCCCTACTCCTGTGGGACCCAGAAAGATAAAGGAGCCGATAGGGCGGTTTTCGTCGCTAAGCCCGCTTTGGCTACGCCTAATAGCATTAGCCAGAGCCGTGATGCCTTCTTCCTGCCCACCACACGGTTTGACAATACGCCCTCAAGCCCCAAAAGCTTCTTCTTTTCGCTCTCAGCCAGCTTGGAAACAGGTATGCCCGTCCATTTGGATACCACTTCTGCCACCATTTCTTCATCAACCTGCTCTTTTAACAGGCTATCAGCATTGTTCAAGGCTAAAGTGGAGCTAAGCTCCTGCAATTCCTTTTCTTTCTGGATGATGGTGCCATAACGAAGCTCCGCGGTTTTCTCATAGTTACCTTCACGCTCCGCTTTATCAGCGGCACTTTTCAGGCTATCAATTTCGGTTTTAAGCTCTCTTATTTTATCAAGATTTAGCTTTTCATGTTCCCAACGTAAACGCAGAGATTTATCCAGTTCGCTAAGCTGTGCAATTTCGGTTTTAATCTTTTCCAATCTGTCTTGCGAGAGCTGGTCTGTTTCTTTTGCCAAGGACAAGCGTTCAATTTCCAACTGACGCAACCTACGTTCGGATTCATCCAATTCCACAGGGAGTGAATCTATCTCCATGCGCAGTCTGGCACAAGCCTCATCTATCAGGTCTATGGCTTTATCTGGCAGAAACCTATCCGAAATATAACGTTCGGACATCTGAGCCGCTGCCACCAGAGCATTATCGGTAATCCGCACACCATGATGAACTTCATACTTTTCGCGTATTCCACGCAGAATAGAGATGGTATCTTCCACACTTGGCTCTGCTATCAACACTGGCTGAAAGCGTCGCTCCAAGGCAGCATCTTTTTCTATATACTTGCGGTATTCATCTAAGGTGGTGGCACCAATGCAATGCAAACTGCCTCTTGCCAGTGCCGGCTTTAACATGTTGGAGGCATCCATAGAACCTTCTGCTGCGCCAGCTCCCACCACGGTGTGTAACTCGTCTATAAACAGAATAACCTTGCCAGCGGATTTCTCCACTTCGGATAGCACTGCTTTCAGGCGTTCTTCAAACTCTCCACGGAACTTAGCCCCGGCAATCAAGGATGCCATATCCAGCTCTAACAGCTCTTTACCTTTCAGGTTTTCCGGTACGTCACGGGCTATTATCCTTAGTGCCAAGCCTTCGGCAATGGCAGTTTTACCCACACCGGGTTCGCCAATTAAGATAGGATTGTTCTTACGTCGGCGGGATAGTATCTGAATACTACGACGAATTTCTTCATCTCTGCCTATCACGGGATCAAGCTTATCGGTACGGGCAAGACGGGTTAAATTGCGTGTATATTTCTCCAAAGCCTGAAACTTCGCTTCCGGGTTCTGGTCGTCCACCCTTTGGTTACCCCGCAGCTCTTTTAAAGCATGTAATAGTTTGTTAACCTGCAAGCCGTGGGATTTAAGGATATTAGCAGCTTCTTTACCCTTGGCAAGCAATGCCAACAGTAAGTGTTCCAGGCTAATGTAATCATCTTGAAGCTTATCTGCCTCTTTTTCTGCCTGATGCATAATATCCAGCACTTCCTGCGAGAGATATTGCTGAGAAGTTCCGCTAACTCTTGGCAGTTTTTGCAGAGCGTTTTCTATAGCTGTTTTAACCGCTGCAATAGGCACTTCCAGCTTCTGCATAATGGGCGATACAAGGGTGTCTTCCTGTGCCAGCATCGCCAAAAGCATGTGCAAATCTCTAATCTCCTGATGCCCCCTGCTGGAAACCAGTTCCTGCATTGCCGTAATCATCTCTTGTGACTTAATGGTAAAACGTTGTGTGTTCATTAATACCTCCAACTAAGTAACATGATAATCGTATTAATGAGAATGTCAAGAGAAAATAAGCAGACTTCCGCCGTGACTGCTTACAGTCTGTTCGTATTGTATAGTTCGGTGCTAATAAAGCGAAACCAGTTGTTTCTTATACCAAAATCACTAATATGCCAGCATCAGCAAGGCTTCCACATCGGCTGCAGAAAGCTTGCTAACTGCCCCCACTTTGCTGTTTGTCATGATAAGCTCCAGCAAATCTGGCAGTTCTCTTTCTTTAATACCAAGATCACGCATTGAAGTAGCCATCCCCCAAGCTTCAATTTTATCTCTGAACCGCTTTATCCCGCGGGGAACGCTATCCTCTCCCCACACGTTTTTTGCCCAGCGCACAAAGCGGGATGGCTCTTTTTCGCTCATATACTCAATCCATGCTGGCATAATTACGCCCAAACCTTCCCCATGAGAAATGTCTGGATGCAGAGCTGAAAAGGAATGCTCTATCTGATGACAAGCCCAATCGCCTTCTCCCAAGCCCAGCCCCGAAATACCGTTTAAAGCTAGTGTTGCGCACCAGGCAAGATTTCCACGGGCGATTAAGTCGCTGGGGTTTTCTTTCAATCTGTCCGCCATTTCTACAATGGTTCTCTGCAAGGCATCATTTATAGCCAAGGTGCTTAAGGCAATTTGGTTGCTAAAATAGTATTCCAAGATATGGGCAATCGCATCTATCGCTCCATTGGCAGTTTGCTTAAAGGGCAAGCTGCATTGCACAGTCGGATCAATAATACTAACCTTGGGATAAACCAAAGGAGAGTAAAAAGCCCATTTCTGTCTGGTTTCGGTATTGGTTATCACGGCATTACCGTTCATCTCGCTGCCTGTGGCAGAAAGGGTTAACACGGTGTATATTGGCAAGGCTCTAGCGATGGGTATGTTGGTTCTGAAGGCATCCCAAGAATCGGCTAAATATACGCCCGCAGCAACGGCTTTGGCAGTATCTATAACGCTGCCTCCGCCTACGGCAAGAATAGCCTCTACTTGGTTTTCTTTAGCGATATCAACAATTTCACGCACCTTTTCCAAGGTGGGATTTACCTGCACACCCCATGCTTCATGGATATTAACTCCATGTTTAGTAAGAGTATCCAGCACTTGCGTATATACACTATTCTCTTTTATAGAACCGACACCAGCTATCAACAGGCAGCTTTTTATCCCTGCAAGTTGCATTTCTGTGCCTAGTTTCGATATCATCCCCACTCCAAAATGTATGCGGGTGGGATTGTAAAAAGTGAAAGCCTGCATGGCAATCTCCTTTGTGCTAAACTCTTATTCTTAAGCAGGATTGGAATCCTGCACTACCATCATAAGCTTGTACCAACACTAGTTAACAGTATAAGCCGATTTTCGCTTCACACAAACCTGAACTCTGCAAACATCAATTTCTAAGCTGCCTGGACGATACACAATAAACTCGCTAACCGATATAGTAGCTGTGAGATAGGAGGCAAGTTTGCTATCATGTTTAGCAATATCAGATATTGCCCTACGCAGTGCTTTTAGCATCCTACTTTTTTGTCGGTTTGCTTCATCATCGAAGTTACGGATTTTGTTTCCGGGACGGTAAACTTCCTTCAAATATAGCATTAGTGCTTCTTTCTCATTTATCAAATCCTCTGCCCGGGCATAATCGTTGTATTCTTCCAGCTCTGCCAGTTCCGCAATAATTCTTAAAAGCCGCTGTTTAATGCTGTGCAGAGTTTGTTTATCTGCAACAGGATTCGCCAAGGGCTTTTCTTGCAAATGCAAGCCAAACTCTAGCAAAGCCTCATGGTTTTCGAACTGACGATAGCAATTCTGTGGACGAGAATTTGTCGTTTCCATCTGAAAAAAACTTACGGGCAACTCCGGATGGCAGATCAGCTCCAGTAAATAGCCCATTCCAATACTATGGAACACGCTGAATTCATGTCCCTGATAACTAATCTGCACCCTTTTGCCGACTGTGCGGAACTTGCATTGGTCCTCCGCGGGAATACCTTCGCCACTCTGCATAAATCACCTACCTATATTCAAAGTATGGTTAGCAGTTAACATGATTACCGCTAACTCTGAGAGCATTTTAATTAGCTATGCTAAATACGTCAAGCATTATTATGAGTATTGCTTATTATTATTAGCATGACTATGTGTTGAGTAAGTACCTCTCCGACTGAAAAAGCTTTATTTGCTATTCTTGGTAACTGTTATGGTTTGGCAAGAGGGCTAACTATCTGCCAAGCTTGATAATGAGTTGAATTCACAGCTTACAATAGCCTCCAAACAACTTATCTGAAAACGCCACTAAGCCATACTGACAGAGGAATTTCGGCAATTTCGGAAGAATAGTGACGTTTTTTTGCTTGACACAAAACATAAGATTTTATTCCTGAGTATCTTATTAGCATATCCAGTTTCAAATAACTGAATAAACAAAGAGTATATTTAAGGAGTATCAAAATGACAAAAGCCGATTTAGTAAAGATCATTTCGGAAAACACCGGAATCATCCGCAAAGACGTTGCCGTGGTCGTAGACTCACTTCTGCAGTCCATTAAGGACAGCCTGGCAAAGGGAAATCACATTGAAATCCGTGGCTTTGGCACATTCAAGCTCAAAACCCGCAAACCCCGCGTAGGTCGCAACCCTAAAACTGACGAGAAAGTTCCTGTTCCAGAAAGAACAGTTCCCACTTTCAAGTTTTCCCGTGAGTTCAAGGGCAATGTGGTTGACGTTAAGACCAAGAAGTAAGAGCTGATATTATGCCATGTGGAAAAAAGAAGAAACGTCATAAAATCGCTACTCACAAACGCAAAAAACGTCTGCGGAAGAACCGCCATAAACATAAAAAATAGAATGCTTTAGCAATCTGTTTTTCACATTCATTAGCCGCCTTCTTTATGAGGGCGGTTTTGTTTTATTCCCCTTGCAAATCCGAACTGCTTAGAATATGCTCAGCCCAAGGGATAACCGTGATTTATCTGGCTCAAGTTCATTTGCGGCGGGCAAACCAATGCCTTGCACCAATGTCTTCTAACAGCGAGGAATTCCCCTGGCGATTCCCACGTTTTCACGTGGGGTTCACGTGGGGTTCACGTGGGAATCACCTGAGGTTTCAGCAAGGAAGATATAGTTAGAATAGCAACGCTGATTTAGCCTACTTAACGGATTAGCACAGATAAAGAATAAGTGGGTAAAACTATAATCGGCGAAATGGCTAATCAACTGTTAGAATAATACAGATTTGTCTAAAGAAGAATCCGTGTAAATCTGTTAAATTCGCCTTATCCGCGTTCCTATTACTTTTTTTAAGGGAATGCCAGTACAGAATCAAAGCTTGACAAATTAAAGCTATCTAATCCCCTGGTAGCTAATTAAACAGCTAAAAGGATTAACAATGTTGAGCAACTTAGAAATAAGCCATTTTATCAGCAAGGATTGCGTGCTAGATTTACCGCCCATGGATAAATGGCAGTTACTGGACAAGATGGCAGAATTAATCGGACGGAATCCCAACGTAAAAGACCCTGACAGTGTGAAAAAAGCAATAATAAAAAGGGAAATAACCATGAGCACCGGTATAGGTGAAAGTGTGGCTATTCCCCACGCCCGTATCGCAGATGTTGATGATTTCGTGATAGCTTTTGCCCGCATTCGGGAAGGAATAGAGTTCGAGGCAATAGACGGGAAACCGGTTAATCTGGTCTTTATGATTGTTGCCAATGAAACGCAAGACAAGATGTATATCAAGCTGCTGTCAAAATTGATGTTACGCATGAAAAGCAGCCAGCTTATAGAGCAGTTAATGGCTGCTTCAAACACTCAGGAATTGTATCAGATATTAGTAGATACTAAGTAATGCTCCAAACTCATTTGCTGTCTTTTCTCGGCTTGTGCCTATTGTTTTCCTTACTCACCGGCAAGGTGGCTAATTATCTAAAAGTTCCCATTATTATAGGCTACATTATTACTGGGGCAATCTTTGGTCCCGGTATTCTGCATTTTATCAGTGCATATCAGGTGGAAGACCTGAGCTTTATTAACCTGATAACCCTTTCTCTGATAGGCTTTAACATCGGTTCTGAGCTGCGTTTCAAAGAGCTGCAGAAAATGGGTAAGATGATTATTATCATCGTTATCTTTGAGGCGTCACTTGCTTTCCTCGTTACCGCTATTGCCACTGCTTTGGTGCTGAAAAGCATTCCTATGGGCATAATATATGGTGCATTGGCATGCGCCACTGCCCCCGCTGGTACAATTGACGTAATCCGTCAGTATCAAGCAAAGGGAGTGCTTACTTCAACGCTTTTTGCGGTGATGGGTTTGGACGATATCTTTGCTTTAATCGTATATTCTTTAGGCGTGCCCATTGCGGGGATTATGCTTGGCTCGCACGATGTAAGCATCTCCTTCGCCCTCTTGGGTGCTTTCAGGGATATTATGCTGGAAGTGTTTATCGGCGCAGCATTTGGCTATCTGCTTTCCCGCTTGGGACGCTATATCCACGAGCAATCTCTCTTTCTTATCTATTCCCTGGGGAGCTTGTTTGTGATGTGTTCTCTCGCCCAGGTTTTTGATATCTCGCCCATATTGCTAACCATGAGTGCGGCAATTGTGATGACCAATACGAATGGTATTGTTACCAAGAAATTTACTCATGCTTTAACCCAGTGGTCGCCTCCGGTTTATCTAATGTTTTTCGTGCTATTGGGTTCTAGGTTGGATTTTAAGATTATGGCTTCCTTTGCCGTGCTGATAATAGTTTATATTGTTTCCCGTTCGCTCGGCAAGTTTGGCGGCTCATACTATGGTGCCCGCATAGCGGGAGCAGACCCAAGAATTAGAAAGTATCTGGGCTTCACACTGCTTTCTCAGGCAGGGGTTGCCATCGGGCTTAGCCTCGGTGCAGCAAAGATATTAACAGACATGCACATGAATGCAAGTGCAACGCAAATTATAAGCGTTATGACAGCTTCCACTTTTCTTATTATGCTGATAGGTCCCATATTAGTAAAATATGGGCTAGGCAAAGCGGGAGAACTGAGGATTAAGGATTAATGCAGGAGAGTTATATGTATATGATATTTCATTTATACAGTGATAAGTATCTGGATGATGTTATTCTGGCACTTTCAGAAGCAGGGATTGAGGATACGATTGTGCTTAGCGGAGAAACCTTAGGACAGAAAATGCTTTATGACATCCCTCTCTTCGTGTCTTTTCAGGATTCCCCAGACATCAAGCAAGGTTATGGAAGTGTTATTATGGGCGTTGCCAATCAGGAAGAGATAAGCTTTGCCTTCGAGGAGCTGAAGAAATCAGGCTTGGACTTGCTTAATAAGGGTTTGGCAAAGGTTTTCCTGCTCCCCATCGAACAGGTAATAGAATAGCTTTGGCTTAGCAAGTTCAAAAACAAAAAAATCGCCTTCACTAACCAGATGGGAAAAGTATAAAAGACACCCACACAACAAAATCTATGATTCTATCTCTATAAGTTCAATCACACTTTTAAACAAATCTTTTGACCAGTTTTGTATGCTTTCCGGATGTGGGATAAAAGGTAATACATCCTGTTTGGCTTGTTCAAAATCTATAGTTTCAATCCTTCGTTGAAGCATTGCTCGGAAGCTTTGCTCATCTAAGCAGTCACTTTCCACCATGTGCTTGCTTTGTTGCAAGCGGGCGGTTAAATGGAGTATATTTAGTGGTATTTTGTTACGCACAAACCAAACTAGATCGTACCAATCTCGCCCCTTCACTCTATTCTGCCAGCTTCGTGCCAATACGGCGTGCATCTTTCCAGCAAAGAGATCTGCTAAACTCATGGTTCGCACACTGAAGGGTATCGGGTCTAAGATAAAGCGAAACTCTGTATCAAAAGGACAAGGTGGATTGGGGTCAATTTCGAATTTTACACTACTTATCTCATCACGATGTAATCTACTCAGTTCTTTGTCAGGTATTTTTAGAGTAAGCAGGGTTGAAAGAGTATTAGCTTTAATAAAGGCTGATTCTATATTGCTTTCTTTCTTAACTGGTAACTGTAATTCCGCATCAATATTCCAGGCTGCCAACTCACGACTTACCGTACCAAGGTAATCTCCCAAACGGAAATCAGGCTGAGCTTTGAGTAAAGAGAAATCCATATCTTCAGAAAAGCGATCGAGCTTATACATCATCCGCAGCGCAGTACCACCGTAGAATGCAGCATGCTCAAAGAAGCCCCCTCGCCACAAGCCTAACAAACATATCTTCTGGATTGCTTCGCGCAGTAGCCTTCTATACTCTATTAAAGTTCTTGCTTTAGGTTCGGTCAATAAATAACTTAGGGGGTTAAAGTCCATCTTTCGTCACCATCTTTTTCAATTGATTCAGGTTTACATGTTTGGCTACCCTAGCCAGCGCGGAAATCAATTTGGCATCCAAACTGTGCAATGCCGATGTATCCAAACGCAGGTTTTCACTCAAGAATACTTCCAATGCAGCTGCGTTTGCTTGTGGCTTGGTCAGATACAGCTTATCACACAATGCCTTCTCTGGGGATGCAATGAGATAAGCTGATGTATCTGTTTTCTGCACTCTATAGCCCAGTGAATAATACTCTTGCTTAAGCTGATGATAAGTGAAAGTACCCACCGCAGTATAGTAAACCTTCTTGCGAGCATTGGTAACAGAAGTTACCTGATATGCTATTTCGGGAATTAGCCCATAATATGCCAAGGCATATTCCAAGGAAACATAGGATGGACCATACAACAGATTCGCAGCAGTCTCCAAAGACAGGGGCTTCTGATACTGCTCAGAAAGAATATAAAGACCGCTTTTTAAGGCAATTAGATCACCTGATTTGAGCATTTTGCCTATCTTGTTACGCGGATAGCGGTAATCCTTAAGCAATCCATTCAAATACTGATAATCAAATGGCTGGTGCATTACAGTGTACAGATGAGATATCATCACACCTCCAGTATGTGGACAAATTGACAACATACTGGTATTGTGTCAAGGGGATATTCGCCTTGTGGGGGGAACATCAATGTCATCTGCAACCTTCCTGCCGCTGGCGCAGCCGAACTGGAGCTATACAACCTACATGGGCAGAAGGTAAGCACCAAGACCTTTAGTGCAATGAAAGAAGGCTTGAATATGGTGAATATGGAAACAAAGGACACTGCAGGGCGTTCCCTTGGCTCCGGAGTGTACATGCTTAAGATGAAACAAGGTTCCTACAAACAAGTGGGCAAGCTGCTGCTAAGCAGGTAGCTTTGTATTGATAGCTATCTCTTTGCTCTTTAACTCTTTGTAAAACTAATCTTCGCTGATAAAACAGAGGTGCGAGAGATATTCCCGCACCTTGATATATTTCTTTTGTAAGCGTATTATGGCAGTTGCTTAATAACCGCTTTTCCGGGGAAATAAGCGGCATCACCAAGCTCTTCTTCGATGCGCAGCAGTTGGTTATACTTATCCACACGTTCACTGCGGGAAACTGAGCCGGTCTTTATCTGTCCGGTGTTCAAGGCAACTGCGAGATCGGCGATAAAGGTATCACCGGTTTCCCCGCTACGGTGGGAAACCACACATGTCCAACCAGCTTTATGAGCGGTATTGATGGCATCAATGGTTTCTGTTACGCTGCCAATCTGGTTTAGCTTAATCAATACTGAATTGGCTGCTTTCTCTTTGATACCACGGACGATAATCTTTGGATTGGTAACAAACAAATCATCACCCACAATCTGAATCTTGTCGCCAAGTTTGGCGGTTAGTTTCACCCAGCCTTTCCAATCGTTTTCGGCAAGACCGTCTTCAATGGAGCAGATGGGGTATTTCGTCACGATATCTTCGTAGTACTTAATCATCTCATCAGAGCTAATCTTCTTGCCTTCAAATACATACTTGCCTTTTTCAAAGAAGCTGGAGGCAGCGGAATCGATAGCAATAAAGATATCCTTGCCAGGCTTGTAGCCTGCGGCTTTGATGGCTTCTACAATTAAGATAAGGGCTTCTTCATTGGAATCGAGATTGGGGGCAAAGCCGCCTTCATCGCCCACGGAAGTAGCCAAGCCACTCTTTTTCAGAATAGCTTTTAGCGCATGGAATACTTCAGCATTCATTTGCAGAGCGCAGCGGAAGGTTTTGGCACCCAAAGGCATCACCATGAATTCCTGAATATCCACGTTATTATCGGCATGCGCACCACCGTTAAGGATGTTACTCATCGGTACGGGAAGAGTATAGGCATTCACTCCGCCCAGATAGCGATAAAGCGGAATATCAAGCTCTTCTGCGGAGGCACGGGCAACTGCCATGGATACGGCAAGAATGGCATTAGCACCAAGCTTTGCTTTATTGTGCGTACCATCCAGGTTCAGCATAATTTTATCCACATGGGCTTGATTAAGGGATTCCATACCAAGCAGTTCTTCTGTGATGAGGTCATCAATATTGGCTACGGCTTTCAGTACACCCTTGCCACCATAACGCTTCGTGTCACCATCGCGCAGCTCTATGGCTTCGCGCTCGCCTGTGGAAGCTCCACTGGGCACACCGGCTCTGGCTACTACGCCACTATCGAGATGGACGTCTGCTTCCACAGTGGGGTTACCACGTGAATCCAGTATTTCGCGTCCCTTAATATACATTATGTCGGACATGTTTTCCTCCTGTAGGATTTATCTTTTTCTTTGTTTCTTACAAGATAAGCAACTTTAGTATCTTACCAAGAGTTGCCTTACTTAGTAGCTTGCCATGCGCTTTGTATCTGCTCCATATCAAAACCTTTGCGATACAGAGAAGTAAAAACCTTCTCTTTTTGCTTATATTCCGGCAGTTCCTTGTGTTGCAAGCGCAGCTTAAGCACCATTTCTTTTAGCATTTCCAAGCTGTTTTCTGGGTTATACTGTTCGTTTAGCACATCCTCCCAAAGCTCAGCGGCTATGTGCTGCTCTCGCAGTTTATGGATAATATAGCTACGGCTTTTCCCCCGCTCGATAAGAGAACTAATCAGGATGTGCACAAAGCGGGAGTCGTCTATGTATTTACGCTCCAGATAGTCTCTTACTATCTTGGTGCTTATCGATGGATGCACGTGTTTACGCTTCAGATAATCTCGGCATTGTCCGCTACTGTGCTCGCTATCGGCAAGGTATTTCAGCACTTGTTCCCGGCTTTGCTTTTCAATAAGCTCAGCAAGCTCATTTACCGCTGCTGCATCAATTTCTCCATCAAAAGGTATTGGATATATGGGAAGGAGGGTTCTATCGCTAAAGAACCCCCCAGATAACGTTATCTATCAGTATTTGAGAGCTACGGTCGCGCTCAAATATCTTCTTGATCTTCAGTTGCATGTTCTTCGGGTGGGGTGGTAAATTCCTCTGGGTTTATTTTATCCCGCAGCTTGGCTTCAATCTCTTCCAGTAAGGCAGGGTTTTCCCTTAGGTAAATCTTAGTTTTGTCTGCACCTTGCCCCAGCTTGGCATCATTATAGGAGAACCAAGAACCGCTCTTCTTCACGATTTCGTGCAGGGTAGCCATATCCAGAATAATATCCAGATGCGAAATGCCTTCACCGAAGATTATGGGGAATTCCACGGTCTTGAAAGGCGGAGCAAACTTATTCTTCACCACTTTCACTTTAGTACGTGCGCCAATTACCTGAGTTTCAGCTCCAGCTTCTTTAATCGCACCACCATAACGGATTTCCAAACGCAGGGAGGAGTAAAACTTCAGAGCTACACCACCGGTGGTTGTTTCCGGGTTCATATAGGGGCTGCCGCCAATCTTCATGCGGGTTTGGTTGATAAAGATAACCGCGGTATTACTCTTCGATACTATCGCCGTAAGTTTACGCAGAGCTTGGCTCATCAGACGGGCTTGCAAGCCAACGTGGCTATCGCCCATGCCGCCTTCAATTTCTTGTTTCGGAACCAAAGCAGCCACGGAATCGATAATAATGAGATCCACAGCAGAGCTGCGTACCAGAGTTTCGGTTATTTCCAAAGCTTGTTCCCCACCATCTGGCTGAGAGAGCAGCAGATCATCCGTCATCACGCCCAAACGTTTGGCATAGGATGTATCCAAAGCATGCTCGGCATCTACAAAAGCTACTGTACCACCCAGTTTCTGGCATTCTGCGGCAATGTGCAGCGTAAGGGTAGTTTTGCCGGAAGCTTCAGAACCGTAAACTTCGGTGATTCTACCCTTGGGAATACCGCCAATACCCAAGGCGATATCAAGGTTAAAGGCTCCTGTGGGAATCACATCCACCACTTTTAGGGGCTTATCGCCCAAACGCATCAGAGTTCCCACTCCGTATTTCTTCTCTAGTTGAGAAATAGCCGTTTTCAAGGCGGCATCTTTGTTCTTATCCAGCATTTTACCTCCGGTTTATTTTAATTTATATTGCTCTATTACAGAATAGTTTGGTCCACTAGGGGTTAGCACACTGCGAAACAGGCAGAGGCTTTCGTAAGCCCTGCTTTGCTTGTTTATTTCGCATTGCATTATCTCTCGGGCAAGTTCTGGCTCTACAGCCGTCTTCAACCGTGCCAAAGTAATATGCAGCTTCAAGGGTTTGCGGTCTGGCGGTATATCCAACTTACGCAAGCTGCCTATCATTCGCCGCTGTAGCTTGAACACATCGTCATTTTCCGCTTCCAGCTTTGCCCATAACACTTGCCTTTCTCGGGAAGAAACTAGCTCTAAGCCCAATGCCTTAAAATTGAAGGCAGGAAAGCCTTCCAGCAACATTTGAATGGCTTCGTCAATCTCCGCAATCCGCTCGGGCGGAACATCACCAATGAAAACCATAGTAATATGCAGGTTTTCCGGCTTCACCCAGTTTGCCCCTTGCGGAATTCTGTGGCGGAAACGGCTGATAACCTTTATCAATTCGGCTTTCAGGTCAGCAGGCAGCTCCAACGCTATAAATGTACGAATCATAGGCTTAGCGTTTGTAACCTATATCCCGCAGGAATCTCTTACGGTGGCTGATAGCTGTATCCAGCTCTATGTCTTTGGGGGAACTGCCATCTATCACACCCAATATGCCACGTCCCTGCTCAGATTCAGCTAAAATAACCTCCACAGGATTGGCAGTGGCACAGAAGATGTTGCATACTTCACGGCAGTCCTTTATCCCAGGCAATACGTTGATGGGAAAGGCATTACGCATGATAACTAAAAAGCTGTGTCCCGCACCCAAACGCAGCATGTTTTCCACGGCAAGCTCAATAAGTTCGCTGTCTGTACCGTCTTTACGCACCAGACAGGGACCGGATGCTTCGCAGAAAGCCAAGCCAAACTTAACACCGGGCACACTGGTAACCATCACTTCATAGATGTCTTCCACGGTTTTAATGAAGTGGCTCTGCCCTAAAATTACATTGCAATCGGATGGGAAACTAAGGGGCTCTATGATTAGTTCCATGATGTGAAAACCTCTTTACAATTCAATCATACTCTGCCAAGGAAAAATAAAGGTTTATGGGTGTCAAGCAAAAGTTTAGCTCTCACCTGCAAGCTATCGTAATTGTTAGCTGCTAGCCTCCCCTGTGCAGCCCATAACTATCCGGTGGGTTAGTGGTATTTTCATTCAGTGCATGCGTGCCGCATGCACTAGTTGAATATGCGTCTCGCTTATGTTAACCCTAAGCAAGCAGGATGCCTGTAATTCCAGTACAGGCGAGACGCCTGTAGCTCCTGTAAAGTGCGCCACACTTTTCATATGTTCTACATAGCAAAAGCCCCGAACCAAAGTCCGGGGCTTTCGCTATTTAATGGTTAATTGTTGTATTATTCCATCAGCATCATTTTACGGGTGGAGGTGTAGGTTCCGGTATTTAAGCGGTAGAGGTACACACCGGAGCTTAGAGGCTGTCCATGGTCATCTTTACCGTCAAATACGATGCGGTAATTGCCTGTAGCCTGCATGCTGCGAACGAGGCTGCGAACTCTTTGACCCTTAAGGTTATAGATTTCCAGGCTTACGTTTCCGGCATCCTTTATAGCGTAGCTGATACTGGTTTCAGGATTGAAGGGGTTGGGGTAGTTGCCATTCAGCGCAGTTGCAGTAACGGGAAGGATTTCATCCTCGTTAGCGGTGGAAACCATGCTAAAGTTCAAGGTAAAGTTCTGGTTGGCAATTACGTTAATATCATTAGCAGTATTATCCAGGTATCCGGTGGCAGAACAGGTTACACTGTAAACTCCCACAGGCACATTCAAGCTGTATAAACCAGAGCTGTTAGTGATGGTGGCATTGCCTCCTGCACTAACCGTAGCACCGGCTAAAGGTTGGTTGTTGACTTTGCGAACCACACCCACAATATTTCCAGATGCGACATTTCTTATCACGGTATTGGAGAACACTGGAATGGAAGCTACACCGTTGGTGTATATTGCCTTCACAGCCCAACGATAGGTTCCATTACCGACAGTATTCCAGCCTGTATCGTTGTAACTGGGAGTGCCAACAACCTCAGGGGTTATGGAGTTCCAGAGGGTTTCGTTGCCTTCTTGTCCGGGACGCAGACGCCATACCTTGTAACCGGTGAGAGAGCGGCTATCGGTACTATTTGTAGCCTTCAGAACTCTTTCCACCCCAGCATCACTATTGTTTCTGCTTGATGTAGCTCGGGTATTGGAAACAGACTTCACAATCATCTCTTCCGGATTGAAACTAAGGGTTGTGGAAACATTGGAGATTTTGATGTTGTCAATGTACCAATCGTACCATATTCCCTCGTTAGCATTTGGACCATAAGCTTGGAAGGCAAGCTTGATCTGCTGCCCAGCATAGTGTGCCACATTTAGGGTTACCACTAAAGGAGCTGTGGTGTAGCCGCCCATGAGGGTTGTGGCATCCCACAGCACTGTCCAGTCTTGTCCACCGTTGGTGGAGACTTTCACATAGTAGTGGTCATTGTAAGTAGAACCACGGAAAACAAAGGTGCTAAAGGTGAATATTGCTTCCGGTGGGCAATAGAAGGGGTGGGTTATCAGCCATTCATTTTGGGGTGAATAGGAAAAGGCTATGCCGGCTTGTTTAGTTCCATTGGTGGGTACAGCCGGAAATCCGTAGTAATCCTTTGTCCCAAAGCCGCACCAGGTTGGGAACACACCATTCTCGTTAGCGGCTTCGGTGTTGTTGATAACCTGAGTCCAGTTAGCAGGCGGGAATGTGGCAGCTTCGAAGCTTTCCATCACATCCACGGCAAGCGGATTGGGCACCTGCCAAGCTAAACCTACTGCTGTTTGGGCTTCGTTTTGTGTAGCAACCACGCTGTAAGGCGCAAAGGCTATCTCATTAAGGGTTATAGCAGGTATCACATGGTTAGCAGTGGCGACAGCTACTGTCCCGCTTGCGTTTCTGTAACCAGGGCATGAAGCTGTGTAAGTATAGCTCTGGTTGGCATAAACGGCAGGAATCGAGAATGTGCCATTGGCGATTGTGGTAGCAGTGTAGTTTTGATATCCGCTGAACTGAATTGTTACATTTACTAAGCCGGCTGCGGTATCACTGGCAAGAACTGTTCCACCAAGGCTAACAGTAGCCATGGGAGCTAATGTCAAGTTCAGAACCTCAGTTTCATCTTCCTCTAAGGTGAAGGGAAGAGTCTGAGATACATAACCATACTTGCTGAAACCGATGTTGTAGGTGTTGGGCAGGATATTACGAATCTCATAAAAACCTGCGGCATTGGTAATCGTGCTGTATGTACTGTTGGTTATCTGCACTGCAACATCCTGAAGAGGCTGATTGCCTGCGCCAAGAACAATACCGTTTATGTGCCCCACTCCACCGGGAATACCTAAGAAGGTAGTCTTTGGAAACTGCCCGGAGATGCTTGATGTAGTTGCAATAGGAGGAGCAGCGGGATCATATATCTCTGAATCGCTTTGTATCTTAATGGCACGCTGATTATTAACGACATCAGTTTGGCATTTGAAGACATTTGAGGAGTTCCAGTAAGATCCTTCCTGAGGACGGAAGAACATCAATACTAGGTTTTCACCGTTCAGGTAAAGGTAGCTTTCATTGAAGGGAATGGTGATAAGGTTTTCACCAAGAGGATAATCCATTAAGCCATCGTAAACCAAAGTAAGATCAGTAGAAGGAATCCAGCCAGCAGAAAGGTCTGCCTGAGTGGTGGTTCCTATCCAGACTTTGGTGGGCTTTTGTAGCAGCTCTTGGGTGAAGTTAGCATATAATTGGATAGAGTCTATCATCCCCATAAAGTCGCCCATTTCACTGGGATAATACATGGTTTCATACAAGCTGGATTTCCAGAACATGTTAATGGGGATGTTAGCAGTTTGGTCACCTTCACCCACGGTAAAGGCAAATGTCCCGGAAGCAAGGACCACAACGGTGAGGTTGTTAGATTGGTCATTCAACGGGTTCTGATCTCCGGTTAAGATAACTTTAGCATAGATGGCATCAGCACCTTCTGCGGTGGGAGTCCAAGTAAGCGGAACCTGAACAGTAGCACCGGGACCCGCTGTTATCCCTGGAGTTGTTGCAAGTTCGGTACCGGCAGCGTTGTATAATTTAACGGTATAAGTACTCTGAGCTGCGGTTCCCCAATTAAACACATTAACGTTGTAAATGGAAGGAGATCCGACGCTAGGAGTCGTATTGCCAACAACTGACAGTGCTGCAAGATCGTTGGTGGGTGTTACCTCAATCATCACATCGTCAACATACAGAGTTCGGTAAGTACCCCCCAAACCATGTTTGAAGGCTACATGCTTACCAGTTCCCGTGTATCCCGCGAAGGTTACCACATATTCAGTCATAGTTGTAGTAAGGGTAATGCTTTGCGTTTCTGTATAGGTGGCTGCATTGGTAGCATCACTTATTATACCTACACCTAGAATGTAGTTCGCACTGGATGAACGTGCCCAGAATTTCACGCGGGTGGTGTTGGTTGCGAATGCAGATCCCAATGGAGGAGCAATCAGGATAGCAGTTGCATTGGCATCGGTGCTATTAGTCATTCCTGCGCAGTTAGGTTCACTATGTGGAGTTGTGGTATAGGTTTGAACCAGAGCGGGGGACACTGCTAACTTCAACCAGTCTGGAGGAAGCGCAGGTGTGGTTACTGCATCAAAGTTCTGCGCATAAGGCAGTGCGTTTATATTGGTATCAATACAAATACCGCTAAGAGCCAAAGTATGGGCAACACGGCTTTCGCTGGTTTTGCTCTCACGATTGGCATTGAGGTTCACTCTTACCTCATAGCTACGGGCAAGGTTATCAGTAATGGTAATTGTAGCAGCATGTGTTCCGGGAGCAGTGGGGCTGTACCTACCGGTAAAGACCATAGTCTGTCCCGTGTTTAGGCTAACAGGTAAGGTTGGTACATTCTGCAAGCTAAACATGGGGCTACCGCTGATAGTTACACTGTTTATAGTAAGCGAACCACCACCAGCATTTACGACGCTAAAGCTCTGGTTGTGCGTGCTATTCAGGATAACTGTGCCAAAGTTTTTAGTGGCGGGGTTTACCATGAAGACAGGATCGCCGGTCATGGGAGTCATAATCAGTGTGGTCTTGGGGAAGGTTCCCGTCAAAGTTCCACCTGTCATGGCATTAGGATCATACTCGATTGAGTCACTGGTGATATTACGTGCCCGGTTAGTTCCCACAACTTGGCATTTGAAATAATCCGAGCTGCTGAAATATACTGTATCCAAGGGACGATTCCACATAACCACAAGATTCCCTCCGGTATAAGGGAACATGGTGGATAGGGGGAAGGTGATTGTGTTTTCGCCGGCGGGATAGGTCATGGTACCATCGAACACCAAAGTCATCTCGCTCGATGGAATCCATCCGGCAGAAAGGTCTGTCTGGGTAGTAATTCCCATCCAGATTTTGGTGGGTTTATCCGCTAAAGTAGTGGTTACGAAATTATTGTACAGGCTTAACGAAAGTATGTTACCAATCATTCCAATTTCTTCAGGATAATACAGGGTTTGGTAAACACCGCTCTTCCAGTACATGTTTATGGGCATAAGCGCATTGATGCCGCCCTCTCCAACCGTTACCGATAGAATACCAGCCGGCATAACTGTAATATTGAGGTTAGGTGTTTGGTTGTTTGTTGTATTCACATCACTGGCAAAAATAACCTTGCCATAGATAGTAGCGGGACCTTCAGCGGTGGGTGTCCAAGTAAGCGGAATACCAAGCTGTTCTCCGGCAGCGACAGTTGTACCAGCAGCAGTGGCAAGCTCGGTACCCGCAGCATTATATAGCTTAACGCTATAGGCGTTTTGGCTGGCAGTGCCATTGTTGAACACGTTTACCGTATAAACCGTAGCACTGTTCATACTGGGGGTAGTGTTACCCACCACGTTAATGGCAGCAAGGTCATTGGCTGCTATTACTTCGAGGTTAACAGTATCTATGTAGAAGGTTTGATAAGTTGCGGTGCTGCCATGCTTGAAGGCAACATATTTTCCCTCTCCTGTATAGGTGGTTAAGGGAACAGAATACTCCGCCCATGCAGAGCTTAAGGTAATAGTCTGAACTGCCGTAAAGGTAGCAGCATCAGTGGGATTACTCATAACCCCTACTATTACCGAGTAGGAAGTGGAGCCTTTAGCATAAAACTTCACCCGTGCGCTATTTGTGGCAATGGTGCTGTGCAAAGGAGGCGCAATAAGGATAGCGGTTGCTGCTGCATCGCCAGAATTAGCCATACCCACACAGTTGAGTGGACTTTGCGGAGTAGTGGTAACAGTCTTCACATAACCAGTTGTAGAGGTGGATTGATAAATGCTGCTCCAATCCGGAGGTAGTTCGGGGACAGTAACGGCATCGAAGTTTTGCGCATAAGGCAGAGCATTTATCGTGGTATCGATGCAGTTGCCGCTAAGAGCTATTGTGTGAGCAACACGGCTTTCACTGTCTCTATTCTCACGGCTTGCATTGGGGTTCACTCTTATATCATAGCTGCGGGCAAGGTTATCAGTAATGGTAATTGTAGCAGCATGTGTTCCTTCGGCGGTGGGGTTGTATCTACCGGTAAATACCATAGTCTGTCCTGTGTTTAGGCTTACAGGCAAGGTAGGCACATTCTGCAGGCTAAACATGGGGCTGCCGCTGATAGTTACGCTGTTTATAGTAAGTGATCCGCCACCGGCATTAACCACACTGAAACTTTGGTTGTTTGTGGTATTGATTAGAACTGTGCCAAAGTCTTTAGTGGCGGGGTTTACCATGAAGACAGGATCGCCGGTCATGGGAGTCATAATCAGAGTAGTCTTGGGGAAGGTACCCGTCAAGGTTCCACCGGTCATGGCATTAGGGTCATACACTGTGGCGTCATTGTGAATTTCACGTGCACGATTAGTTCCCACAATTTGGCATTTGAAATAATCCGAGCTGCTGAAGTATGCAGTATCCATGGGGCGATTCCACATAACCACGAGGTTTCCTCCGGTATAGGGGAACATAGTAGATAGCGGGAAGGTGATGGTATTTTCGCCACTGGGATAGGTCATGGTACCATCGAACACCAAAGTCATCTGGCTCGATGGAATCCAGCCGGCACTTAGATCAGCCTGAGTGGTCATTCCCATCCAGATTTTAGTGGGTTTATCCACTAAAGTGGTGGTTACAAAATTATTGTATATGCTTACAGAAAGGATATTGCCTATCAACCCAATTTCTTCGGGGTAGTAAATGGTTTGATACACGCTATTCTTATAGTACATATCAATAGGCATGCGGGCAGTAGTGCTACCATCTCCAATAGTTACAGAGATAATACCAGCCGGCATCACAGTAACATTAAGGTTAGGTGTTTGGTTGTTCGTTGTATTCACATCACTGGCAAAAATAACCTTACCATAGATAACAACGGGACCTTCAGCGGTGGGTGTCCAAGTAAGCGGAATACCAGCAGTTGCACCAGCAGCAACCGTTGTACCAGCAGCGGTGGCCAGCTCGGTGCCCGCGGCATTGTACAGCTTAACGCTATAAGCACTTTGGCTGGCGGTGCCATTGTTGAACACATTTACCGTGTAAACGGTAGGATTGTTCATGCTGGGAGTTGTATTACCAACCACATTTATGGCAGCAAGGTCGTTAGCTGCGATTAACTCTAAATCTACATCGTCAATATAGATGGTTTGGTAAGTAGAAGTGCTGGCATGTTTGAAGGCAACAAACTTACCCGTTCCGACATACGCCGTTAACGGCACCGAATATTGCGCCCATGCGGAACTAAGAGTAATAGTCTGGACTTCCACAAAGGTAGCGGGATCAGTGGGGTTACTCATTACCCCTACAATTACCGAGTAGGATGTGGAGCCTTTAGCATAAAACTTCACCCGTGCGCTATTTGTGGCAATGGTGCTGTGCAAAGGAGGTGCAATCAGAATAGCAGTAGCTGCTGCATCACCAGAATTAGCCATACCTACACAGTTGGGTGTGCTTTGTGGGGTTGTAGTAACTGTCTTCACATAACCTGTTGTTACTGTGGACTGATATATGCCGCTCCAATCCGGAGGCAAGGCAGGGACAGTAACCTCATCGAATGCTTGTGCATAGGGCAGTGTGTAAATAGTAGCATCCAAACCAATTGCGTTAAGCTGGACAGTGTGAGTCATACGGTTATCGGTGATAGTAATCGTAGCAGTGTGGTTACCTGCAACAGTGGGAGCATAGTTCACTCCAAAGCTGAAGTTCTGTCCAAAGGTAAGGTTTTGCGGCATAGCAGGTACGCCAGTTAGGCTGAAGTAGGGGCTGCCACTAATGGATACACTATTCACGCCAAGTGCTCCAACGCCATTGTTGGAAACTACAAACTGTTTGGCGGCACTGGCACCAAGCAATATTTGCCCATAGTCCCAGCTTTCGGGATTAATGGCAAAGATAGGAGATGTCGGGCTTTGGCGCACGGTAACGTTATCTATCATAAAATCGTTATCGTTATTGCTTACCGTGGATATACCATAGAAGGCAATATAGCGCATACCGGTGTTTTCGCCCAAACTTAAGATAACTCTCTCTCCTGTGGAAGAGATGTCGCTATAAGCATAGGCAGAGCCTTCGTTATCCCACATACGCATCACGTTGGCAGGAGTCCAGCTTGTACCATCTCCGATTAGTACGGCGAACTTATCGTCAACTCCTGTGCCTTCGGCTGGGTCGCTATTGCCATAATCTACCAGAGCCATGTCGAACTCTAACTGGTATCCCACGCCTGGGAGGTTTATCGGAGGGGTAATCAGCCAGCCATTTATCGTGCCGTAGATATTAATTCTTGCAGCTTTATCAGCAGGCGTGGTTACCACGTTTCTCCAGTCGTCCATAATCCAACTTCCGGTTGGGTGGTTACCCAAAACCGTAGGCTCTGCCAGAACACCGCTGTGTTTAGTCCAGCTTGTGGGTGGGAATGGATCAGTGGTTACGGTGCCGAAGTTTATATTCCAGGGGAAAGTGCTAATAACAGGGTTATCTCTAACCGTGAAAGAACGTATTGCACTTGGCACAGCGTCGCCAGCAGCATTAGAAGCTACAACTTTCCAGTAATATGTAGCACCATAAGTTAGCGGTATGGTGCAAGCATAGGGTGATGCTGTTGCCGTAGCATACAAGGTCACCGGGTTAGGATTAATATCCATGTAAATCTTGTATGATGTTGGAACGCCGCCAGTACTGGGTAATGTCCAGGATAGGGAGGGCAATTCAAGCACACCTATCGCAGCATCGGCAGGAACAGCAAGGATAACCGCATCTGGAACAAGCGGGACTACATCCGGTGCAAATATAGCATCGATATACACCCCACCAGCAGTGCCGATAGTGCTTACTTCCAAGCCGATATATCGATTTCCGACTGCAGGGGTTAAAACCACAGAGTAAGCTGCAAAGGGCGCATTGGAGGCTAAGGCAATTGGTTCTCCAAGGTTTAGCCATGTTACGCGGTCGGAGGAGTATTTCACCTGAATGCGCTGGTTGTCGTTGGCAGTTGAAGTGCGGGCATAAAACTGTATGGTGCTTCCGGCAGTGATGTTCAGTATAGGTGTGGAAAGTATTGCCGGAGCGGTGCTACTGCTATATTTATAGGCAGAGGCAGTGCCATTAAAGGCAAAGGATGTGCTTCTGGTGAAACCAGTTAGGTTTGCCCAACCTGGAGGAGGGAAGGTTGTGGCTTCAAAGCTCTCTGTAATCATACTAGGAGTGGGAGTTCTAAAGCTCCATATGGGAATATTTACGGCAGGTCCTATAGCGTTACGGGGGACTATCTTCCAGTAATAAGTTGTTCCCGGCTGCACGGTTGGCAGATAGCTTGAGTCAATCTGGTTAACTACGAAAGGTGGATTAGCCGCAGTTCCGAAATAAACATCGTAACTTGCAGGTGCTCCGCCCCCATTTTGCCAAGAAAGAGTTGCAGGCATGAAAACATAATCTCCGTTAGCGGGATAGAGTAATATGGCTGGATTGGGGGGATTGGTAACCACAAAAGCAGGCATATTAAAGCGGATATTAGCGCGATATGTGCTGAGCGTGCCGGTTGCGGAGGTTGAGGCGTCAGTAGAATCACTTTGGTAACGCAGTGAACTCTGGAATGTTGTAGGGGTGTAAAACACAGATGCATTCTGGGAGTAAGTGCCAGGAATTATAGTTGTTACAATATCCACAAGGATGTTCGAGTTGCCATCCCAGTTAAAAGGAGTGGTGAGAGAGTGAATGTTCCATCCTGTAACGGGTAGATACTCGGGGGAAGAGAATACAGTGCTATATTCGCCCACCTCAAAAGTAGTGGTTAAGGCAGTCTGCGTAGTCTGCTTCATTCTAATTGTAAAGCCGGGCATAGCTGAGCAGGTATTCGGAGTTTGAACGTTAAAGGCGACAGAACTGATGTTTCCAGCTCCACCTCCAGAGTTCTCCAGCTCACTGGCAAGGATCAGGTATTGCTGACGAAAGTTCTTAAAATAAGTTCCGTAAGGACTGGGGGAACCAGTAGAGGTATTGGTGGTGGTTCCTTCACCCACGGTTACGGTAGCTTGTGCAAAAAGGCTGCTCATCATTCCCATAAGCAGGACGAGGAACACGGTTAAAAGCAAGATCTTCTTCATTGCTATTCTCCTTGAGACTAATTAAGTTTTAATCCATATAGTGGAGCCATTTATTCTGGCTCGAACACACAAAACACAATAATTCACGACTATGGCATAATAGAATATTACGCATGGGGGTAATTATTTATTTTCCCCTATTATTGTAAAGCTAAATTGCAGCCAATTTAACAAATAATTTGTCTTATCAGAGTTTACTTGGGTGGAACCGAAGAATTAGCCAGCTAACACTGTCATTAATGTTAGTTTAAAAACTACCCAAAGTTTCCTTTTCCTTACAGCTATTGCCCTATCATTGCCCACCCATTGCCCATGTGGAGGGCATTGAGTGGGCAATAATAGGGCAATTCAAGCAAGGTAGCACAGACGTTTGAATGATTGAAGAACGAACGGCAATTAGGGTAAGCTAGCCTAATCGCTGCTCTTCTTACCCACGCTGGCGATGTAGATCACGAATTCTTCCACACCGTCCACATCGATGGCATCGTTCATAGCTTCGTCCAAATAGGCACCAATCATGCAGGATCCGCCACCAATCGCCTCAGAGGCAAGCTGGATATTTTGTCCCACGTGTCCGGCATCTAAATACAGATAGCGGTAGCCACGCTGACCGTAACGCCATGCGGTGCGGTAGGGCACAGCACTTAGGATAATGTTCACGGCTGCGGTGCCAATCATTTCCTGCCTCATGCAGCCTTCAAAAATCTGCACAGCTTTGGTTTCGCTGGCATCCAGCAACACCAAACAGTGTTTTATGGGGTGATAGTAGTATAATCCTGGCTTAATGCCTTCCACATTGCGGATATCCACATAGGTCTCCAGGGGATGGCGCGCTCCGGCAGAGGGAACGTTGCGCAGGGTTATTTCCATGCGTTCATTGCTACGGAAATCCCTTGCCCAGGAAGAAGCCCAAAGCAGGAAAGAAAGCTCATCCACGCTAAGAGGTGCATTGGAGTATTTACGCAGACTGCGCCGCTGCTCAATAGCCTTATGCAGGGTGATGTTAGGAATAGTAATTTTACCTATAGCGGGCAAGGCTACCAGCTCTCCGGCACGTACCTTAACGGCATCGGGACGGGGAATATTCTGTGATTGGTCGCTTTCTCGCTCGTAGATATAGCGGGTTAAACGCACGAAATCTGCGCCAATCTTTTCCGCTTGGGGACGGCATTCCTCTATTTCTGCAAGTACGGAACTCAGGTTTTTTTCAAAGAAATCGTATTCTACTTCATTCAGTTCTGCTTCTCGCAGGATGGCTTCTGGCTCGTAACCACGAGCTTTGTAATATAGGTATCCAAAGGTCTTCATATCCATGGGGATTCCTCCTCTTAATTGTTACAATATTTTCACTAGCAAAGTACTCATTAGCGAAGCTCTCACCAGTAAAACTCTCACCCTTTCACAATCTTTAGTGGATGTGCTATGTAGCTGGTATGCAGTAGCTTCTTTGCTTTGGGAGAGTTCGGCTTACCAAGGAAGTCCCTGTATAGATTCTGGATGGATTCGTTGTTGTGGGATTCACGACGCTCGCTCTGTTCGTCTTCCTTGTAAAGACCCTTGGCGCGGGCAAGACGGATACGGTTTGTACTACGGTAAGGCTGCCCGCCACCGCCTACACAGCCACCCCGGCAAGCCATCACTTCCACGAAATGATAAGGCGGTTCAAGTCCCTTTTCTTTGGCGTCGCGTATCTCATTCATAAGCTTGCTAACGTTACCTAAGCCAGAGGCAACACCAATGCGGATTTCTTTACCCAGCAACTCTATCTTGCCTTTCTTGATGCCTTGGGTGCCGCGCACGAAGTCTATCTTAGGATTGGGCAATTCGCTGCCGGTGGCAAAGTAATAGGCAGTTCTTAGGGCTGCTTCCATCACTCCGCCGGTTGCACCGAAGATGGTGCCAGCACCGCTGTATTCCCCTAAGGGATTATCGGCAGTGCCATCCTCAAGCTTTGCCAAATCTATGCCACGGGTCTTCAGCATGCGGGCAAGCTCACGGGTGGTAATGGTTAAATCCACATCCTTATATCCAGAAGCATACATATCTTCCATACGCTCTATCTCATATTTCTTGGCGGTGCAAGGCATCACGGAAACGAGGAATATCTTCTTGGGGTCTATCTTCATCTTCTCTGCCCAATAAGTTTTTACGATGGTACCCACCATCTGATGAGGGGATTTGGAGCTTGAGAAATGGGGAATCAGGTCAGCGTGGAACTTCTCCAAAAAGTCCACCCAGGAAGGACAGCAGGTGGTGATAAGCGGAAACTCTTCAGGTTTTTCCGTAAAGACGTGCACAAATTCACTGGCTTCTTCCATGATGGTGAGGTCTGCCCCAAAGTTCGTATCGAACACATACTTAAAGCCCAATTCACGCAGCGCAGTGTACATTTTACCCTTCACGTTGGTGCCGGGTTTCATGCCAAACTCTTCGCCAAGGGCTACCCGCACAGCAGGTGCTTCCTGCGCTACCAGCACCATGTCCTTGTTATCCAACGCAGCCCACAAGGCATCGGAATCGTCAGCTTCATAGATGGCGGCTACAGGACAGTGGGCACTGCATTGACCGCACCTTACGCATTCGGATTCAGCCAAAAGGCGATCGAAGGTGGGTCCCACATAGGTGTTAAAGCCTCGCTCGGAGTTTTCCAGCGCATGCACATCCTGAATCTCGTTGCATACGTAAACGCAGCGTCCACACTGTATGCAGTAGGATTGGTCTAAAGTAATTGCTACGGAGGATTCATCTCTGCCTTTGTATTTACGGTGTACCTTCTTTAGGTTCATGTGGCGGATAGCAAGCTCCTGAGCAAGGTCTTGCAATTCGCAGCGTCCGTTCTTGATACATTCAGGGCAGTTGTTGGGGTGGTTGGAAAGGATTATTTCCAGTGCATCACGCCGCAAATCCAATAGTTTCTTGCCAGTTGTAGTAATCTTCATGCCTTCTTCGCAGGGGGTGGAGCAAGAACGCAATACTTTGCCATTAATTTCCACCACACACACTCCGCAGTTACCAAAGGCAGGTAAATCTTCATGATAGCATAAATGTGGAACGTGGTAACCTGCTTTGGTGCAGGCATGAAGGACTTTGGTGTTTTTAAGCACCTTAGTGGCTTTTCCGTTTATGTAAACAGTAATCATATCTTCTCCCACAAGGCATTATTATTTCGGAGCAGAATGATAAAAGCTGCAAATTGTGTCAAGAACTTGTGCGTTTTTGAAAAAGAAATTGACAGTTCTGCCAAGCTTGCAAGAATTGCCAAAGATAGAAAATATGCTCACGAAAGAGGAGACGACATGCTTTTTATGCACAATGAACAAACCTTGAAACACTCGGTAAAAGGGCTAATCGTGTTGTTGCTTGGCCTAGTGTTGCTATTTAGCTTTTCCGCTCTTTGGGGAGAGGAAACCAGCACTATTTTAACGGACAATTCTGAGGACAGCAAAACTTATGACAGCCTTCCATACAACCGTCAAGTGCTCTTGAAGAAACTAGATAGGCGCATTGATAAGCTACAGATGAGCTATATCAGCCAGCTATACAAAGCAGAAAGATATGAAGCCCAAAAGCTGCTGGATGAAATACGTGAAATCGCTACCAATCTGGCTTATACTTCACAGGCAGAACCACAAGTAATCGTAATAAACCCTTCTTCTCCAGAATCAAGCATCACGATAAATGTTAACCCGTCTGAGACACCTGCACCGAAGATAAGAGCAATGCGGGATAAAGACTTTGCCGATTTAAAGCTTAGCATACGCAGAAACAACTTTAGCGATGCAGGACTGAATACCCTAAAATCGGCAACTGAAGGCAATTACTTCCGCTCTACCCAAATAATGGAGTTATTGGGATTGTTTACCTTTTCCGATGATAAAATCAAAGCTCTGGAAATTGCTTATCCGAAATGTCTTGATTCTGCAAGCAAATACAAGATTCTTGATGCTTTCATGTTCGATACGGACAAGAAGATTGCTCAAGAGATAATGAATAGGGCTAGATAACAGCCAGTATAGCTTATTTTACCTTTGCCCTCAGCTCTTTTAGCAAAGCCTGAATCTTTTCCTGCGAGACAGCTTCATCTTCGCTTTCTTCTGTTTCTGGAGACATAGTCAGGGCGGTTTCCAAGTTCTTCAGAGCTTCTTTGTAGTTGCCTTGTTCTTTAAGTGCCATAGCCATCCATACATAGGCATCGTAGTGATCCTCTTTGGTGTCTATCGCCTGTTGCAGGGCTATTACCGCTGCATCATATTGTTTCAATCTGTAAAGTGCTTCACCGTTATGACGCCAGGGGCAAGACCAATTTGGGTAGTCTTTGTTCAATCCATCATATATGGCAATCGCCTTGGTATATTCTTCCTGACTAAGCAGGATGTTCCCAAGCATGAAACGTTCACCCGCAGCCAATGTTTTTGCATCAGCCTGCAATTGTTCCATCAACCGAGAGGTTTCGTGATTGGTGATATAAGCTAAGTTCAGCTTATTTTGGTTTATATTCTCGCCTTTGGTGATATTATCGCATAGCGTGCTAACCGCCAGCTTGTAAGAGGCAGCATTGGGATTGTTCAGATATTCGTTCAAGGAATTGCTCTGCGCTTCTGCATAGGCGAAGGCAGCAAGACAGATTAATAGGCTAACAATGAGGATATTCTTCATTTAAGGTACTCCTTGGATATTTATGTTTTCTTTTATAAGAACAGGCTTTTTGAGATTGAGCTTTTACGTCAAGTTAAAAAACCTGTATCCCAGAGATAAGTATTTATCCAATAGTTTCTTAGCCTGTGTGTAATAACAGCAGACTTATCAGCAGCAGAGCCCACAAGATGCCATCTTTCTTTGCCACCTGCTTTTTCCAGATGCCAATATCGCTGATGATGCTTAGCAGCACTATGGCAACAGCCACGCTGGGGTAGGCTATGGCAGCGGGAATACTATCCAAGCCTTTCAGAAAGAACACCGTGGAAAGCTGGTTGGGTACGCCAAGCAAACAGCCGAATAGTATGCTCTTATAGCTAAAAGTGGTCTTATTAAAGATTAGAGCCGCCAAGGTGAAGACAAAAGCAGAGCTGAAGATGATATAGACAAACAAGGCTTCGTTACCGCTTCCCCATTCTTTATACAGCTTCAAGCTGGCATCGGTTAAACCGGAGATTACGAATAAACCCACTATCCACAGTAGTTTATGCAGCTCTTTGGGGTCTGTCTTTAGGCTAAACGCTGCTATCCCAATCACGATACCAAAGATGTTTAGATAAGTGATGCTTTCACGGAAAATAGCCACCGCCAGCAGAATCGGGATAATCATGGCAATCCGCATTACCCCTACAGAAAGAGATAAACCGTTTTGCACAATATTCTTCTGATATATCCAGAAGTTCATCAAAAAGAAAGCACCTGTCAAAATCCCAAAGCCCAAATCGAATACAGAAGGAAACACAGTGCCGATAGGTAAACTGGCGTAGCTGAACAAGCTGGCAACAAAGTAGTTACCCAAGAATATGGGCAGCATGCTAATCTTGCCACGGCTCCCCGCCACCATCAGCAAATTGGCAATCGCCACAGAACATAATACGCTAAACAGCAGATACAGCATTAAAACTCACTTTTCAGATACTAAGATTAAGAGAATCACACAAAGGGAAATACCGATAATTTGTCAACTGCTTCGGTTTTTGCATTCCCCCATTTTTAGGAAAAGATGTTTATAGGGAGAAGTAAGTGATAAATCCGTGTTCCTGTTACTTTATTTGGGAAATGCCTGCTTCGGCTTATTTCCTACAGAAAAGAGTAAAGAAAAGGCTAGTGAACAAATCAGTTAAAGATTGAAATAAACTGTCCACTTTATCAGGACTTGATAGAGTAAGAGTGCAGATGAAGGGTGATGGGCAGATATCTGGGCATATTACGCTTGGGATAAATGATATAGCCCCGGAGAATGAAATCTTCCGGGGCTATAGAGCTAGTGAAGTGTCAGAGCTTTGCAATATAATCGCGGATTTCTTCTTTGGTTTTGCCTAGTTTCTGTTGAAGTCTTCCCAATAGTTCTTCTTCTTTACCTTCTGTAAAGAGAAGATCATCATCTGTCAGGTCTGCATATTGCTGCTTTAGTTTGCCTGCGATGATTTTCCAATCACCTTTAATACTCAGCTTATTCATGATAACCTCCTTCGGTTAGTGAATATAGTTCTTGTTAACTAATCTGATTTCAACCTTATGCCCAGTTGTAAGCTTAACTGGGTGTTTGTGCTGGTTGTTTCGAGGCTTTCAATATTATTCCAAGTGAAAGTGCTTTTACCGCTTTTGTACATTACTTGTACTACAAGGGGTTTGAAATAAACACCAGCTCCCATTCCCCAATAAAAACCACCGCTTACTTTTAGGTTATTAATTGCGGAGTATTCGTAATTGTTATTGGAAATGGGAAGATTGTAACCTGCTTGTGCAATTATTTCTGGCGAAATGGATGACTGTAAGAAGACATATTTGCCAGTTAGATAGATGGGTAGGTAAGAGAATTGACGCTTGTGCGAATCGTAGTTTAGGTCTTTTAATTCTCTGGGGATTTGATACTCCAGTCCTAAGCCAAAAATCATATCTCCAGAGCCAAGCTCTTCGGAAGATAATATTTCTCCATAGAGTGATGCTCCGTTTTTCACATCGCTATCGGTACTGAATAGGGCATTGGAAAACGACTGCTTTCCATTTACGTCGATACCTACACCAAATTGCCCCATCATTTCAGCCCTTAATTGCAATGCACACCAAACGATGAGGACGAGTACTAATAGTTTTTTCATTGTTAGAATCCTTATTATTAGTCAGAATTTAGAGGTTTATAGTATTTTATTGCCCCGGATAATCCGGATGAGAATCGATATTACAGCAATAACTAACAGAACGTGGATGAATCCTCCTATGGTGTAGGATGTAATCATTCCCAATAACCATAGAACAATTAAAATGACAGCGATTATCGATAACATATTGTTTTCTTTTCTCCTTTTGCAGGCATATTTTGTGTGGATAATAGCTCGCTTGTCTGCTGAGCGAGATGTTAATAAATTAGGCATTGACTTTCCATGTACTGTCAAACAATATAGTCAAGCGAAAGGCAATAGCAACAGGAATCTTTCAGTGCGGTTAAAATAAACAATATAAAGCACTTGCAGTTTTGCTTATAATTGTGTTTCCTTACGTCACTACGGTAAGTGCAGCCCTTGCTGCACTGCCTTGCCATGCGGGGGCGTTTCCGAGGTGATCCCCACGTCGCCACGTGGGAGTTACGTGGGAATCACCTGCGAATCGTGTGGGATCGCAGCAAGGAAATCTCCCGCCCGTTATTAAACCCCAAAATAAAGTAATAGGAACAGGGATAAGACGGGTTTAACAAATTTTCGCGGATTAGTTTAGAGAAACATGGATTAATATAAGCGTTGATTTGTATTTTAAGCGGTTTTTGTCGTTGTATCTTGCTCTTTATCTGTGTGAATCCGCTTAATCCGATAAATCTGCGTTCCTATTTAACTTATTTATCCCTACAAATGGGGGAATGCTTGGAATTTTCCACTTGACATTTAAGCTTATGATATTAAAGGGATTCGTATGGATGTTAATGAATGTAGAAACCCCTTTCTTTTCTTCTTGCCAGAATTGCTGGAAACCACAGATTTCTTTGCCAGAATTCGGGAGCTTTGGGCAATGGGCTACTTTCCGCTCTTCTATTTTGGTACCAATAACGGTGAGTTATTGTGCGGAATGGGCAAAGCGGGTTTGCCGCTGGAATTGTTGCGCGGCACTGTCCCCGTGGATAAGGAATACCTTTCTCTCAGCCTTGAAATCCCTGCCTTTCATATCTTTGAACGCGAGCTGTATGAAGAATGTGGCATAAAAGCAATGGGACATCCATGGTTAAAACCTTTGCGCTACCCTCAAGGCAATTCAGCAACAATGGAGGACTATCCCTTCCTTAGCAGTGCCTCTCCCGTGTTACACGAAGTGGGCGTTGGTCCTGTGCATGCCGGAGTAATAGAACCCGGTCATTTCCGCTTTATCTGCAAAGGTGAAACTGTAGAACATCTGGAAATCCAGCTTGGTTACCAGCACCGGGGTGTTTGTAAGCTATTGGCAGATGGCGATGTTAGAAACAAAATGCCTTTGGCAGAAACGATAGCGGGCGATACGGCTATCGGGCATGGCTTGGCGTATTGTCTGGCTGTTGAGGCTTTGTGTGGAGCGGAGGTAAGCTCCACTATACAAACAGTTAGGCTTATTGCGCTGGAACTGGAGCGGGTTGCTATGCATTTGGCAGACCTTTCAGCATTGGCGGGCGATATTGCATATATTACAGGACAGAATTTCTTTGCCGCTCTGCGCACCACGGTGATAAACTCTTCTTTGGCGATATGCGGCAGCAGATTTGGCAAACGCTGGCTGCAACCGGGCGGGGTAAATTACGGCATTAGTGCTGCACAAAACAAGATACTGCGTGATACTTTAAGCAAAGCCGAACAGCAGATAGAGCTTTGTGTAACCGCGATGCTTGCCGATGCGGGAGTTCTAAACCGTTTTGATAGCACAGGCAGCCTTAGCCTAAAAACGGTGCAAGAGCTTAATATGAGCGGCATCACCGCCAAGGCTTGCGGATATGCTGTGGATGCCCGACGGGACTTTTCTATGGTGGCAGATGATGAGTTTCATCCCCTTATTTTGGATAGCGGAGATGTGTATGCCCGCACCAAGCTACGCGCTGAAGAGATTAAACAATCCCTTGCCATGATATATTTTAACTTAAGTACGCTGCCGGAAGTGAAGGCAGAAGATTCCTCCTCGCTTGGCGAACCCAAGGCGAATGCTATAGCGGTGTCCATCGTAGAAGGCTGGCGAGGCAGAATTGTGCACGTGATAAAAACCGCAGCAGACGGTAGCACAGAGTTTTACAAGGTGTATGACCCCTCACTGCACAATTGGTATGGCTTAGCTTTGGCTGTGCGAGAAGAGGGAATATCAGACTTTCCGCTGTGCAATAAGAGCTTTGACCTCTCTTACTGCGGGGCAGACCTATGAGGCATAGCGATGTTTGAGCTGCTTAGAGCCAGAATCGCGCACGGATATCAGGCGATACCCAATCCACTAAAAGCCGCGATACATCCTTCCTTTCCCGGATTGCCGAGTATTCTGCGGGCTGATGAACACGATTTTGAAGCAGCAGAAAAGCTATGTCCTACAGGGGCAATCGGTAAGTTCAGTCTGGATTTGGGCAAATGTTGTTTCTGTGGAGCCTGTAGCCGCAAGTTTCCTGAAACCTTCATCTTTAATCCGGATTACCGCATCTCAAGCAGCAGCAGAGATGGCTTAGTTATTAAGTGGGACGAAGGCAAGCAGGTAAGCTCGGTGCCAATAGTAGAGGTAAACCCTATGCTAAACAAGCAGTTCCGCCTCTCCTTTGCGCTGCGTAATGTATCCGCAGGAGGTTGCAATGCTTGCGAGCTGGAACTGGGGGCTTCCTCCAATGTAAACTTTGATATGGGACGTTATGGGCTGGAAGTGGTGGCATCACCGCGTCATGCAGATGGCTTGATTCTGACTGGACCTGTCTCTGCTAACATGGCTTATGCATTGGGCGAAACATGGGAAGCCATTCCCGCACCTAAAGTCTTGATATTGTGCGGAGTCTGTGCGATAAGCGGGGGATTGTTTGCCGATAGCAAGGCTATAGACCGCAGCGTTTTAAGCGGGATTCAGCCTTCATTATACATCCCAGGATGTCCTGCACATCCTTTAAGCATTATACACGGCATTATGTCTTTACTTGGTAGGGTGAAATGATTGGCTACGGCTTAGCGTTACAGCTTTTTGGCCTGCTGTTTGTCCTGCTGGAAGCGGGTTTTAAAAAAGCAAAGGCAAGTATATGCTTTACTGCGCTAAGCATCGTAGCTTCTCTCTTGCTGATAGCGGGCTATGCAGACCTACTGTTTAGCCATGCCGAGCTTTGCTATGTGCTAACCTTGCCGTCTTTTATAGGCTCTGCGGATATCGTGATCGATGCCTTTGCCGCTTTTATGGGGCTTATCTTTGCCTTTGGTTCAATTTGGGGGATTCTCTACGCTCACGCTTATATCAAGACGCATAGCGAGGAAGGAACAGCATCGCATCTCTTCTTTTTAGCACTGATGTTGCTTAGTATGCATCTTGTTTTGATGCTGCGCCATAGCTTGCTGTTTATGCTTGCTTGGGAGCTGATGAGCCTCTCTTCATTCTTTGCTATTCTCTATGACCGTCACAGTCAGGAAACTATCTCTTCTGCCCTTTATTACTTTGTAATGATGCACATAGGAGCAGCGGTGTTGCTGCTTGGTTTTGGGCTGTTATACATGCAGAGCGGGACTTTAAACTTCGGTGAACAGCCTATCTATGGCTTGGCGAAGTGGCTTTTACTAATTGGCTTTGCCTTTAAAGCTGGCTTTTTCCCTTTCTATTCTTGGCTTCCCAAGGCACATCCGGTTGCTCCGGCACATCTATCCGGAATGATGTCTGGCTTGATGATAAAAACGGGCATCTTTGGGATAGTGATGGTGATGCTACGCAGTTCTTGGCAGCCTTATGAGATATATCTGCTCTTGGCGATAGCTCTAATTACAGCTTTTAACGGAGTTATCCATGCTCTTGCCGAGGCTAATATCAAAAAGGCTTTGGCATATTCTTCCATAGAGAATATCGGCATTATCGGGATAGCTTTATGTCTGTGGCTCTTAGGCTTACAGACAAACAATGCCATGATGGCAAGCTTGGGCTTTGCCTCTGCTATGCTGCATCTTTTAAACCATTCACTATTCAAGCCTTTGTTGTTTTATTTAAGTGGGAACGTGCTGGTAGCTACCCATAGTTTGAATCAGGATAGTCTTGGCGGCTTGGGTAGGAACATGCCTCGCACGGCGGGTCTATTCCTTATGGGCAGCGCTGCAATCTCTGCTTTACCGCTAATGAACGGCTTTATCTCCGAATTTGGCATCTTTCTTAGCAGTATAAGCGGCTTTAGAATCAGCAATTTAAGCAGCACACTAATCGCCGTGGTAACGGGTGCAGGCTTAGCCTTTGTTAGCGCATTGGCTCTTATTGCCTTCAGCAAAAACTACAGCATTGTTTTTGGTGGAGAGCCGCGCAGCAAGGCAGCCTCAGACGCCCGCGAAGTATCTATCGGGATGCTGATTAGCCCCTTAGTCTTGGCGTTATCTTGCTTAGTGTTTGGCTTGTTTGGCGGCGTAGCTTTGCTGATTATTCGTCCCTTGGAACAGATGTTCGGCTTAAACACCACAGTACTAAACAGCTTTAGCCTTGTGCTAAATAGCATGAGTGTGGTGATGTTAATGCTGCTGGGCTGTTTTGCCGTGCTATACCTACTAAAGAGCAGATTGTCGCATATCACCAAGGCGGGCACTTGGGGCTGTGCATACGCCAAGCCAAGCTCCCGTATGCAATATACTGGATTGGCTTTTATTAACCCCTTGGCTTACTTCTTGAAGCCATTCGTGCGCACAGAGCTTTCTGCAAACAAATCGGAAGGCTATTTCCCGCAGAAGATAGAGTATCAAGAAGAACTGCAGGAATATTTGGATACCAGTGTGATTGCCTCCGCATGCAAGGCAGTTAAGCGTGTCTTTGCCTGCTTCGATAGCATTCATAACGGCAAAACCAATAGCTATATCACTTACTTGTTGTTAGCATTGCTTGCCTTGCTATTTTGGGTATTGGGGGTCTCGCAGTGATAATCAATATCTTGTTTATTATAGCCTTACCTCTTCTGTTCATCGGCATTATTGCCAAAACCAAGGCAGTATGTGTAGGAAGGCAGGGAGCCAGTATTCTGCAACCCTTCTACACCTTTGTTAAGCTTCTGGGAAAGCATGAGATTCACAGCCACAGCAGCAGCCACATCTTCCGTTGGGCACCTTCTATGGCTTTGGTGGCTACTTTTATGGCTGCGCTTTTTGTGCCTTTTGGAGCAAAGAGTGCGGTGTTAAGCTTCCGTGGGGATTTCTTCTTGTTTATGTCCCTGCTTGCCTTGGCAAAAGCTGTGATGGTGGCAGCAGCGATGGATGTTGGCAGCAGCTTTGAAGGCATGGGCGCATCCCGCGAGATATCCTTCACTGCCTTTCTGGAGCCTGCTTTCCTGTTAGTAATAGGCTCTTTGGCTTATGCGGGTGGCTTTGACACGATGGGACAGCTTTTTGCTCGGCATACGGTGAATATCTATAACGAGTGGTCAATCATCATAGCGGTTTTAACGGCTCTGGCACTATTTATCATGCTGCTTGTGGAAGGCTCGAGAGTGCCTTTTGACGACCCTGCCACCCATCTGGAGCTTACCATGATTCACGAGGTTATGGTGCTGGATACGTGTGGCGCAAACCTAGCAATGGTGCATTACGCCGCAGCCTTGAAGGTGCAGATATACGCCTCCTTAATCTGCTATTTCATTATCCCTGAAGGCATACATGGCTCCATAATCACCGCTGTATTCTTGGTATGCAGCTTTGGCTTGGCAGTGCTTGTTGGCGTGGTGGAAAGCCTGATGCCTCGCTATCGTATCAGCCGCAATCTGGAGCTGGTTATTATTCCCTTGGCAGTGGCTTTGTTGGTGCTGGCAGCGTTGATAGTGCACAATCTGGGAGGCTTTTAATGGCAGATATACTGTTGGTGATCTTTGGCGTAAGCCTGCTCTTTGCCTCCATCACAAACATGCTTTCCAGTATTGTGAGAATACTTATATTGCAAGGCATTATGCTGTTTATCCTCACCATCCTTAAGACCAACGAATTCAATATGTGGGAGTTTTCTTTCGTAGCCCTGGAAACCATTGTGTTTAAGGCGATTCTGATTCCCTGGTTCATTATGGACACCATCCGCAAGAATGGTATTAAGCGAGAAGTGGAACCTTCTGTTTCCAATTTCTTCTCGCTTGGTTCCATGACAGCAATCTTTGCCTTTGCCTTTTTTATCGCCTTGTGGAGCGGGAAAAGCAACCAAAACCTCTATCCTCTGCATTTTGGCATCGCTTTTGCCGCCATCCTGAAGGGTTTGTTCATTATTATCGCCAACAAGAAGCTGATTACGCACTTAATGGGCTATCTGATTATGGAAAACGGTATCTTTCTGCTTTCTTTGGCGTTAGGCAGCAAAATGCCGCATGTGGTAAGCTTGGGAGTATCCTTGGATATCATGCTTTCCATCCTGATTGCCGTGCTCTTCATCAATAAAATAAGCAGTGCTTTTGAGGATGTGGATAGCGATGGCTTATCCACGCTGAAGGACTAAGCCCACGATGATGTATCTCTATATTTGGTTGTTTCCTATTCTTGCTGGCTTTCTGGCATGGTGCATAAAAAGCAAAAGCCTTAATACGGCACTGGTCTTTATCCATAGCAGCCTGCATTTAATCTTCGGGATATTCCTTATCCTGCCTTCTTCAAAGCTCAGCCTATATTTTGGCATAGACAGCTTAAGTATCTGGTTCTTCATTGTATCGGCGGTGTTATACTTTGCCGTGGGGCTGTATTCCTTGCAGCTAAAAACCACCCTAACTAATAAGCAGAGCAGCATCTATGCCATTTGCATGATGGTATTTGTGGCATCTATGGATGGAGCTAATCTCAGCCGTGATTTGGGCTTAATCTGGGTGTTTGTGGAAACTACCACCCTTGCCTCTGCCATGCTAATCAGTTTCGAGCATCATAAGCAATCCCTGGAAGCTGCCTGGAAGTATTTGTTTATTTGCTCCGTTGGCATCGCTTTGGCGTTTGTGGGCTTGCTGCTGCTCGTGATAGCGTTGCCAAATACCCCCAGTTTGGTTTTAGACACCGTGCTTGCACTGTCTGAAACTATCTCGCCGTTCTGGCTAAAGGTGTCTTTTGTATTTATGTTGATCGGTTTCGGCACCAAAGTGGGCTTAGCACCCATGCACTTTTGGCTGCCCGATGCACATTCAGAAGCACCCGCAGCAGTATCGGCACTTCTTTCCGGGGCACTACTAAATACTGCCTTAGTCCCTTTGATTCGCATGCAGGGAGTGATGAACGCCTGCCATCTTGGCGGCTTGGCTTCCCAATTGTTTCTTGTTTTGGGCTTGCTATCCATGTTTGTGGCAGCGGTGTTTATTCTTAAGGTAAAGAACTATAAACGCCTGTTAGCCTATTCCTCCATAGAAAACATGGGGATTATCTTAATAGCCTTCGCATTGGGCGAATATGCCGGCAAGGCGGGTCTTATCCATGTGATGGGGCATTCGATGATAAAGGCTGCTTTCTTTTTAACAGCCGGTAATGTTTACAGCATCTTTGGTAAAAAGGACTACGACCAATGTGGAGGATTGCTGAGCGTTAATCCTGTTTCAGCTTGGCTGTGGCTGCTATGTTTTGCCTTTATTATTGGCATGCCGCCCTCGCCACTCTTTGTAAGCGAGTTCTATATTGTGATGGCGATGCTGAAAAGCGGTAATATTGCCGTTCTTATGGCTTTTATGGTGCTGCTTAGCAGCATTGTTTACGGCTTGGGCAGGGCTTCTTTGGCAATAACAATGGGCAGCTCTGATACACGCATCAAACTGCCCATAAGCCAGTATTTACCTCAAATAGCTTTGCTGATATCTGCGGTGCTGCTGCCCTTTATCCTGCAATATTTACTTTAGCCTTCAGTCCCCAAATATAGTCCCATACTCGACATAAAACAAGTCGCCATCATTGTTGTGTCCGGCTTCCAAGAAGTGGGTTTCGTCAAAATCCCAAGAGTAGAACTTGGCTTCAGTATGGTAAACATAAGCACCATGCAAGCTTTTTATAGAGGTAACTACGCTCTGTTCTACATCATAGCTATCTGAAACAGTGTAATATACTACCCAGCCAGTCAATTCGTCATTTTCGCTTTCGAAATACAGGGTAACGTGATCTATGTCATAATCGAACTCTATGCTGCCATCGGGTATGTACATCGTGCCGCCATCATCTGTATCGTCGTAGTAGTATTCAAAGCCTTCCCAATACATATATAAATCACAAGTTTCGTAATCATCACCAAACCATAAGCCAAACAAGCCTGATGTTGATGCTGCTGCTGTTGACTGTGCCTTCATCCCTAGCACCAGTAAGCATAAAACTATGAGAAACAGTACTTTCTTCATATTTCAACTCCAAGGTTTTCTTAATTGGTGTATTTGGCGCAGTTATTTGAATTTTGTCAATATTTATTTCTTGACTATTCTTAGTCTTGTGGTATTTTATCAACAGATTGCTGGTATCTATGTTGCTTTTCCTTTGCTAATAGATTGACATATAATATAACTTGCAGAGGATGCTACAAATGCTAAAAAGGAGTCTATTATGAATACCATACAATTAAAGCCAGAGCCTGAACTGAAGAAGCTTTGGCAGCTTATCACCTTTATTGCTTACATACCTCCATTCCTCACACTTTTGCTATTAATTGTGTTAAGCATAGAACCTATACTCATGGGCTTTATCATGCTTATTATGTTAATCACCCTACTGCCTATTCTCATCTATCTGCCTGCATTTTACAAGACCTTGGAATACACGATAGACGGTGATGCAGTCAAGCTAAAGAAGGGCGTGTTCTGGCGTATTCGTACTACTGTGCCTTACAGCAAGATAACCAATATCGATATTACCCAAGGACCCGTAGAGCGCATGTTCCAAATCAGCCATTTGCGCATTCAAACTGCAGGTTCAAGCGGAGCACAAAATACCCAAGCAGAGCTAATTATCTCTGGTATTCGGGACAGTGAAGCCTTGAAAGATACCATTATGAGCCGCATTGGCGTACCGACTGCTGCCACAAAGATAGAGCCGCAAAACGAGCAAGATACTCTAAAGGCGATACTGAAAGAGCTAACCGCATTCCGCAAAGCTTTTGATAAATAGGCAATAGTATGGGTTTCATGTTTAGAAAGCCTTCCAGAAACACGCTATCTGCCAAGCTTGCAGCGTGTGTATTTGCAGCCATAGTCTCCGTTTTCAGCTTCTTTTCGGTTGGGATGTATCTTGGGATAGCCATGGCGGTTTTGGCACTTATGTTTGGCTACGAGGCTTTTGTTATCGGTGTAAAGCACAGAGCAGTACGTTTTTGGGAAATGCTTCCCTTTATTGCCATATATTTGCTCATCTTACTTTTGCCTAAGTTGCTGGCTAAGTAAGAGTGGAGTCGATTTGGCTGTGATTTGCTTTCACTTATCTCTATGTTGTTCAGCCAAATGGACTACACCGTCAGCAAGCTCGCTACCTTCTCAGGAACGGCGTCCTGCGCTACCATCGCTGTAGTCCTTAACGCCGGAGAAATGATTAGTAATTGTGCGCAGAGAGTGGCGTTAACTACTCCAGACTCAATATGTTGGAACTCGCATCACATACAAATTGCATAACGCGACTTAAGTCTTTTCTATCTTCTTATAGTGCGGAGAATCTCCCCATTGGGCATAGCCTATTTCTTCGCCGATGCTGGTGATGCGGTTTTCCAGGCAGCCACGGCACTGGTTGGCATTTTCATCCATACAGGGCTTGCCTTTGTATAGCTGGTAGTTTCCCCGATATTTGGTTTCGGTGATATTGGGCATAATGATATTGGCTCCGGCTAAAAGTCCCATTTCTCTGCCATCATCTTTCAGAGCTTGCAAGGCGGTGGTGGAGGCGATATTTACGTCCTGCAGCGCAATTCTGCACACAGCAATCATCTTCAACGCCAATTCCAGATGTTCATCTTCGTTGTAATTGGGCAAAGCCTTTGCCAGAGGGGTGTCCTCATGCGGAATGTAAGGACCCATACCGATCATATCGATATCTTCAGCTTCAAAGAACATGATATCATCCACCAGATGCTCCAGAGTTTGATACGGCAAGCCAATCATCACCCCTGTTCCACTCTGATAGCCGAGCTTTTTTAGAGTGCGAATGCAGTTAACCCGATATTCCCAATCGTGATCGGCAGGATGCAGTTTGGCATATAGCTCCCGATTGGAGCTTTCAATGCGCAGCAAATAGCGGTGTGCGCCGGCATCGAACCACCTTTTGTAGGTTTCTTCGCTCTGTTCGCCCAAAGAAAGGGTTATCCCCAATTCGTTGTTGCTTTTAGCGCGCACGGTACGCACTATATCTTCTATAAAATCCACAAACTCTGCATCATCACGTTCGCCAGATTGGATAACTACAGAGCCATAATCTTGCTCATAAGCCCATAAACAGGATTTTACTGCTTCGTCTTTGGTTAAAGAAAAGTGTTCCACCTTGGGGTTTCCGCTGCGGATGCCGCAATAATAACAGTTCTTTTTGCACACGTTGGAAAGCTCCACAATGCCCCTAAAATACACCTTTGTGCCTACAAATTGCTTTTTTACTGCATAAGCGCGGCGATATAACTCCGCTAATTCTGCCTTATCGGTAATGGATAATAGTTGCAGCATTTCTGCTCTGCTTAATTTACTCATCGTTATCTTTCCTTTTGTAGCTCGATACTAAGATAATAGCCAGCTTAGCCGTGTCCGTCAAATGCAAATGTGAGCTGGCAGCACCAGAATTTCAACTTAACAGAGTATAGTATCTTTTCTCTTCCCTGCTTGAATTGCCCTATCAATGCCCACCCATTGCCCTCCACATGGACAATGAGTGGGCAATGATAGGGCAATTCCAGCAGACAAGACTCTAGCGAATAACTTGACGGATTTATCCCATAATTTATCTTGCATTCGGATATGCTTTTGGGTGGCAGAACTAATAAGGAGAATTTATGGACGAATACTACAAGACTACTGATAGTGGGGATTCCCACTTTGGCACGGTTGACACATCCATAGCACCGGTGATGAGTATGTTGGAATGGCTGGTTATCATTATTATCAGTTGCATTCCCGTGGCAAACATCGTGGTTATGTTTATCTGGGCTTTTGGTAACAACGACAATCCCAACCGCCGCAATTTCGCCAAAGCTTTCCTGATATTGACCGGTATTGGAATGCTGATTTCGGCGATATTCATGGGTCAAGTCATCGGTATGATGATGAAAGCCACGACTATGTTTTGATAACAAGATAAGGAGATTATATGAAGTATCTAGATCTCGCCATGAATGCTGCTGCAAGCCTCGGCGCAGAATATGCCGACATCCGCATTCAAAGAACTACAGATCAGGTGATTTATCTGCAAAATCTATCTCTTAAACACACCCACACCGAAATTGTTCACGGATATGGAATTCGTGTGTTTAAGGAAGGTGCTTGGGGCTTTGCCCATTCGAATGTGTTTAGCGATGAATCCGTTCTCGCCACGGTTAAAAAAGCTGTGGAAATTGCTGCTCTTTCGGCATCAGTTAACAAAAACAAAAAGCTCCGTTTGGCTCCCGAACGCAGCTATATCGCCACCTACAAAACCCCTGTGCAGATTGAATCCCTGGACGTTCCGCTACAAGAAAAAGTGGAGCTGATGATGGAAGTGAACCGCACCATGATGGCGTACGAAGGCATCAAACAAGCGGTATTCTATCTGGTTATCCACAAGGACGAGAAGCTGTTCGCTTCCACCCTTGGCACCAGGCTGGACATCACATCTCAGTTTATCAATCCCATGGTTATTGCCACTGCCGTGCATGAAGGCGATAGCCAAAGCCGTACCTTCGACGAAGGCGGCAGAGCCGTGGGTTGGGAATGGATACTTAGCCTGAACCTGATTGATAAAGCCAAACAAATTGCCGAAGAAGCCCTGATTAAGGTGAAAGCCGATGTTCTGGGTCCCGAGGAAAGACGCAGCCTTGTTTTAGACCCCAACCATCTGGGGCTTACCATGCACGAAAGCGTGGGGCATCCCACAGAGCTTGACCGCGTACTTGGCTGGGAAGCAGATTATGCCGGGATTTCTTTCGCCACTCCCGAAAAGCTAAAGAACTACCAATACGGCAGCGATATAGTTAACTTCGTGGGCGACAACACCCTCTGTGAAGGTCTTGCCACGCACGGCTTTGATGATGATGGCGTTCCCGGACAGAAATGGCATATAATTAAAGACGGTATTTTAAACGAATACGGCAGCACCCGAGACACAGCCATGGAAATCGGCTTGGATTACTCTCGTGGTTGCAACCGGGCTACATATTATTTCGACCAGCCGATAAACCGTATTCCAAACCTGTATCTGCTGCCCGGAACCAAGGTTTTAACCCCCGGCGAACTGATTGCCGATACAGAAGATGGCGTTTACATTCAGGGCAGAGGCAGCTTTTCGATTGACCAGCACCGCGTTAACTTCCAGTTTGGTGGCGATTTCTTTTGGGAAATCAAGAATGGCAAGCTATTCCGCCCGCTGAAGAAAGTAATCTACAAATCCAATAATCCAGAGTTCTGGAATAGTTGCGACGCAATATGCGACGAACGTTTCTGGCGTCCCTTTGGCGTAGTAAACTGCGGAAAAGGACAGCCTTCCCAAAGTGCCCGCATGACCCACGGAGCAGCACCCTCAAGATTCCGCAATATCCGTGTAGGAGGTTCCCAATGAACATCGAGAAAATAGCCCAATACATAAAGCAGCATACTACTGCCGATGACTATACATTCAACATTAGCCTTTGGGACAGCCACGAAACCCGCTTTGCCCAAAATGGGATTACGCAGCATATTGCAGGACCCAAGATGGATGTTTCCTTAAGCGTTTCCTATGGCGCAAAATCGGGTAGTTGCTCGGTTAATCAAGATGATGAGACGACACTTGCTTTCTTGCTAAGAACCGCGGAAGATATGGCAAAACTGGCACCCGAAGACCCCGAGTTTATGCCCTCTGCCATGCCGATAACGCTTCCTAAAGTAAACAATTCCGATCCCGAAACGCGCGACCTGCAACCCAAGCAAATGGTGGCAATAGTGCAAGAGTCCATCGATAAAGCCAAAGCCATGGATGCCACCGTTTCGGGGATGACAGAAAAGCACTACGGGGAAAGCTATATGTTTAGCAAGAATGGCTTTGTGGGAAGCCATAGCCGCACTAGTTTCGGTCACTCTATGACCCTTAAAAAAGGCAGCGTGGAGACGAAGGTGGATTATGAAGCCAAGAACTTTGCGGGCTTCGATTTAGCTAAGGATTTTGCACGTCTGGCAACTCAGGCAAACGCCCTTGAAGGCATGCAGAGCTTCGATCCGCAGAAGATTGCCGTTATCTTGCGTCCGGGAGCTTTACAGGAATTATTGTGGTTTATGGGCTGGATGATGAACCGTCGCCAGAGTGACGAAGGCTTCACCCCTTTCACCGACCAGCTTGGCAAGCCCTTCTTTGGAGATAAGTTTAGCTGGTATTCCACGCTGCTACGTCCAGAACTTTCTGCCTCGCCTTATAACCATGAAGGCATTGCCTCCGTGGAAATCCCCTGGGTGGAAAAAGGCGTGTTAAAAACGATGCCTACGAACCGCTATTGGGCAAAGAAGATTGGCTCCACACCCTCCAGCAGCTATAATATGTATATCCCCGGCGGCAATACCACCGAGGAAGAAATGATGAAGATGGTGCCCCGTGGTTTGATAATAAACCGCTTCTGGTATATCCGCACAGTGGATGCAAAAGCGGGAGAATTGACAGGTATGACGCGTGATGGCGTGCTTTATTTTGAAGACGGGAAAGTAAAAAATGCAGTAAATAATTTGCGCTTTAACGAGATACCTCACGATGTCACAAGACGCATCTTAGCCCTTGGTGCCAATGAACTTGCGTCTTCGCATACATCACTGCCAACTATGCTGATTGATGGCTTTAACTTCGTGGATAAGACGTCTTTCTAAACAAATAGATTGACAGAAAATGAGAGCCTAACTTACATGACTCCATATGCGATTAAACATTCCCATAGAGCCGATTCCTTTTTATCGGGAGAGCCTCAAACCAGAATGTTCGATCCCGAAAATAAAGGAGACACTAACATGGCCGACAAAACACTCATTTGCAAGGACTGCTCCAAAGAATTCGTATTCACCGATGGCGAACAAGAATTCTACAAAGAAAAAGGTCTTCAGAACGAGCCGCAACGCTGCCCGGACTGTCGCAAAGCCAAAAAAGCCGAGTTCAATCGCAACAGATTTCAACGTAGCTACTAAACAATAGATAGCACAGTCTGTTATAGCCACCGCCTAAAAGCGGTGGCTTTTTTTTGTGTTTATAAAGTCTTATCAAAAGTAACAAATGAGTATCACCTGTCACAGTGCTCGAACCCCCTGAAACGGGACACTGGGAGTTGTAAAAACATGCGATTTGAAATATCACTTGATACATTGTAGCCCAGATGGTGGGAAATATTCACCTGCTTTCCAGAAAATCATTGACGATAAATGCTACGATCTTATATTGTATGCAATTCAAAATGCTGAGATAGGTTTCGAGATTGAAAGACTATAAAGACTATCTTGAAGCTCTCATGCGATTTATGCCCCGAAATCGTGGAACCCTGTTGAATAATGCTGCTTTTTTCAACAGAATGAAATTTGGAACAAAGATGCGTATCTGAAGCCTAAGGCGGATTATGAAAACTAAAAGTTTAACCAAGAAACAGTTATATGCCCTAGTAGGTCCTTTGATTCAGAAAGCTTATCAAGTGATGACCTCTCATCCGGATGAATGCCTAAGCCTGGGACTGCAAGCTCTGGAACTGGCAAAGCAGCACAGTTTCGATTTCGGCATAGGGCATGCTTATATCCATATCGGGCTGGGATATTATCATCAAGGTGAACTGGCTGATGCTATGGAAAATTACAAAAAAGCAGAAGCTGTCTTTGTGAAGATCAACAACATCCCTGGACTGAGAGGTGTGTACAACAACATCGGCACAGTTTACGACGACTGGCAGGATTGTGAAAACGCTCTGCAATATTATCAAATGAACCTGGATTTACAACAGGAGGGTGACGATCCCAAGGTCAAATGCAATATTTTGATCAATATCGGCATGATCCATTATGGATCCGGGGATTTTCAGGCTGCCCGACATTGTTTTCAGGAAGCCCTGGACTTGTCTCGCAGCATCGGTTTTGCCTATGGTGAAAGCAATGCATTGGGGCATTTGGGCAAAATCATGTTGCAGGAGAATGATTTTGAAGCAGCCTTATCCCATTTCCGACAGGCTATCCATGTCGCTGAACAGAATAATCTTACGGCAAGAGTGGTTCACCTTCTAAACAACATCGCTGATGCCTGTCTTAAACGCCGAGATTATCCCAAAGCGATTGAATACTTAAGCCAAGCAATGGAAAAAGCCATCTCAATCAATGCTAAACTTTCAATGTCCACGATTGCCTTGAAGTTTGCCACTATTTATCGGGATCTCGGCGACAGGGAATTACAAAAAAGCCATCTGGAGCGGTGTTTATCCCTCGCTATCCCGGAGAACTACAGATATAATGCCGTAATTGCCTTGCAGGAACTTGCCAAGATGTATGAGTTTGAAGGGGATTACAAAAAAGCTCTGGAGTTATATTGGCAGTATCAGGAAATCCAGAAGTATCTGAACGACCAAACCCGGATTCAGCATATAGAGCAGCTCCGGGTACAGATGCAGGTGGCAGAAAAAGAGCGGGAGATGGAACTGATCCGCTGCAGCAACCAAGCTCTGGAAAAACAGAGCAAGCTGATTATGCGGCAGAAAAACAAGCTGGAAAAAGCGGAAAAAGCTCTGACAGAATGGAATCATAGCCTGGAGCTGCGGGTAACTGAAGAGATCATGAAGAGGCAGCAACAAGAGCAAATCGTGATTCAAAAGTCCAAACTGGAGTCTCTGGGCAGATTGTCTGCCGGAATCGCCCACGAAATCAATCAACCCCTGGGAATGATCAGTATAGGCATCCAAAACTTGTTCAACAATCTCAGTTCGGGTCAAGTGGATAAAGATTACATTGATGAGAAATCGCAGCATTTTACGGAAAACATTGACCGTATCAGAAAGATCATCGATCACATCAGGGTGTTTTCCCGCGATCAACAGTCAGAAATACCGGCTTTGATCGATACCAGAACGGTGATAGAGAATGCCCTCTCCATGCTGAGGGCACAATGTAAGGAACATAACATCAGCCTTGAATTCAGCCCTGCCCCTGAACCGCTCTTAATCTTGGGCAATAAGTACCGTTTGGAGCAGGTAATCCTGAATCTCTTGTCGAACGCCAAAGCCGCAGTGGAAGAACGATTTGATGTCTTTGATGATGCCAAGCACATCAGAATTAGAAACTATCTGAGAGATCAAATAGTGATCATCGAAGTGGAAGATAACGGCTGTGGCATCGCGGAACAAGACCTACAACAGATATTTGAACCATTTTTCACGACCAAGACCGAAAGTATGGGCACCGGATTGGGTCTTTCAATATGCTATGGGATCATTAATGAGATGCAGGGCAAGATCGGCTGCAAGAGTCAAAAAGCAAGCGGAACAACTATTAGCATCGAGTTACCGGCTTGTCTATAAGGGAGATATACTATGTCTAAGCTAAAAATATTGGTGGTGGATGATGAGCCGGGATACCAGAGAGAAATCAAGGAATACTTAAGCTCATGTGGCTTTAGCGTATCTACTGCCGGACTGCCCTCCGCGGCACTGGAGATGATCAACACTGAAGCAATAGACATTGCTATCATAGACCTGCGTTTACCGGAAATGGATGGCTTGACTCTGATGCGGAAAGTAAGGGAAATCGATGCTGAAATCGGAGTGATCATGATCAGCGGACATGGTGATATGGAAACCGTGCTACACGCGATGCGGGAAGGGGCTATAGACTTCTTTCCGAAACCTTTTAACCTCATAGATATCCGCCTTGCCATCGAACGTACAGTCAAATATATTGAATTGCATAACAAGCTAAGCGAAATCGAGACTACCTGCGAAAACTTGATGGAAATGATGAATCAAAACAGCCGCATCCCCCTGATCGGCGAAAGCCCGGGAATGAAAGAAGTGTTTCGCCTGATGAGCCAGGTAAGCCCCAGCCGCAATACAGACGTCCTGATACAGGGAGAAAGTGGCACGGGTAAAGAACTGGTAGCGCGAGGCATTCATTATCTGGGCTTGGGTAAAGGGAAGGTATTCTTTGACGTGAACTGCACCGCAATCCCGGATAGCCTATTTGAGAGTGAATTCTTCGGGCATACCCGCAATGCCTTCACCGGTGCTTTGACTGACAAGAAAGGTAGATTTGAAATCGCCAACGGAGGCACCCTCTTCCTGGATGAAATCGGCGATTTACCCATGGCAATGCAGGCTAAGCTGCTTAGAGTATTGGAAGAAAGGAAGGTGCGCAAGGTGGGATCAAACATTGATATCCCCCTTAATCTGAGGGTCATCGCTTCCACCAATAAAGATCTCAAAGCTATGATCGAGAGCAAACTGTTTCGGGAAGACCTGTTTTACCGCCTCAGCCGCTTCCCCATTTATATTCCGGCCTTGCGAGATAGAAGGGAAGATATAGCTGGGTTGCTGGAGTTTTACAATCGGCATTTCAGTACCGCTCTTAAAAAACCCTATAAAAACATCTCCGAGAAGTCGCTAAACCGGCTTCTTACTTATCAGTATCCCGGCAATGTGAGAGAACTGAAAAACATGATGGAAAAGGCTATAATTCTCTCCGATACTAAGGGCAGGGAACTAAACCTGAATTGCTTTCCAGAGCTGAACTTGGAAGCTTGCCCGCCAGTGGGATTAGTAAATGAAGCGAATCTTGATCTGGCCGGTTTGGAAACGATGGAGATTGAAATGATAAACTGCGCGATGCACAAAAGCGGCAATAACAAGACTCATGCGGCGGCATTACTAAAGATCAGCCGCACCAGCTTGAATCGCCGCATTGAAAAACACGGATTGGATTATTCCTGATGTCCCTCCCCCCATTTTTGTAAATGCACTATTTGGGGGTAATTTATTTGAATAGTCACAGTAGAGTAGAGGCAGGGGATTAATCCTGCCCCCCTCATCAAACCGTGCTTGCGGTTTTCCCGCACACGGCTTACCGACAAAGTTCGTCGCATGCATTCGCAGTTAGTTTGGATAAGTGTATTTTGATGGGTCAACAAGACCATATTTGCTTGTTAGAACCACAAAAGCATTTTTGCGGTAGAGCTTACACTTACGTTGACTTTTCCTTCGGTAGTATCTGTAGAGTGAATCGTTCAGGTAATGCCAAAGTTTTCGCTTCTCCACTTGTGGATAGCTGACTTTAGGGATACTGTAGTAGTTCATCCAACCTTTCAGGATTGGATTTAGTCCCTTGGCAATACTTGCAGGGTTTTTGTGTCTATTCCGCCTCAGGTACTCTCTGACTTTATCTCTTACCGTTTGTGCAGCTTTCCTGCGAGGAACGATATTGAGATATTTCTTGTTCTTTGCAAACAGGTCTTTATCGTACCTGAAAGTAAAGCCTAAGAAATCAAAGGGTTCTTTCTCCACATTTACCATTCGGGTCTTTTCCGTATTCAGTTCCAGCTCCATTTTTTCTAGCATGGCATGCAGGTACTCAATACAGTGCTCTGGAATCTTCTTCGCCATTAAGATGAAATCATCTGTGTAGCGAACGATTCTTACACCGTATTTATGGAAATGTCCGTCTGGTCTGCTCACCGCTTTATCTACCAAATTTAGGTAGATATTGGCAAGCAGTGGAGATATCACGCCCCCTTGGGGAGTTCCCTTTTTACTCTTTGTGAGTTTGTTGTCTTCAAAGACTGGAGTCTTGAGCCACATCCTGATGAGCTTAAGAATGCGATGATCGCTAATTCTCTGCTCCACAAGTATCATTAACTTGTCGTGAGGAATGTTGTCAAAGTATCCACTCAAATCTGCATCATACACCTGTCGCATCCGATTGGTTGCTACATGTGTCCTGATACATTTGATGGCATCTTTAGATGAACGCTTCGGGCGAAATCCGTAGGAACAATCCTGGAAGTCTGCTTCGAAGATTGGTTCAATGACCAATTTACAGCACATCTGTGCGATGCGGTCTTTGATTGTGGGAATTCCCAGTGGTCGCATTTTACCATTGGCTTTGGGAATATACACTCGTAGAACAGGTTGCGCTTTATAGGTTTCTTGTATGATTTCCTGTGCTATTTCGGCAAGGTATTTCTCGACGCCGTATTTCACAACGTCGTCTATACTCATACCGTCATAACCAGCGGCACCTCTGTTCTGTTTCACTCGTTTCCAAGCTTCTTTCAACACATAGTTGATAGTTAGCTTGTCGTATAGCAGATAAAATCGGAAGGCTTTTTCCTGCTTGGCTTTACGATATAGCCTAATCTGAAGCTGACGTACTCTTTCCTCGCTCGTCATTTCCGAGCGTCGCTTGTTTGTAAGACTTTCATCAATCACAAGATACTCCTTTTTCTTTTAGACTTCTTTGAAGTAATGCCCCTTCGCTCCAGATGAGTTATGTTGTCTCATCCATCATCACTAATATGGGCATCTCCGACTTCCTGCATACCCGATCCTCATTTCGCTTTCGCTTATAGAGTACCGTTTAGGTCGCAATCCCTGATATGCAGGATCTCCCACGTTCATCGCATGATCATTTGTATGCACGCCATCAGTTATGACCCCGGCAGTCCCTGGATGCGCTCTTGACCGTTTATTGCATCCAAGTAGCAGGTTTCAACATATCCGAC
>JAQUJJ010000239.1 GCA_028681035.1 Candidatus Cloacimonadota bacterium
ATACGTTTCAAACGCGTTAAACGAATGCGACTCTACACGTACTAGTTTGCCCTCAGTATCGTTGTGTAGAATCGACGTTGCGTTATGTAATATGGGGAAATGCCCTTGCTCATAAACCAAGCTTCTTGTGGCTTTCCACTTTTATCAGATACTAGTACACGGTAATCCCAGGGGCTTCCGTTGTCCAAAATAGTTGTTCTAATGATGTTGCTGGATGTTTGTTCCCATGTAATCTTGCTTGTCCAAAACAACGCGCTACCTTGATGTGATTTCATTCCCTCTTGAATTAACTGTTTATCTTCATTGTATGTGTACCTGGTGGGGTACCTTAATTCGCCATTTATATATTGTTCAAACCCAATGAGCAGACTATCGGAGTGGTATGTATATTCATATTGCCTTACAAGGTCGCCCGATATATGCTGAACCTCATTCATAAAAGTATCGCATTCGTATATCGGTAGGTATGATGCCTCTACAATTACCTTCATCTTCACGATTGTTATGCATTAAGCATCCAGTATTTAACAATATTAGATACTTCTTCACTTAATAACGAATACCATAGTGGTCCTTCATTAATACCAGCCCTAAGCTGAGCACATCGGGATAGCAATTCGTAGATATTGTGAGCAGTAAATCTGGCGACAGCATATGCATCAAGGATCGAAAGCAATTGCTTTGTTGTCAATGGAACTATGCGCAGGGTTAGTAACCTACCTTCAATGTAGTATTTATCCTGTAGGAACTGCTGAGCTGTATTTGGGTCGATTTTCGGGGCTACAAACAAACCGATGACTGGTTTGGTTGCAACTTCCATTACCTTAGCAACATGCCTTGGAACGGGTTCTGCTTCCATACTCCATTGATTAGCGCCTGTCGACAAGGAAACTTCAGTCACCAATATAAAATTATCATACTCAAAAACCATATCTGCGGCTCCGCCTGGAGCATGATGTACTGGGTTGATTTCGTCGTCCACCCGGAAAGCATGAGTCCTTGTAACGTCAATATCAAGAGAGTTGATGGCCAAAAACACTCTCCAGACAGCCCATTCATAATATGCAGGCCGGTATGCAGCACCTCCAAGTAATGTTCTATCCTCAATCGCCTCAAAGCAGGAGCGAATATCTGCAATTTCTTCCGGTGTACCTTGCGCCCGATAGTATAAATGCTCCCTAAGGTTTTGTACGCTATTTTCCAGGTCGGCTTGCAGTCGCCTACCCTCTGTAGCGTTATTTACCAAGGACGTAGTTCCACTAGATAATTCAATCCCAAGTTCCATCTCAAGGTTCCGCTTGGTCTGAATCAAAGAGACAATGTTACCCATTATGAACTGCACATCATCGGTCGGTAGTACCGGGAGGTCAGGGTTGTAAAACTGTGCTAGAAAGTCCTCATCACTAACTATCGGAAACCCTTGACTCACAAGAGCGGTAACTAGATTAATACGAGTATCACGAAACTTAAATTTCGTTCCTGACATCGAGAACAACCCTGTTTGGTAGAAATACCTAACCATACTATCGGTATAATCCAGTAAAGTGGCGACCTTTGTGGAAAGATGCTCGGCAAGAACCATATTATGGATTTCTTGGGCATCAGCACCTGTTCTTGCTAATTCTGCGACCTTCCTACGTAGTCTTATGGCACGTTGTGTCCCTGCGCCCTTGCCCCCGGCACTCAATGCAACTAGAGCCTTGGTAGCTTCAGGTTCATCTAGCCTGTTAGTACGCGCCAAATTGATTACCTTTTCAACCAATGAATATAGATCACCCAAGTCTGGTCCATATAGCTCATAGGCCTTTCCGAGAGCCCGTTCGTAAAAGAACTTATGCTTTGCCACCTTCCCGATATGCTTCTCCCTTTCAACGCGGTATTCATCGATTGCTTTAACTACATTAGGATACTGGGAGTTGTCAATTGTTGTGATGATGAACAAGGCAATCTCTTCTTTACTAAGGGCACAATTGCAGTCAACCTGCATAAGTTCAAACATCACTTTTAATGTGAATCTAAGCGGATGAATATTAAAACCAGTATATTCAGCCCCATACTCAATAGCAGATGGTAGTTGCCATTTAAGCAACTGCTTAAGAAAAACATCCTCTGGTAGTCTTCTGCCATATAGCAATTCTCTACCAGGTCCGGTTAGTTCAGCGACACCTTTGCTTTTCCAGGCTCTTGCTAAGCCAAGCTGGTTGAAACTAGCAGCCCATTTTCGTCCACCTATTCCTTGAGTTTGCCCAGATGGCAATTCACCGCCAACGGGCTCTATAACACGATTTTCAACCAAGTGTCCGTAAAAGCGGATTTGTTCTTCTTCCCCGAAAGGATGACCTACACAGTTGGCCTCAAATACACGAAGGCCATCTATAATACGTTCAGGATTACGCACGGTGGTATTACCGACATTCCATGTCTTCAAAATGTCGCCCCCTACTAATTAATTGAACACCAAAAATCAACACCGAGGAGCCTACAACGCACGTTTATATCATGTTTGGGGTAAATCATATCCATTTTAGGTCGGCACTACATTCTGTTGGATATTGAAAGCTATCACCGCTCTCCCAACAAGGTAAAATACCGATATCCAATAAATACTGAATGTACCAAGCCCTTTCGTTGACTGGCTGTTGTTCTAGGACAAGAACAAGAATGGTATTATCCTCCGGCAACCGTTGCAGATATCGGTACTCTAATAGCTGCGAAACACCGAGCCTTATTTGGCGTGGTATGATCTGAGCGGTTCCACATGTTTTAATCTCAAAAAGATAATGCTTTCCGAAGCGAGCATACAAATCAACATATTGGTTTCGTCTGGGTACGCCGCCAGCTTGGTTAACCTTCATAGCAACATGAGCTACTATAGCCTCGTGCTTCTCAAATTTCCGCTCACGCGCTACAATATCAACAAGCACTTTGACAATACGTTCAGCATTTGAGGCAACAGTTGGTGTTCCCTTTGTAGGATGAAACTCTGTTAAGGCTGGCTCTCCAGGCCTTAACTCGGCGATGGATCTATGTTGGTCTGTAATCCCGACTATGGAATTATCGAGTGAGCGCCATAATAAATGATAGCGTTCGTTTTTCTCCTCGATCAAGTCGAGATAACGAAACCAAGCTATAGCAGTAGATGCTCTTCGTAGAGCGGTTGATTCCGCTAAATCCTCCTTGGTAAGTAATTGTATAATGTCATCCCTTGTGACGCCTATCGCGTGATTTGCTTGCATGTATTCTAGAAGTTTAGAGAAGATTTGGTGACGTTGAAACAAATCGGCAAAAAACAGCCTTCGCTGTGCTGGCTGTAAACTAAGCAGTTGCCTTCCCTTTTCAGTTAGTTCAGCATGATTCTTGCCTATGCTTTTCAATAACCCGAAATCCATCCCAGCCTTACGATAATACCGCCCTTGTCTTTCTCCTTTTCCTATATATTCACCAATCTCTTGGTATGTTCTTCGACCTGAACCTACCGCCTCAACCGCTTTTATGACGTCAACAAGGTTATCAGCTTGTGGTATAGGTGCTGAAATCATCATGTTGTCATACCCTCCTCGGATTCGAAAGCACTCCTATGGTAGGCGATTACTCGTGCGATGTCAGATAAGAGATTTAGGTCGGCGTCATTTGGTAATACTGCCGAAATATGCGATAAGAGTTCCTGCCTTTTGGTGAGGTTCTCACTAAAGAGCTCTGCCACAGGCATACGGAAAATGCTAGCAATCAACGTTATGAGCGTTAACGATGGGTCTGCTCTACCACTTTCTACTGCTGAAATATGACCAGTGCTACAGCCTAGCTTCTCAGCTAGCTTTTCTTGGGATAGGCCCCTTGATTTCCTCATGCGTTTAATACTACGACCTATATCCATGTTGCTCACCACCTCAATTAACATCCTAAGACAAAGTAAAGGACCGTGGAAGATTATGTGATATCGTATTCGCACCAGATATATATGTGTATGATATGCAGTTAGATATAATAGATCGTATAATGCTGGCGTAAACAATCACATAATACTGATCCTATGTATCCAGAACAATAGTTCTCCGCCGAGAAGGGGTTAGGGTAAACAGTGGCGAACAACCTAGGTAGCAACCAGCAATTGCCGCGTGAGGAACATGGGATGGGGAATGACAATGGCGGTTCGGAATCCACTTCAAGGTACAAAAATCCAGGAGCGTGACACATATACTGCAGATGCTGCCCCCTTTGTTAAGTGGGCAGGGGGAAAAACGCAAATCCTGCCTTATTTGCTCCAGTATATTCCGGGTGAATACGGCAG
>JAQUJJ010000240.1 GCA_028681035.1 Candidatus Cloacimonadota bacterium
GGCTTGTAGAACATTGAGGTCGCGCATCTCCACCACTCTCCCTCTGTGTGCTCTGTGCTCTCTGTGGTTAAGCTTATTACATATTTATTCAATAGAACGATGTTCGCAAGCGTGAAACTCAGCGGATCAAAGTCAAGCGTCTGTCCTGCTGCTATGTTAATTATTACTGTGCGTTCGGTGAGCTCATTGTATGCGTAAACAACGGAAGAACCGTCATGGTTCACAGTCTGCACCAAAAGACCTTTATTGTTGTAAACATTAGAAGTTGTCAGCATTACACCTCCAGCTCCCGCTCTTGAACTGGCCACAACCCGCCCAAGGAAATCGCTGGTTGTAACGGATTGCGTGAGCCAATTGCCATCATCATATTTAACATACGAGGTTCTGCTCTCACAGCCATCCGCCTGTGTCTCAGACTCCGTCATTGTCGCCTTAATATGGTCTATGCCTGAGACAGGATCTGCCCACTCCTGTCTGGTTGTTGTCGCGCCGCCTGCCATATAGGTTATAGTGGTTTTAATTCCGCGACTGTAAGTGATATCGAAGGTGCCGTAATAGGTGATGTTGGTTGTGATTATACCCGTTGAGTCAATGGTGATGCGGTAGTTGTCGGTCCCGGCAGGATAGGTGGTTATGTTGGTCTGCGCATGGTAGCCGCTGGCGATGTTGCCGATTCCATCGCTGGCGACATAATGAATGCTGTATATCTCCCGTCCGATAGGGTCGGTCACTGTATGGTTTACAGGAAAGTTTCCGCCTGCTCCAGGGAGGTTTCCCTGTGAGAGGTAGAGGGTCTTTGATTCGCCGGCATTAATTAAGGGGGGCGCGATCTGTACGGTTACCTCTCCGTCGCGGGCAACGGTGTTGGTGACCCGGCAGCAATCCAAATAAAAAGACTCCATCTTTTTATAATAATCCGTTTCACTGATTTGATAAATTTTGGACATTAAAGTGTGTGCAGTATGAATGGATAAATTTTTATAAAAAAGCATCAAGCTGTACTCTAGACGACCGAAACTTTCACCTTCGAAATATGGGCGAAAAACGATGCCACCACCTTTTGTGTGTTGTTCTTTATTCATCTTAAAACCTGCCGATTTGTTATCGGGGGCAACTCTAAAAAGCCCTTTGGCGCGATAGGACTAAGGCCCCGTTACGGTTTCTAGTAAATTGGAAATAACAGAATGTTCTGCAGGGCCAATTTGACTACAAGGATACTTTCTTTCTCTAACAAGGCATTCAAGTGCATCAACCGCCGATTTTCGGATTACAACATCTTTGTCATGTAGCATTTCTTCCAGTGGAGCAATTGCATCTGGAAGGCCTGAATGCCCTAACGCAACGATAATATCACGACGTGATACGTAGTTAGGATTTCTAAGAATATTTGCTAATTGTATAACGGTTGGTTTATCAACAACACCACTTGAACCTAGCCAACCTAACCCTTGTGCTGCATAACACCGAATTTTTCCATTACTATCCTGCAAACAATCAATCAATGGTCTAAGAGCATCTGGGTGACGCGTTTGAGCCAATAAACTAATTGCATAAAGACGAATATTGATTCGCTTATTGGATAACATTTTTTCAAGCTTCGCAACATCATGTTGTTCACCCCAGTGCTTCATTTTAACTTCTAATGAATCGCATCCTGTGTTCAAAACCATCATCGTTGCAAAAAAAAGTATCGATAACCATTTTTTCTTGTATTTCATTTTTTCCTGTCCAAAGACTAACCATAAAGCACTGCTTATTGATTGGCCTAGTATGTTATCTGGAGTGTTGAAACATTGCTCTTGCCTGCTTCTAAGCGACAATATGCGCTACCGCCTAGCTCTTCGTTCTCTGTAAGATCAAGAATGTTTATACTTACTGAAATGGAGGTGTCCCCTGATCGAATAGGATACTCTACCGCTGTTTCGCGAGCTGTACCTTCGTCGGGATGAAAGTAATATCCCCAAAGAGCTGGTGCAGCATTTCCTCGATTGCCACCGCTAAAGAACACCTGAGGTTTAAACCGTAACGAATTCATGCCGCCACCTAGGCCACCTGTTGGTGTCTCTCCATTCCACACTGCACATTTGTCACCTCCTGGCTGATATCTATTTCCAAATCCACCCTTGGGTTTTATCGTTATAAGGATTTTATATGCTTTTGGGCACTTCCATCCCTTCTTTTCATAGGGTTTTGAATTTGGAGGAAAAATATCATCATATGACAATTTACCAAACCATGTGTTTTTATATACAACCTGTTTTTGCACCACCACGCACTTACAGAGGTCAAATTTTTCATTAGGCCCACCACTGCTAGTTCCTCCGCCCTTTCCTCCAGAAGCCTCACGACCAAGAACATCAAAAAGACATATTGGGTTATTATAAACGAACCCATAAAGATTATCTCCCCCTTGTTCCCCAATCGAGTCCCGCGAGAGCCACGTCGCCAATGGAGCCTTATAATAACGCAGTTCATATACAATCAATTTCGTTTTTTTGTCAAACGGCTTGGTGCTAAAGCGGTGAGTAAAATAATTCACCATTGAACCGGACTGAGCGGTTATTTCACCAAAGGTGGAGTATTCATAATGCGCTTTAACCGCTCCAGTGTTATCAATGTATTCCGTCACATTTCCATTTGCGTCACCAAGAGCGTAATAGGTGTCGGAGCTGGAAGGGGTTGCCTTTGTTTCCGCTAGCAACCCGCCAACACCACCAGCGCCTTGAAGAGTTCCGCTAAGATCAAGGCCCCATGTGTAATAGTTGACATTGGTTGCGAAGATGGTTTGGTCAATGATGATCTCGGCAGCGATGTTCCAGCCGTCCCAGATGTAGCGGCGGGTTTCCAAAGCACTCCATGCGCCTTGTAAATCATCATATGATGGAGGGTAAGAGACGTAGCGACCTGCCATTATGCTTATGGTTTTTGAAACACGGCGGTTCATATAATCGTAGGTGTAGTCGATGCGGGTCGCTCCGTTGGTTGTGCCCCAATAGTCAGGAGCGGAGCTGATGAGGCGGTTTTCAGCATCCCAACCATGAGACCAATGAATGCCATCCCATGTGAGGTTTCCGTCAAGGTCATGAGAAAGATTTCTCGCGGAGCCCGCAAAGTTCGCAGAGGTGTACTGGCTGAGGTTGTTGGCAGTATAGGTGTTGGTAACCGTGGACTGTCCGCTGCAAACTGTAGACTGTTTACGGTTTCCAATGGGATCATATTCACAATTGTAGTTATCTTCACCCATATCTGCACCTATGACTTCACCGCGGATATTGTAATCAAAATCGTTAATGAGTGTCGAGCCGTTATAATAATCGACTCGACGGGTGCGGCGGCCAAGCGGATCATTGAAGTAATTAAAGGAACTTATCACGAAAGGCACTGAACCCACAGAGTTTGTTGTAGCTGTGATTAAATTCCTCGCAGATTCATAGCTTTTTGAAACAACTAGATTGGTGGTACCGGTTGCGGGGGTTATAGCGGTGTAACCACTAACAAGGTCTGTGCCCGGCAGATATGTGTATGTGAATACAGTTGTCTCTGTGCCGACAGTTACGGTGATGGTGCTAAGGCGGTTGAATGCGTCATAACTGTACTGAACTATCTGACATGGATTAACAAGATCGACAGAATTAAAAAGTTCATAACCGATATCCCGTCCGAAAACATCCTGCTTTCTTTTGATGACATAGCCGTTCTGGGTTTCGTAGTCAAGGGCTAAGCCATCATAACGGAAGGTGCTGACTGAGGATGAACTTGATGCTGAAAGGATTCGGCCTAAGCGGTCATGAGTGAATATCACATTCGGCGTTGAATCGGAGTAATCTACATTTGTGAGCTGACCGAGATCGCCGTAAGTATAAGTTGTAGTTTTACCACGCGCCCATGTGCGGGTATGAAGTTTGCCGGATGATGTATATGTATATGAATGACCGTTGCCATCTGCATAGAGCTTTTGAGTTAGTAACCCTGTGGTTTCATCATAAATCCATTGAGTTATGTCGAGTGCTGAATTCTGAGTGCTTAGTGATGAAAGAATTCCGCCAGTCGGCACAAAGGTGTTCAAATTTACATTTGCATAAGTATTACTTCTGGTTGTAGCCATTGCGATCATGCGGCCAGCCGAGTCAAATTGATAGGCAACCGGATAGCTTGTGCCCCATGTGGCGATGGTTTGCCCCTGCGAATTATAGGCGGTGTGGCTGACCTGACCGAGGGCGTTTGAAACGGCAGTTCGCCTTCCTAGATCGTCATAAAAGTAGCTCATTCTGTTCGTAAAAC
>JAQUJJ010000241.1 GCA_028681035.1 Candidatus Cloacimonadota bacterium
CATCCTGGATACCATCGTAGAAATCTCCGCCACTTCAAAATCCAAGAATGTGAGCTCTGAGATCGAAAAAACCTTCAACCTGATCCAGGACTTTGAAAGCAAATTCAACGAATACAACCCCGAAAGCATGCTCGCGATGATCAATAGCAGCGAAGAAGAGCTTTTTGAGATGGATCCCGATCTGTATGAACTGCTGGTGATTGCAGACAGTCTGTGGCAGATGACGGATGGCTCTTTTGATCCCACCATCAAGCCGGTCTGGGATTTGTGGAATTTTGGCGCGGAAGAACACTCTATTCCTGATTCCCTGCTGATTTTAGCGGAACTGGAGAAAGTGGATTTCAGCCGCCTCAAATATGATGAAAAACAGCTTTATAAACCGCAAGGCATGCAGATCACCTTTGGAGCTATTGCCAAGGGCTATATTCTGGATAAAGCGCTGGAATACATGAAAGAGCGCCATCTATTAAAAGGCTTTATAAACAGCCGCAGTTCCATGACTTTCTTTGGCTACAAGATCAGCCCCCTGGTCTATATCCAGCACCCCAGAAAGGATGATGATAGCATTGCCAGCTTTAAGGTGAATAACCTCAGCATAGGCACCAGCGGTGACTATCAGCAATATTTTGAACTGGATGGCGAGCGCTATCATCATATCCTTGACGCCCATACCGGCCTGCCCGTGCAAAACATCTTTTCGGTAACTGTGGTCTCTGAAAAAGCAGCTTGGGCAGATGGACTCTGTACTGCGCTTTTCACCATGGACCCCCAAGAGGCTTTGGAAAAGGTCCGGGCGATGCCAAATACAAATACCGTAATCTACTACCTACAGGATGATGCCATCTTCTCTCTGAAGACAGAAGGTATGAAGAGCCTGCATTTTAACGAGAATCTATGAAAATTCCAGACCTACAAAGCCAAAATGATACCCGCAATACAGTGATCGACAAGGTAGGCATCAAAGGCCTGCGCTATCCTATCGTGGTGGAAGACCGCGCCAACGAAACCCAGCACACCGTGGCGGATCTGGATATCTATGTAGAGCTTCCGCATCACATGCGAGGCACGCACATGAGCCGTTTCGTGGAGATCCTGCACCATTATCATCAGGAAGCCATTATCGGCAATCTGGAGCCCTTCCTTAGAGAACTCAAGGCTTCCCTAAAAGCCGAGGCAGCTTATATCGACATCGCCTTTCCTTACTTTTTGACCAAGACAGCTCCGGTTTCCAAGATAGCCTCGATTTTGGCTTATGACTGCGTATTCAGCGCTTCTTTGAAGGACGAATATGAACTTTTGATCGGAGTAATCGTACCCGTCACCACGCTCTGTCCTTGCTCCAAAGAAATATCCGAGGCCGGGGCTCATAACCAACGCAGCAAAATCACCATCAAGGTGAGCTACACAGGCTTTGTCTGGCTGGAAGAGCTCATTGAGCTGGCAGAGGCCACCGCTTCCTGCGAGATCTATTCTTTGCTCAAGCGCGTGGACGAGAAGTATGTCACCGAGAAGGCTTATGCGAACCCTAAGTTTGTCGAAGACATCGTACGGGAAATCACCCTGAAACTGGATAGTGATGAGCGGATTACCGGCTTCTTTGTGGAATCCGAAAACGCTGAATCCATACATTTGCACAATGCCTATGCCATGATCTCGCGCCCCGTTAAATGAAGATCAGCGATAAACGGCCTTTGGCGCTGAAGCAGTATATTGCGCCCAATTCCCTGAAGCTGCTCTATGCACAGGATTCCTCCAATCCCTTGATCTGCTTGCAGCTCTACATCCGCACCGGCTCCGTTCAGGAAGAGAAAAGCGAACAAGGCTATGCTCATTTTTTGGAGCACCTCAGCTTCAAATCCACAGTCAAGTATCCCGATAATGCCCTCAGCCGCAAAGCTTCTGAGATCGGCGCGATGCTTAATGCCTATACCGATTATGATGCCACCTGCTACTATCTGATTCTGCCCTCAGAACATCTGGAAACAGGGATGGAACTCCTGGCTCAGATGGCTTTTCAGGCAGATTTTGATTCTGAAGATCTGCGGACCGAGAAAAACATTATAATCGAGGAAATCTACCAATATGAAGCCGAACCGGAGATGGATTTCATCGAATACATCCAGACTCATTATTTTGAAGACAGTCCGCTAAAGCGCCCCGTTCTGGGGAATGTAAAGTCTGTCAAAGCCGCTTCACTAAGCAAATTGAGAAGCTTTTACAAAAAGCACTATCATGCCGGCAATGCCTTCGTGGTTGCTACCGGTGATTTTGATGAAGAAAAGCTGAGGCCCCTGTTCGATGCTCAGTTTGGAGACTGGAAAGATCAAGTCCTGCAAAGGATAAATGCTGTCTCTGATCTCCCCCACTCCTGGCGAGTATTTAGCCGTACAAAAAACGGACAGGAATACCTTGCCATTGCGCTGCCAGAGCTGAATGAAAGCCATCCTGACAGCGAGGCTTTGCACATTGCGATCCGATATCTGGCAATTGGTAAATCGTCGGTATTGCACCGGGCTCTGGTGGAAAAAGAAAAGCTCTGCTCTTCAGTAAAAGTTTCCTCCCTGTCTGGTCTGCTTCCAGGAGCCAGTGTGATCCTCTTCTCACCCAGCAAAAAAGGGCAGGAAGATAGGATCATGCAGATATTCTTCAAAGCCTGGGCAGACTTGCTTAGATTTGGTGTGCCTACCGAGGATGCTGAGCTCATCAAGCTGGACATCATTCACAATTGGATTTACAGCTTTGATGGGGTGGAGCACACTGCCAATCTCATTGCCGCAGAAGAGTTTAATGGGGACCTCAGCCGTGTCTCAAATTACGGGGTTTATATTGAGTCCATCACCGATCAGGAAGTCATCTCTGCAGCGCGCAGATTTTGGCAGGCTAAGTACCTGGCCTTCTTTTATCAATCCAAACAGCCCATCAGTCCCGCTCTGCACAAAGCCTTAGAAACAGGGAGCAGCCAAACCCTACCTCTGGCGGATGAAAATACTGCTCATCCCTATAAGGATAGCCCACAGGCCTTGAACCAGAAAGTCTTGCAGAGCAAGCCCAACTTTCCTGAGTTTCAGAGCTACAGGCTCTCAAATGGCCTTAAATTCATCTATAATTATTTGCCCGGCAAAGACATCTGCGGATACGCCCTATCCAGCCCGCTCTCGCAGCTCACAGAGCATAAGATCGGCACGAATTACTTTAGCACAGCGCTCATGCTCTATGGTACCCAGAAGCGCAGCCACGATGAGATTATGCGTTTTTCGCGGCAGCATGGCTTTAATATCCGCGTAATTCATCATCTGGATAGCACCATCTTTCGCGGAAAGTGTAGCATTAGCGATCTACCCTCTGTACTGGATTTGCTCAGTGAGATCGTTCATGAGCCTTTATTTGATAAAGCCTATCTTGGTATGTTGAAAAGTGCATCTGCCGATAGCATCCGTCGTGAGCGGGATTATCCCATCAGCATGGCTTACAAAGCCTGGTTCAGGCAGCTATTTGGCAAAGACAACAATCTCTACAGCCCCAACGGAGATCTTTCTGATATCGCCGCAATTAAGGTGGAAGATTGTGAAACCTGGCACGAAAGCTGGGGTTTGGGAGAGGATTTTGCCCTCGCCATTGTGGGCTCGCTGCAGCCTCAGGAAGTCTATGACATGGCAGAGCAGCACTTTGGTCAAGGTGCTGGCGATAAGCGCATTCAGCCCACAGTTTTGAAATATGAACATAAACCCGCTTCTTCCCGTCGGGTTTACCAAAAATTGGATCAATCCATCATCCATATCGGTGGCATCGGCTGTCCGGCTTCCAAACGCACTGATAATTCCGCTTTCCACGTTCTGGCCCACATCATGGGTGGCGATCTTTCTTCCCGTATGTATGATATTCTGCGCGAACGTTTTGGCTTTGCCTATCAGACCGGATTTGATTTCTATTCTATCCAGGATCTGGGCTTTTGGTATGCCTATGCCTTTTGCGATCCCAAACTGTATCTGAACTGTCTGAACAGTATGCGCGCAATTCTGGCAGATCTGCTGAAACACGGTATTACCCAGCAGGAACTGGATACAGCCAAGAACTTTCTCATAGCCATGTCGCGCTTTGACAATGAAAGCGCTTCCTATAAAGCAGCCACGATCGCGAACTTGATTTCGCTGGATTATGACCTGGACTTTTACCTGGATGTAGAACAGCGCATCACAAATACAAACTTGGCGCAGATTCATGATCTGGTTCAGCTCTATCTGAATCCGGAGAATCAAACCAGCTTTGTGATGGTGTAG
>JAQUJJ010000069.1 GCA_028681035.1 Candidatus Cloacimonadota bacterium
CTTTGGGGACTCAACTGTAACCAACTAGTATTTACCGAAGTGGGAGTTTAATAATGAAAGCATCTTTACTACTTTTCTTTGTCATTTCTACACTGAGCTTTATGTCTGCTCATGCCGAAAATTGGACAAACCTCAACAACCAAAACAACCTTAAATGTACAGCTTGGGAATCTGAAACCCTTTGGTGCGGAACTTCAGGAGGGCTGGTCAAGCTCAATACCGCAACAGGAAATAAAACTTACTACAATACCACAAATGCCGGTTTGCCAAGCACAGAGGTGTATAGCCTCTATATTGACCATCAGGGAAAAAAATGGATAGGAACAGATAATGGACTATGCCGCTTAGACAATGGCGACTGGACTGTTTGGAATACAACCAATTCAGGTATCCCAAATAATTTCATCTCAGATATCGCTGCAGATGCATATAATAACATCTACGTGGCTACAAACAATGGTCTTGGAAGATTGTCAAACAATTCATGGACATCATGGAATACCTCAAATTCCTCACTCCACTGGAACGACATCACATGTCTGGATATAGACAATAACGGTAACGTGTGGATTGGAACTGGCATGGGACTCTCCCTCTTTTCAGCCGGAACTTTTACTCAACTCTCAGCGGAGAGTATCTGGTGTATGGATACGGACTCTCAGGGTAACAGGTGGTTTGGCACAGGGTACAATGGCTTGGCGAAATATAGCGGTAACTCGTGGACATATTATAATCCTTCAAACTCCGGGATACCTGATGTTGGAGTAGGATGCATAAAACTGGACACCCAAGACAATGTCTGGCTATCAGCCCAAGGTCGCGGACTTGTGAAATTCGATGGCACAATCTGGACAATCTGGAATACCCAAAATTCTGATCTTCCCATAGACTATATTTCCAGCATCACAATAGATAACGATTCCAATATCTGGGCTGGAACTGAGCTAAGGGGCATAACTAAATTCAACGGAATTTCCATGGTCACCTATAATGTCAGCAATACGGGGATTGCTGATCCCGATGTAAACTGTATCACCATAGACAATCTGGGGAGAAAGTGGATAGGTTCTGAATGTGGAATGGGCCTTTTGGCAAATGATTCTTGGCACACCTATGATTTTGTTAATACCCCTGGCATAATAATTGATGTGGCCAAGATCGCTGTTGATGCTAATCATACAGCTTGGATTGATTCAGACTATGGCTTAGTAAGCTTTGATGGAAGCGAATTTATTCTGCACAATCCCCTGGATTTCGGCCTTCAAGACGGTTCTATCTCTTTATTGGAGACGGATAATCTGGGTAATCTCTGGATTGGGGGATTGCAGCGCTTTGTAAAACATCAAAATGGCATAAATACTGTGTATGACACAACAAACTCCCCTCTTAGCAGCTATCCCAGGAAGATGAAACAGGATGCTTACAATAATCTGTGGATCGCCACTTCCGAAAACGGCTTGCTACATTATAATGGGGTGTTGTGGAGTTTTTTCAATCAAACAAATTCCAATATCCCAAATAACAATATCCGCGATTTAGAGCTTGACGGTTATGGAAACAAGTGGATGGGCACACACAGTGGTCTGTGTAAATTCGATGGGGCTACCTGGACGATTTGGAACACTCAGAATTCGGCAATTCCTGCGAATTATGTTTGGCATTTGGAAATTGACTCATCAAACAATGTGTGGATTATAACAAGCTCGTCTCAAGAAGGATATATGGCAAACCTTAAACTTAGTCGGTTCGACGGGACAAGCTGGACGCATTGGAGTAATACCAACTCACCTCTTCCTATAAGACCAGTGTCTGATATGTTGATAGATAGCAACGACAATGTCTGGATAACCGCTGAAAGATCAGGTGTAATGATCTTCAATCCGAATGGTATTGTTGCAAATAGCGAGGAACTTGCTCCAGCCGCTTCTGAGCTAATCCTAATCCGCAATTATCCCAATCCTTTCAGGGAGTCCACTCAGATTTCATATCAGCTCAAAAAGAATGGTTTTGTGAAGGCTGGAATATATAACCTTAGAGGGCAATTGGTACGAAATTTGGTTTCAATACCGCAAAAAGCTGGAGAACACACCATCGCATGGAATGGCACCGACAACCAAGGGAAAATCCAGCCCGTAGGTATATATTTTATACACATTCAGTCCGGAAGGATAAGCAGCGCACAAAAGATGATCCATTTCAAATAGTATCATATAACATAATGATTAAAGGGCTGCATCCTCCGAGAAGTAGCCCTTTCAATTTATTCAAAAAACGCTAACCCATGTTTCGCAAATTAGTGCCTAAAGACTTGATACATATAAAAGTGATTTTTCAATTGGACACTAAACTCTATGTTTGGTGATGAGTTGGTTTATGAATACTTTGATCTTGAGCATTTTATAGATTTTGTCTGCTTTGCCTTCTGGTTGGCCGGTTTGCCTTACGTGGATCCGATACCCACTGGCATCGTTGAACATCATAGTTGCTCTCATGTGGGTTTTGATTTGTTTCTTGATGCTTATCCAGCTGGCATCCTGATTGAAGCGGAAGGTGAGGAGTATATCACTGCCAAAGATAGAGTAAAGGCTCTGGGTAGAAACCTCTTTGACTTCCTGAACTTCGCTCCTATAGACAAGGTGAAGCTTGCCTTTGCCGGTATGCCAATACCCTCTGTGCCCATCCCTGCCAACATCGGCTCATATTACGCATCGGGTGGCAGTATCTCCGGCAGAGCCAGTATGGATAGCATTATGGATACTATTGTAACTGTGGTGCGGGAAGAGTTCAGTAGCTTGAAACAGAGTATTGTAGATAACAAACCTAACATCGAGATCAAGGTCGATCCCCTATCAAATGATCCGGTGCGTGTATCCGAGATTGCCGATACCGGGAAACTGATCCGAAGTGAGGTATAGAACACTATGTCTAACCTCTTTAAGATAGACTTCATCATGGGTAAGACCACAGCTCTTGACTACAATCAGGTCAAGCATTCACTGGTGGATACTGCTGCCAGTCGAGTGATCATTACCCTTTCCGTATCAGCGGATAAGCTGCAGACAGTCTCTAACTATAGCAGAGAGCCCAAGCGACTCACCTTTGAGTGTTTCCCTACTACCTGGATACAGGATAACATCCTCTCCGGAACTAATGAGCATGAGCGTTACATCTCTCACTTTGAAGTTAAAGTATATCGGGATAATGTACTGTTCTTCACTGGCATCATCGATACCTCGCAGTTGTCCTTTGATATCGCATCCGGAGTACTGAAGTTCACCTGCTACGATAAGATCAAACTGTTATCGGTCTATTCCGATCTCACTCACTATTACAGTCTTACCGCAGGATACTTACCGATCTGGATACTGGGCTACTTCCTGCAGGATATAGAGCAGACCATACCGATCTCCATTCCTTACAGCAATCTGTTCACTGTGCCGACTCTTAACATTACATCAGGTAACTCATTAACCATCGCCCATGTTGACTTTGACGATCTGCTTGCCTTTCCCAATCCGACTGGAGGCTGGACATACACTAATCATAGTTCCGGCTGGCCGGGTCCTTATGCTGGCTACATAGTAGATACAGCAGGTAACAAGATCAGCTATGTCTTTGCCTATAAGAAGGTCATTCAAGCTACCTATCCTAATCCTGCTGCTACCCGTTATCAGGGACGCTTCAGAGCCAGAATCTACAAGTTCTATAACAACATCTGTCCTGTAATACTGGAGTATGACGAAAAGACTGACTGGGTAGATACGATCACCTCGTTAGACAATGCCTACAATGAGTTTATGAGCTTCTTTACCGATAATGGCATCAGCCAGACAACTCTCTTTAGTAACCTCACCAGTACAGGCAGCTTAGGCTCAGCCTCCTATGGCAGCAGTCATTACGTTAATCACTGGGTAGAAGCAAAGTTTAATGGTAATCTCTTTCCTGCCAAGCTGCAGCCAGGCGAGTCCTATGAAACAGGCAAAGAAGAGCAGACTGATAACCTGAAAGCTCTCCAAGCCATGTTGATGCTCTATAATGCTACTATCTTTACCAACACGGCAGGAACAATCATCCTCAAGAACAAGGATGCCTATGCTACTACTATAATAGATATAGCCGATTCCGATGTGGTATCTCTTACCATCAAGCGAGGTAATCAGGAGAAACCAGATATCCAGATCATCGATGTGCTGGCTGGTGATACTGAACAGATGCAGAGTATCATCCAACAATATCTAATCGACTTCTATGACTCTAAGTGGAGTATAGATGTGACTATAGACCAGTTAGCCCAATACAGTCTATCTCTCCAATCCAAGATACGCATTCAGAGCAAGGTCTATGCCATAACCGAACTGGAGAGAGACTACATTAATGATGAATACAAGGTGAAAGCATGGCTGTTATCATAGGCTGGAGACTGATCCGCCAAACATCTCAGGGAGTATCGTATTTCAATTGTCCTAATGGTGAGGTAGAATACAGTCCCAAACAGAAGTACCGCATCGAGAAGAAGAATGCCTTTGATCCATCGAAGCTGCATCAGCGAGAGCCATACAGAGAAGACTCCTTTGAACTGCAGGCAACGCTCAATCCAGATGAATACTATACTCTGATGAGCTTCATCACCGCTACAGGTAATCTATATCTGGAATACAATGCCTATAATACTATCAACAGCCAATTCCCCGTAACCATAAGTCAACTGCCCAAGTGTCCGGATGATCTGCATGAATATCCTACTAAAATCAAGCTCAGTCTTGAATCCAGATACATAGGCTCACCCGGCTACATCGACTTCAATATCATCATCATCGATGACGATGGAGATACTGTCACTAACAGCTAAAACCAAACAGGAGATACAATGTTCAAATATGGTGTAAGCTACTATACAATGGAAGATGGAGTCCGCAAACCTCAATCGGGAGTGGATATCCGTCTGATCAGACCCGGAGCAGACTGGCAGAATGGCATTAGACTCGCTGAGAATCACCAAGCCTCCGGTTACTATGAATGTATCATCGAAACCGAGCAGGACTGCGGCTTCTACGAGTTATGGGATGATCGTGGCAACACTAATGGCAGCTTCAGTGGTAAGACCTGTACTATCGGAAAGCTTAATGCCAGAGGCTTGCAGAACAACTGCATCTATGGCAATCATCTCTTAGATGGAGTGATAACAGGAAGTAAACTCGCCAATGGCTCTGTCTCAGCCAACCACCTTGGAAATAGTGTCCTCAGCTTATCCAAGATCATCCACGAGCTACAGGATCAGAACAATGGCATAGGAGACCAGACTCAAAGCTGTCCAGCCAGCATCAGAGACGATCGCTTCATCAGTCACAAGCTTGATAAAGAATACGACATCATACCACACGTCATCCTAACCAACCTATGCAATTGCTTCCTCTACATTGCAGATATCAAACAAGATGGCACTCAGATCACCATAACAATAGGCATAGGACAAGTATTCGATGCTCCGGAAGCCAAGTACCAACTGATAGCCTTACCCTACTAAGCCCAAGAGAGAAACCCGGCGAACCGGGTTAGGAGATTAGGATTGTGATTGATTATTCCTTTTCGAGTCTGCAGATCAGTTCTGCCATCAGATTGATCACTTCCTTGTAGTCTCCGCATTCCCAGGCATCATCAGCCTTGAACTTGATCTCTTCCGCCGTCATTTTCTCCGATTGTAGCCAGGGTCCCCGGAACTGATTCCACCAGCTCTTATAGTGAAACTCACCCTCGAATGGATCGTCCTGATCCGGACGATCTGAAATCATATCAGGGTCATCGTAGCCACTCATATCCATCTCGATTACTTTCATGCCTACCCCAAGTTTCAATGTCTCTGCCTGCTCTTTGTCATTCTTGTTTTGCTTGTTCATATTGATCTCCTTTCTCGGTTACCCGACTGTTGATTAATGGGTTCTACATATAACCAGTCGCAACCGTGGTCAAGTCCTTTGTGTACAATACGATAAAGTACTTTCGATAATCTACATTGACAGATTTACAGGCCTAAAGATCATAGATTGTGGACTGCATACACTATATTGTGGGATGCATTATCAGTAGTTGTGATCAGGTAGTCATATCCTTTTAGAACTTGTATAGGACTATCTTGCGAGAATATCTCAAGAATGTACGCTAGATTAAGTACAGTATCATGAAAAACTGGCATACTTAACTTGATTCTGATGGAGTATATTATGAAATACTGGCTATATGCTATCTTTTTAATCGTCATTACGGGCACACTTCACTCTGTAGAAATCGCTCAGCAAACGGACTCATTTCAAAATCAACTGATAGTTGATTCTTTAGATAGTGTTTCTAAAAGCGATACAGTCTCAACACATTTATCAGCGACATATGAACAAAGTGACAACATGATAACTGGTGAAGAACAACCGATCAGTAAAAATAAACAAAAAAGCAAAAAGTCAGATGTGAGTTATGATGACTCCGATCATCTTGACACATCAGCCACTGAACATGAAAAACAAACTGCTAATGATGAGGGACTTATCAATTTCGTTGTACCAATATTGATAATCTTAGCAGTAATATTATTGCTTCGTTTGTTTGATGGTTTTGCAAGAAAGTGTAAAAAGTGCGGTAGGATGTGGGCAGCCAAAGAAATCAATTCTAAAGTTCTCGATAGATGGATGGGTTCTAAAACGATTAAGAGAACTGATATAGTAAAAGATAATAATGGTCAGCAAACCAATACTATAGAGAGGGAAGAGACTGTACAAGTATTTTATTCTAAAGTATTGCATACTTATCAGTGCAAGTATTGCGGGATCGTATGGTCAAGAGAAGAAACCCATGAAAACTGAAACCCTATTCATAACATTTGAGATAATGATATTTATGACTATCGACTAGCATACCGGCGAGTTAACCCTAAATCATAGAACAATAGTAATACTTAATGTCATATCGTTTTTGTGTGGGGGATACCACACAATACTCTCAACTTTTCTTTTCGCCAAGCCTCTCTCAAATGTTCGAAACCAGTTTGAAGTTTTCAGTGATTAAAGTTTGAAGTTTTCGGTGATAAAAGCTTGAAGTTTTCAGTGATTAAAATTGAAGAAACGGTGATTAAATTTGAAGAAATGGTGATTAAAAGTCCAAGCCCAAACTGACCAGATTTACCAGCATTCCTGTGATTTGAAGTTTTGGTGATTAAAATTGAAGTTTTCAGTGAGGGTTTATATCACACCCAAATTCCACTATGATAAGCTACAAGCCTGATAAGCCCCTATTCTGCATGAAGGCAGTGTTGAAATATTTCTACTAACAGCAGGTAAAAAAACTTAAAATTTCTTGTAAAACTAGATTTGTGCCCTTGTTTTAATTTCACAACTGCAATTGTTACATAATGTTAGGATTGGTGACACTAGTTCGCAGGTGTTCTCTTATTGATGACTGAGTGCTCAATATTTGTGTGTGTGTGAACTATTTCACTTGTCCTAGTATCCTTATCCTTACTTGCTTGTCTGATCGGGGTCTCATCGGGGTCCGATCGGGATCTCATCGGGTGTGAACCAGATCAGTTCAGGATTAATGCGGGTTCAGAACAGCATCGGATAAGCAAGAAAGAACAGGCATCTCGCTTGTTCAAGTAGCTAAGTAACGTCTGTGGCGTCTGCTTATGTTCGGCGCGACACTAGCTAGTTTCACTTTTCTTACTTTCCGTTTTTATTGTATGCGCACATTTAAGCACAATTCACGCATCCCCCCGTTTTTGTCGTTCCCGCATCCGCGGGAACGACAGTCGTAAAACGAGAACTAAAGTAAAAAACGGGGGAATGCCTGATTTAAGCACAATTTAGTTGACCAATTTCAGTAACTTACAAAGAATGAGTATAATATACGAAAGGAATATCGTAAGCTACTGTGTTTTTAAGTAAATCTGATTCAGGTTACCCATAGCAGCAGATGTTCAGATTTTAAGGTGAGTAAATTGAGGTGAACTATGCTTCACATGGCTATAACACTTACGATCTTGGTGATAAGCTATATCATGATTATGGCAGAGTACGTAAACAAAATGATTGCTGTATTTCTAAGTTATGCCAGAGCGAAATAAGAGTTGACTAAAAAAGTGAAACAAATATAGTATCTCCAATATGGAAAAGAGGGGTAAGAAATGCAGTTAGTTAGCTATCTCGATGCTCGGGATATTTGTGTAGAGCACAGAATCCTAACTAAACAGCAGGTGTATAAGGACCTGGTGGAGAGAGTAAGCCGTCATAACTCCTTGCCTCAATGCGGGCTAGAGCTTTATGAAATGTTATTGAAGCGGGATGAAGAAGCCCCCACGGCTTATTCCACAGGAATAGCGATACCCCATGTTCGCATGGAGGACTTTCAGGATACCATTGTGGCAATGGCTTTTCTGCAAAACCCGATTGAGATGGAAGGAATATCAGTGTCGTGGGTAGTACTAATAATCACCAACAAAACCAGCTCCAAACTGTATTTGAACATGGTGGCTGCCTTGCTAAAACTTTCCAAGGATACGCAAGCAATGCAAACCTTGTTCACAGCCAACGATGGACATGCAGTGTTTCAGCATCTGAAGAAAATGGGCGTGGAGATTAAAAAAGACATATGTATCTCAGACATAATGATTAAAGACCCTATTTCCATATTGCCAGATGCCACTCTGCATGAACTGAACAATGCGATGAATACACAGCATATTGCAGGATTACCGGTGGTTGACAGTGATGGGAAATACATAGGTGAAGTGAACATATTGGATGTGTTAAAAGTTGGTATTCCAGAATACTTGATGATGCTGGATAATGTGAATTTCCTGATGTCCTATGAGCCTTTGGAGAATTTGTTTGATAGGGAGCATATCGTGAAAGTTGGAGATATCATGAGCGAAGATGACAAGGTTCTCCATCCGGAGGCTTCTGTGATTGAGGCTGTTTTTGAGATGATTGGCAGTCGTAAACGTTACATGTCGGTTGTTAAAGATGGGAAATTAGTGGGCTTGGTTACCGCTATGGACATCTTGCGCAAGATTGTGACGGCGTAGTACTATGCACTTGATGCTACTTGCCTTGGCAGTGTTTGCTGCTACTTACGTACTTATCATCACAGAGTGGATAAATAAGATGCTTGCCGCCATGATTGGCGGTTTTATTATAGTGCTTATGGGAATTGTTAACCAGCATACTGCTTTTGCCGCAATAGACTGGAACGTGATATTCTTTTTGATTGGGATGATGCTGGTGATTTCGGTGATGCGGGAAACTGGTCTGTTTATGTTTATTGCCATCAAAACCGCCAAGCTTGCCCACGGTAAACCTGTGCGTATTATGCTGTTTATGTTTGTGGCTACGGCTGTGATATCCGCCTTTTTGGGCAGTGTAACCACGATTATGATTTTGGTGCCGATTGCTATGCTGCTTGCCGCAGAATTGAAGATAAGCCCTGCGCCATTTATTATCACAATGGCGATTGCTTCAAATATGGGCGGTGCGGCTACTATGATTGGTGATCCTCCCAACATATTGATTGGTTCTGCCACGGATTATAGCTTTATGGATTTTATTCTAAACTTAACTCTTCCTGTGCTGGCGATTGTGGCAAGCAGCCTGGGAATAATCTATCTGCTGTATCGAAATAGCATGGTGGTAAGCAACCAGAATCGCGCCAAACTGATGGAATATAACGATAAACACCTGATAAAAAGCAAAAGATTGCTCTATTTCTCCCTGTTTGTGTTGGCTTTAATGATTATTGCCTTCAGTTTGCAGAAGGTGCTGGCACTTGAAACAGCAACTATTGCTATGGCTGCTGGTTTGCTGCTGGTGGCAGTTAACAGCCGCAAGAAAGTGGAAAAAGTGCTTACTCAAGATGTAGATTGGATCACGATATTCTTCTTTATCGGTTTGTTTATGATTGTGGAGTCGCTGGTGCAGACTGGTTTTATAGATATGATTGCCAATTCTGTTATTCGTATCACTCGTGGAGAACCTAAGACTACTGCAATGGTTATCCTGTGGATGTCTGGCATATTTTCTGCGATTATAGATAATGTACCCTTCGTGGCAGCCATGATTCCTATGTTAGAAAAGCTGACGGTGCTTATAGGCGATCCCACTAAAATGCACCCGCTGTGGTGGTCTCTGGCTTTGGGAACTTGCTTGGGAGGCAATGGAACTCTGATTGGGGCTTCTGCCAATATAGTGGCGGTGGGGATTGCTAACCGTAATGGCTATGTAATAACCTTTAAGGACTTCACCAAAATTGGAGTGGTGTTTACTGCAAACTCGATGCTAATCTCTACCCTATACATTTGGTTCAGATATTATTAAACTTCAGTGCTGCCTTGCCGCAGCTATCTTGAAAACGATGCGTGTCTGGAGTCGTTGCCACATCTGCAAGCTTTACGCTATACTGCTAACTACATTGTGGCAAGGACTACAGTAATGGGGAATAAACTGGAAGTTTAGCAGCAGCACGCCAGCACTTTATCCTACCTTTAAAACTAACATGTTTTCTACAGGCTTAGTTTCCTTGTCCCAAAACTTGAAGCCCGCTGCCTTCAGCTTTGGTAAATAGCGGCGATAATTAGTCGGTACAATTAGCCCATAGTGCTTTAATGGGGAAAAAAAATACTGAAAGTAGGGCAGTTCAGCAAGCAAATCAGAAGGTGGGGGAGAGAGCAAAGCAATACATCTCTCCGTTATGCCGCCTGCTAAATAGCGTGCTTGGGGAGTTTTAAACACAATTGCCCGTTCTTTGATGATGCTTAGGGCATCGGGGGTATTATGCAAGGTTTGCCAGCCACAGGGAATGTAAGCCGGGTACAGGGAGAAGATGCTCATATCGTAATCTGTCAATATCTTAGGCTCGCTTTGTCGCTTTAATCCATATCTATCTAACACATAAAAGCCCTGCACCTTTTTGAAGCCCAGCTTTTGGGTTAAATGTAGGCTTTCCACGTTTTGGTAATAGGTGCAGAATTCAAAGCTAAGCTGCGGGTTTTTTGCTTTTAATCCGGCAGCAAAGCGGAACATTTCCTTGTTTAGTAAAGTGCCTACTCCCTTGCCTTGAAATGCTTTGTGCACCCGTAAACCTTCGAACCACAATACTTCGTCTGGAAACAAACTCAGCTTGATGCATGCTATTACTCTGCCCTGATATTCGCATACAAAGAAGTATGGTTCGTTTATCCACATGGCTAACATCTTGGGTAAATAATCGCTGCCTCCCCAAATGCCACGTGCAATGGCGATAAGGTCTTCGGTATCCTGTTCTACTGCCAGACGGATGTGGCAGTGTTCTATGTTAAACTGTTTATTCATAAAGCTATTTCCTCTTCTTCGAAGCTATATATATGCGCCATTTCGTCAAGTTAAATCTTCAGCCTGCAAAGATAAAACTTGATAATTTTGCAAGGTTTCATTATGCTAATTTTACTGTAAAAAACTGCGTAATAAAGGAACTTATATGAGCGCAAATTTCGACGTTCATGCCATCTACCGTTTGATGCATGATAGCCAAATCCAGTTTTCTTACAAGGGTCCGGTTACCCAAGAAGTGCTTATCTCTCTGGGCGAAACAATAAAAGAAAAACTGCACAGCGACGATTGCGATGCCAAGGTAGTCCGCCGTGTTTTCTCCGTACTGGTGGAAGCTGCCCATAATATACTGAAATACTCCAGCGAAAAAGCCTATATGGACGAAAGTAGCAAAACCACGGGCATAGGGCTAATCGGCATCGGGAAAACCGAATGTAACCTGTTTCTGGTGTTTTCAGGCAATATCGTAAGCCCCACCGAAGCAATTAGCATCGAAGAAAGGCTGCGGCACATCAACAGCCTTAGCCGTGAAGAGCTTACCAAAAGCTATCATCAACAGCTTAAACAAGGCATTCTCACCGCCAATGGCAGTGCCGGTTTGGGCTTGTATGAAGTGGCAAGGAAAAGCGATAGACCCATGGAATACAGCTTTTCCCCCCTGCAAGATGGCAATGTGTTCTTCGAACTAAAGATTTTCGTGAAAGTGGAGGACTAAAAAATGGAAAACCTTATTATTGCCCAAACCAAACAAACACCCCAAATTGAGTTCATGGTTAACGATAATTATCTGCGTATCAGCGGCGAATCCTATCCCGAAAACGCCATGGAGGTCTTTCAGCCCCTTATTGAGCGGATAGAACAGTATTTTAAGCAGGAAAACAGAAAGCTAAAGGTGGATTTACGCGTGGAGTGGCAGAATACCTCCAGCAGCAAAATGATGTATGAGATTATCAATAGGCTGTCTAACTACCATCTGGCAGGGCACAGTGTGAAGCTTGCCTGGTTCTATGTAGATGGGGATATGGAGATGCTGGAAAACTGCGAAATGTTTCTGGAAGACGTAAGCTTCCCTTACGAAATTGTAGCCGAAAAAGACTAGCTGAATAGCAGCATGAGTTCCTACGATAAAAACATCTTCTGGAAAGAAGAAGATCTACTTGCTGAGGCAAAGGAAACTATCTCCTTAGCCGCTGAACAAGGCGCCGTTCAAGCTTCTCAATACGCTAAATTAGTCTCTGGCTATGCAGACTTACTAAACCAAATCAGCAAGCTTACCCGCCTCAGCGATAGAGAACAAAAACGCCTGAATAACCTGAAGGAACGGCTTTCGCACTATGTCTCTCCCCCTTTATACCGTAAGATTACCTCCGGCAAAGAAAAGGTGGAGCTAAACCAAACTAAAAGGGTAAAGCTAACTATCTTCAATTCCGATATCGTGGATTTCTCCACGCATAGCGCAAATATGGAAGGGGAAGCTCTTTCTGCCATCCTGAACAGCTACTTAGAAGAAATGACCAATATCATCAATGAATATGGCGGCACGCTGGATAAATACATGGGCGATGCCATACTGGTGTTCTTTGGAGACCCAGACTTAACGGACGATTTTGACCACGCAAACCGCTGCCTGAACATGGCGCTTGCCATGCGCCAAAAGATGAGCGAATTGCAAAAACAATGGTTCCATTTGGGTTATTGCGATCCCTTGCATATCCGCATGGGAATCTCTACAGGCTATGTCTCAGCCGGTAATTTTGGCAGTAGCGAATATATGGCATACACCATCATCGGCTCTCCGGTAAACCTTGCCAGTAGGCTGCAAACAGCAGCTCAGGCAGACCAGATATTCATCTCTCACGATACTTGGGGGCTGCTGCGAAACTACTTCCACTGCTCCGAAGCTAAAAAACTGAAACTGAAAGGATTTACCAAAACCCAATTGGCTTATGAAGTATTCTCGTCTTTGGAAGTTTTATCCAGCGAGGAAGTGGTGATAGAAGATAAAGAAAAAGGTCTGCTGATTCGCTACGACAAAAGCAAAATAAGCACCGAAGAACTAATTAAACTGCTAAGCTAAATCTTTGGGTAAGTGATAGCTTTCCTTTTAACACAGAGAAAAGCAGAGAAAAGACTAATTAACAAAGAGTAAAAGAGCAAAGAGACGGTGTAGAGCAGCACGCCGTTGCTGCTAAACTGAATCTTTGGGTAAGTGATAGCTTTCTTTTTAACACAGAGAAAAAGCAGAGAACACAGAGAAAAGCAGAGAAAAGACTAATTAACAAAGAGTAAAAGAGCTAAAGAGACAAAAGAGAGTTTATTTGGGGATGCCAATCATTGGGCTGGCAATCTCCGAATTGCCAGACGCAGCGGGGCTGCTTTCAAGATAGCTCCCTGTGAGAGCTGTAGCAAATCGGAGTTTGCCACCCCAATTGCTACCCCTAGAACTACACCAATTCCCGCCCAAAAGGAGCAGTACCCATGCCAAAATCTATAATAGGCGCAGTTATCATCTTTTCCTTGCTGCTGCTGGCTTTCACCCAGGCAGCCCAAAGCCCGCAAACAGATATCCTGAAACAATACCAGAAAATACAGAGTGAAGCCAAAAACTACCGCCTCTTTAGCTACAATGACGGAGCACCGAAAGGTAATTACTATAGCACTATGGTGGATAACTTTGGCTACTTGTGGATAGTAACCGATGGTGCTCAAGTCCACAGGTTCAATGGTAGTTCTTTTATGGATGTTTTAGCCCAATTGCCTGCTACTGAAAGAGATTCTTTGTTAGATAGTTCTCTAACCCAGGATAATGACAAACGCATCTACCTTACTGGTAAGCATTACCTCTACCGCTGGAATGGCTATAAACTGCTGAAGTATGCCTTCCCAAAGGATGACAGAATAAGAGAATGTAGGATGATAAACGGCAAACTGCTGGCAGTAGGTACCAAAGGCTATGCTGTATTGAACTATGACAAGTGGGCTTACATTCGGATTTCCACCACTTATGATATATATGAAGGTCTATTTATTTATAGACCAAACAGAGATCAGTCTTCTTTAAGTAAATGGGAAGAACAGGAGTGTTATGTGGATAATAAAAATAGATTATACCTGTTGCATTATTATAAATATTATAGAGATGGGAAAAACAATGCTTGCTTTATCGCTCCTGAGGAAGATTTTAACATCAGCAGATATTCCGCTGCCGGTATAGAGACCCTTCCCTGCCTTACTAAGGCGGAGAGGCACAAACTTTTTTTCCAAGGCAAGCTTGAATTTTCTCCTGTTTTTTGGATTAATCCACAATCTGAGGTCTCAATCGTTTTTCGAGGAACTGAATACCGCTATCAATTGGATGCCTCCAAAGGTGCTTTTTGTCAGAATATCCTTAAAAACTGTAAGCTCTTATATTGCAACAGTTCTTTGGGTTCTCCTCATAAGGTGATTGCCTATAGCAGAGCTGATACTTTGTTTATCGAAGAACTTGGTTATCCACAACCTGAATACTATTACCCCAATTACCGTACAGACCGTAATTACCATATTAGCTATAAACAAGGCTGGCTGACAATACATCAAAATTATTCTGTCTCGGAAGAGCTCTTGAAAGTAGTGCCGGGCTTAAGCTACATGATCCCTGTGATTACACCTGAGCTGAACACCTCGAGCGTATATAGAAGAGGACAAAATCTATATAAAGGGAACAATATTGTGTATGTCCTGCCCGACCCGAAGCTCACTGGACTGCATACGGTGTATCTGATTGACGTGGCGAAAAATACTTGCCAGACGCTGCAAGTGGCAGATGAGGCTTTATCCCTTTCTATATTGGACTATAATGTAAACAATAACAGTGTCTTATTGGTTGGCCAAGATGATCTTCTCAGGCTAAGCATGGTATCTGCGACAGAAAAGGTGTACTCTTACCCTAAAATGAGTGTATATAGTGGTTCATCCTTACTCCATACAAAATGGGATACTGCTATAGCTATTAGAGAGTGGGAAGCGCCTAGGTCGAACCTTGATACACGGTTGCTTATAAATTGCTCCGGAAGCATCAAGGAATTACTATTAAGTGGTGAATTGATAGAAAAGCACACCAGCAACGAGAAATCTCTCCTTGAGCTAGTTATTAAAGATGGCGAAGATCTTAGTATTGAAAGAATCAATCTATCAACCGGCAAGGTTATTAGCCAATCAAGTCTGGATAAGCTGCTAAGCGCGAGTTATTTTAATGAAGCAGCGTTTTTTCAGAATAAGGATTTAACTTATTCCCTGCAAAGTCCAGATTCTTCTATTACAGGCAATATTAAGGCGATTACACAGCCCTGGTACGAGATTCTGGATACACAGCGTATAGTGAGGGATGATTTACCCAAAAGCTTATCCTTCAACTTAGTGGATGAAGAAACGATTTTTATCCCTTCCAGCGAATACGAGATAACAAACAATAAAAATGGGTCTAGAGAGCTTTCCGAAACTCTACCCTTTTATGACAATCCTCCCTTACCCCCTGAAAAAACTGTCCTAAGCGGTAATCCACCTGATAAATTCCTCTCTGCTGCTTTGCTTTATGATTGTAAAGCAAATAAGGTTTACGAGAAGCCAAACTGGGTAAGGGCGTTCAAAGTGCAGGACAAATGGATAGACAAAACTAAGATAGTTTATATAGATAAACAAGAAAAAGTTAAGGCTCTGAGGATAAGCGACTACTATGATAGAGATGTAAAGCAGGACAAGAGTGATTTTGTGTTCCCGCTTAGTGGCAACTATCTTCCTAATTATGAGCTTTTTATAGATTACGATTGCTATTTCCAGCTAATAGACAAGATGCTTTATTATGAGTATAAAGGTGTTTGGGATAAGCTTGCTACGGGTGATAAGCCTCTGTATGGTAATCTGAAAAGTGTAAATCGGGATAATAATGACCTGTGGCTGGTTTATGATAGTGCCTTAATCAGATTCTCACTTACTACCCACCAGAGCTTTGTGTTCACCAGTCGGGATGGCTTACCGGAAGACCTGTTAAACATGTACGAAGTGGACGGCAAACACTTCTTAGTTACCCGTTCTGGTATCTATAGTTTTGCCCCTCAGGAAGAAGGCTCCACGATGATGATACCCTGGCTAACTGCCAACGGGGTAAAGTATTCTTCAGCTATCGCAAACAAGTTTAACTACAAGCAAAATAGCATCATCATCCCCGTGGATATCTTGAACTCCATGTTTCCCGAACGGGTTAAGCTTAGCTATCGGCTTTTGGGCTACGAAAAGGACTGGAAACAGCGCGATTACAGCCCGCAGATAGAGTATCCCAAGCTGCCGCCAGGGCGTTATGAGTTTCAGGTTTATGGCACTTCGCACACGGGTTTGCAGTGCAAGCCTATAAGTGCGTTCTTCGTCATCAAATCGCCGCTGTATGGCAGATGGTGGGCTTTTCTTAGCTATGTCCTGCTGCTGGCTTATCTTGTTCGCTATCTATACCGTTTGCGGATACGGCAGTTAAATCGACGCACAGAGGTTTTGGAGCAGACCGCTGCGCTGCGGACGAGTGAGCTGCAAGAGAAGCAGCGGCATATCCAGGAATCCATCGAGTATGCTTCGCTAATCCAGAAATCTATCTTGCCGCAGGTATCGGACCTGGCACTGGCTTTCAAAGAGCACTTCATCATCTGGAAGCCGCGGGATATCGTTGGCGGTGATTTTTACTGGCTGCACACTTTGGATAGTGGCGAGCTGATGTTTGCCGTGATAGATTGCACAGGGCATGGTGTGCCCGGTGCGCTGCTTTCCATGACGGTGAATTCGCTACTGGAGCATTTGGTGCACGACCGTGGCATGCGCCAGCCGGCGGAGATATTTAGCGAGCTACACCGCAGAATCGGCTCTACCCTGCATCAAGACAAGGCATACACTCAGCAGGATGGCATAGAAATCTCGCTGTTAAGGATAGACAAGGCAGCGCAGCAACTGGTGTTCTGTGGTGCTGGCTTGCATCTGCTAAATTATGACGTTGCGACCCATCAAATGGCGCATATACGTGGGAATCGCTATGGTATTGGCGGCTTAAAATGGCATCAGGAGTTACAGTTCACCGAGCAGCAGCTTAGCTATAGCGCCCATTCCCGTTTCTATCTCTATACCGATGGCATCATAGACCAACCAGCCCCGCGCCATGATAAGAGAAGGCGTTTGGGACAACCCGCCTGGCTGGAATTGGTATCCAGCTTGGCAGAGCAGCCTCTTCCTGAGCAGCAGACCCAGCTAAATGAGCGGATAGACACTATGCTCGCCTATCATGAGCAGCGGGATGATATAACTATCGTGGGACTAAGAATACAGTAATTGTAACAAGCTATATTTGCATTGTAGATATCGGGTCTCTATACCTCTATTTTTGAGGATAAGGACGATCTAAAAACGTAGGTGCGGTCTCAGAACCGCACTATGTTGCAGCACATGATGCTGTGTTTTTACATGAAAAATACCCCGTGATTTAGGCACAGAACCCCAATATGCCGAAAAGTTAGCAATATATGGTATTTAGGCTATATAAGGCTATGTTAAAGCGCAGAAGTCGATTTATTCAAACTACTTTTCTTTAGAAAAAATAGTTTAGTTTTACATGCGAGCTTTGCCACAGGGGCAATCTCATTCTGTAGTTCTGTATAGAACTTATAGGTCA
>JAQUJJ010000242.1 GCA_028681035.1 Candidatus Cloacimonadota bacterium
TATTGTTCCCTTTAAAGATTATGATGAAGAGGAGTTAAAGGAGCTTGAGTATAAGTACGAGGAGACTCTACTGTTTGAGGTGTGGGAAGATGAGCAAAATGAGTTTACTGAGTTTTGTAGAGGTGTAAATTTTGATGGTTTTAACTGTTATTACCATGATATTGATTTCACTATACCTGGATATGCTGGTATGAATTCAGATATATATTATCGTGTATGTCAGCACTATAAATATCTTTATTGCAATGATGATGAGTTGGATCAGACTCGTTGCTCTGATATAATAGAAAACAGAGATGCGTTGGAAAAATATAAGAATAATACAATCGACTACTCTAAGGTATCTTTCAATAAAACATTGGCTTTAATAGATGCAATAGAAGAAAAATATGGGGGTGTGTTTGTTATTTTCGGAGACTGTGGTGTTTCTAAAGATGGGGGTATTGAGTTTGATTATAAGAAACTGCAACAGGTGTTGGATGATAAAAATATACGCTATTATGAAATGAAAGGGAGACTTCCAACTTATCTACCAACGCATCATGTTGTTGTAATTGAACTGTGTACATCTAATAAGCATTTAATAAGATTTTGCAAAAGCATAATAGAAAGCTATAGACGAATGCCGTGCTTTACTTATATATCTCTCTTTAAAGAGTTGGATAATGATGAAGGGATGAAAGAAGAGAGAATAAGCCTTTTGAAAGGAGGAAAACATGCTTAAACACACATTTATGTAAAAATAGTGTGTTTTGAAAGTGCTTATTATTACATTTATGTGAAAATTAAAGCTACCATGAGTTTTAAAATGAATATAAATAAAAACCACACACCCCAAATGAGAAGAAAAGACCGAGAAATGCCTATAGAATTTGCTCATGAAGTAATAGATAAAGCCGAGTACGGCGTGGTGAGCATGATGGATGGAGAGAAACCTTATGGTGTGCCGCTATCGATAGTGAGGAGGGGCAATGTGTTGTATTTCCACTCTGCTAAACAGGGCAGAAAGGTGGAGGTGTTGGCACACAACGCCCATGTGAGTATTGTGTTTGTGGGGGATAAGAGAATACCCGAGAATTATAGCCACGACGAACTGGAGGAGATGAACAAGGATGCTACCAAGGCTGTGAAGTTGATAAGTAGTGTGTTTACTACCGAGTTTGAGTCGGCTATTGTGACGGGCATGGTGGAGCTGGTGGAGGATGAGCAGGAGAAGATTGGGGCTATGCGATTGATTTGTGAGAAGTATACTCCTAGTAAGATGAAGTATTTTGATACGGCTATTGGTGCGGGACTGAAAAGGACGAATGTGTATAGGGTGGGGATGGAGAGTGTGACGGCTAAGAGGAAGAAGTATGATAGTAAAGGGGTGGAGATGAAGTATGGGAGATGCTGAATTGACAATGGACAGTTGACAATTGACAATTGATTTAATTGACCCTTCGACAGATTTAAAGGCTTTGGTTGACAATGATTTTGGCTTTACTCTACATGAAGCCCACACGATACAATCGTGCGGGAGCGGTTGCTGTTCACTAATTTCTATAACCAATGGTCAATGCGGACTCTAGCCGCAATGCCCTCTCACTTTGTTCAGAATGACAATGGCTATACCCCAGCTCAATAATATCTACAATAGCACCAAAACCACCTCATTAATAATTAACCAATTAACCATTAATCATTATCCTTTGCTCCCATGTTTTTATGATAATACTTACACCACTGCTTCAATCCACACTCGTCGCACTTTGGACTACGAGCAACGCAAACGTACCTGCCATGTAGGATGAGCCAGTGATGAGCTACGGACAATAGTTCGTGTGGTATGTGTTTTACTAGCTCTCGTTCGCTTTGTAGGGCGTTTTTGGAGTTGGTGGTGAGTCCTATTCTATTGGCTACTCTAAATACGTGTGTGTCAACAGCCATTGCGGGTGTGTCGAAGGCTACAGAGAGCATCACGTTGGCTGTTTTGCGTCCTACTCCGGGTATGGTGATGAGCGAGTCGAAATCTGATGGCACTTGGCTATCGTAGTCGCTTACTAGTTTTTGTGCCATTCCTAATAGGCTTTTTGCTTTGTTGTTGGGGTAGGAGCACGATTTGATGTATTCGAAAATCTCGTCTTGTGATGATGCAGCCATTACCTCGGGTGTGGGAAAGGCTTCGAATAGTGCAGGGGTGATAAGGTTGACACGCTTGTCGGTGCACTGTGCCGATAGTATTACAGCTATCAGCAGTTGATAGTTGTTTTGGTAATCTAGCTCTGTTTCAGAGGATTGGGCGTTTTCTTTAAACCAATTGATTACGTGGGTGTAGCGTTCTTTTTTTGTCATTATTTTAATGGGTAAAGGGTGAGGGGTGAAGGGTAAGGGGTAAGGGGTAAGGGGTGAAGGGTAAGGGGTAAGGGGTGAAGGGTAAAGGGTAAGAAGTGAAGGGTCTGTTTAGCGGTTTTACAACTGTTAAACAGACTTCTTCATTCTTATCTCTTCATTCTTAGTTCTTATCTCTTAGTTCTTATCTCTTAGTTCTTATCTCTTAGTTCTTCATTCTTAATTCTTCATTCTTAATTCTTCATTATCAACGTAATATCTCATCAGACACAGGAATAAACCTTGCACTAAGGTCTGGGTCTTCCATATCTCTATCTAATGGATACATGGGGCGATTGATGCGTTCGTAACCCAAGCGTAGTAGGTCTTGATCTACACCTCCTGGTGTTAGTGCCATTACCCAATCGGCACGCATATCGTAGAGTTCTGGAACTAAGTATCCAATTTTTACGATAAGGATATCTGTCTCTCTAGGGTTGAGCCCCAGGCGTGTGAATGCATTTTCGTAGTGATAAGCCATGCGGTTTTTGGTAACAATTACCGATACATTGCCAACTTTTACTACTACTTCTGTTTGATCGCTATTGTCGCTATGTTCGATAGCTGTAATGGTGCCATTGATACGAACGGGTGGGGCAAAACGATCGTCGACTTCTGCTCCGGCAGTGGCATCAATTTGTGCGCCTACACCTAGTTCTACTGCTTTTGCTACAAAATCTTTTCCAGGGATAGAGGCGTAGATAACCGATTTGCTATCGGTTTTTTTAAATGCGGGGTGGTTTAAAACTTCTGTAACTGTCCATGTAACATCTCCTGCACCTCCAGCTGTGGGATTGTCGCCCATGTCGCTTATGATAAATGGCTGTACGTTGCTTGCTAGGGCTTGCTCTAGGGCTCTGTCCCATGTGGTGGTGGGGGCTACAAAGTCGAACTCTTCTCTAACGTTCCAAAAGTGTGCTGCTAGTTGTTCTGCTGCTTTGCCTACTGCTTCTTTATCGTCGCCATAAGCCACTACTACACCATGGTTGCGTGGTTCGTCAGCCCATGGATACGACATCCAGATGGAGGCGTCTATCATATTGTCTTTGTCGATGAGTGAGGGGATGGCTCCGTAGAGGCTTTTTGCTGGTTCGATGCGTGTACTGGTTTGTTCTCCTGGCAAGAGGATGGGTACAGGTATCCAAGCTTTGTATTTGGGTTTTCCTTTTCCGCTTTTGAGGCGCGATAGGAGGTTGCTAACGGCTCTTCGTTTCGATTCGATAGCATCTTCGTGGGGTGCTAAACGATAACAGGTGATGAGGTCGGTGTTTTGTGCCAATCGGGGCGACACGCTTCCGTGTAGGTCCATGCAGGTAGATATAACTACGTCTGTGCCAATTACTTCTCTAATGCGAACGATGAAGTCTCCCTCAGGGTCGTCCAATCCTTGTACGCTCATAGCTCCATGGATATCGAAATACAAGCCGTCGAGGGGCAACACTGCTTCTAGTCGCTCTAGTGTCTCTTGCACCAATGTTTCGTAGGCTTCGCGTGTTACAATTCCGCCTGGCATGGCATGTCCACGCAGGGTGGGTAGCCATTGGGCTTCGTGTATGAGGGTTGAATCTTCTGAAAAGAATGGGTAGTAGCCAAAAATATCTTCTCCACGGCGTGTACGAAATGCTTCGGCATGGGTTACTGCTGGGGAGAAGGTGCTCGACTCGATTGCTAAGCCTGCAATGGCAACACGTGGAAGGTCGCTGTCGGCTTTTTTGTTGCTTTTGCAACTGATAAAGGCTGTTGCAGCAACTAGTAGTAGTGTTAAACTAACTAATGATTTTCTCATAACTAATCTGTTTTTTTATATCTGAGTAATTTGTTTGTATGTTCTGTATATTGTGTGCTGAGTGTTGTCTGTTGTCTGTTGTATGCTGATAACTGT
>JAQUJJ010000003.1:0-31138 GCA_028681035.1 Candidatus Cloacimonadota bacterium
TGAGATAGCAAATGGGACTATTGCCTCCATATCTTCTGAGGGAGAGTTTCTTTCCATTACCTCCAACCGAGTTAAATTACTTGGCTACAGTGAAGATGAGCTTGAAAAGCATTTTTCATTCAAGGACGCAGTACATCCAGACGATTACGATAACTGCGTGAAGTATCTAAAGCAAGCAGCTATCACCAAAGAAAAGCAAACTGGCTTAGAGTATCGTATTCGCCACAAAGATGGCTCTTGGAGGTGGCTTACGGCTAATACTGCCCCGGTATTTGACCATAACGGAGAGCTGATATCTATCATTGCCGTGGCTTGGGATATTACAGAGCATAAAGAGACTGAACAGAAGCTTATCGATGCTAATAACAAATACCGCTTGCTCTTCGATACTATGCAAGAGGGTGTTATTATCGTTGATAACAATGATGTGATTCAGTTCATAAATCAACGCTGCTGCGATATCTTTGGCTATAACCCCGAGGAATTGATTGGTAAGATCGGCTATGAATGCTTAATCTTTGAGGAAGATAGAGACTTAATTATAAACAAGAACCAGACTCGAACTAAGAGGGTATCAGACGAGTATGAAGTTCGCGGGACTAACACCAAAGGAGAGCTTATCTGGCTAAGGATAAGCGGTGCTCCGCTTCCCGATGAAGATGGAAAAATAATCGGTTCCCTGGGGATAATGACAGATATTACAGAAAGCAAGGCACTAAAAGAACAACTGCTTGCCAGCCAGAAAATGGAGGCAATAGGTAAGCTTGCCGGAGGCATAGCACACGATTTCAACAATATCCTAAGCATAATCATGGGCTATTGTGAAGAATTGCAGGAAGATTTGCCGAAAAACAGCCATCTTAGAGAAGGTGTAGAAGAGATTGTTAAAGCCGGAACCCGTGCGGCTGGGCTTACCCGCCAACTCCTAACTTTCAGTCGTAAACAGATTGTGCAACCTCGCATCCTAAATTTAAATGAACTGTTAGGCAATCTAGGCAACATGCTGGGCAGAATGATTGGAGAGAAGATTGAGATTCATACTGTGTTGGACGCCTCTCTTGCAGCAGTGAAAGCCGATCCCGGGCAGTTAGAACTAATCGTGGTAAATCTAGCCATAAACGCCAGAGACGCTATGCCCAGCGGGGGCGTATTGCGCATTGAAACATCCAATGTTATTACAAGCAAAGACTACCTGCGAATTCATCCTGAAATTAAGCCAGGAAAGTATGTGCAGCTTAGTATAAGCGATAATGGCGTGGGCATGGATAAACAGACCCTAAGCAGAATATTCGAACCTTTCTTCACCACCAAAGAAACTGGAAGTGGTGTGGGGCTTGGTCTTCCTACTGTATATGGAATTGTAAGCCAATCTGATGGCTACATTCTGGTAAGCAGCGAGCCAGATAAAGGCAGTTGCTTTAACATCCTCATCCCAGTTTCCAGCGAAACCTTAACCAAAACCACACCTAATGGTCAAAATAAAGGGTTTTTAGGCAAAGGGGAGCATATTCTTATTGTTGAGGATGAGAAGGCTCTGCTTTCCTACTTTTCCAAGCTTATCAAGAACCTTGGCTATAGCGTAAGTTCAAGCTCAGATAGCTTACAAGCTCTGGAGCTAATCCGTAAAGGACTTAAACCAGATTTGCTGATAACCGACGTTGTGATGCCCAAAATGAATGGCAAGATACTATCTGAAAAAGTACTGGAGCTAAATCCTGATCAGAAACTGCTGTTTATGTCCGGCTTTACAGATGATCCGCTTGTCCTTCACGGTGTTGTTGACCAAGGCATGCCATTCATCCAAAAGCCTTTCAACTCCAAGGATATAGCCATACAAATACGAAATTTGTTAGATACTCCCGCAACCCAAAAACGTGCGGTAAACATCTTTATGCTGGATGATGAAGATGGAATCAGAACTCTATTTGAGAGAGCATGTACCAAGCGTGGGCATAATTTTACAGGAGCGGCTATTCTTTCTGAAGCGTTAACTGCAATGTCCCAAACCCCATTCGATATTCTGCTAGTGGATATGCACCTAATTGGGATGGATGGCTTTTATGCGTTAACCAAGATCAGGGGAGCAGGAATAACGACGCCGGCAATCATCTTTTCTGGAGCTGTAAGCCAAGAAGATAGCGCAGCCATGAAAGCATTGGGAGTAATCAAAGCCATAGAGAAGTCTTTCGATAACACCCCTGTCCTAGTTTTTATAGAAGAGTTTGTTTCAAACCAGTAAGGGCTATAGTTCACCATCAATGCGTTTTGAACCTAACTAAAGCCATGCCTTCGCTACCGACAATGAAAGCGAGACTGGAGTTCATGTCGCCGTTACTAATTATGATATGTTACTATCTTTGCAGGCAATACGGACTTCAGCGTCACTTGCTCTGGTTTCTTGAACTTGATCGAAGCCTTATCTCCGCTACCGATAATGAAAGTGTGTCCTGAAGTCCAGTGTACCGTTAAGTTATAGGTGGACATATGATTAGCAAAGGTACAAAGGTCTCCAGATACAAATCGCTTTCATGTAAAGTCCAAAGAGCCTGTAAGAAACAGGTAGATATAATGTTAGCGGAGGCTCTTTGAACTACAAGACACACAAAATGTCTAAAAAGAACGGGTTGCTCCACAGAGGGTATCGCATTTCGATACTTGAGGGGATTTTTGCGCAGGTTTACGGCAATCTTGCGCAGATTGGCTCTTCTTTCATCACCAAGCTAATGGTAATCATGGGTGCCACGCCCATGCATTACAGCATGCTAAGTGCCTTGGGACAGGCTTCTGCTATTTGGCAACCGCTGGGAGTGGCTCTCACCCACAAACTTAGGCAACGTAAGATGGCATGTGTGTGGATAACTGCTGCCGGACGTATCCTCACCCTATTCCTGGGTTTGGCATTGCTTTTCCCCATTCGTGAACATGGTATTTGGTTCATCTTAATTTTGCTTTCTTTCAGTGCGGGCTTACAATCCATGGGAGCTAACATCTGGATAGCCTGGATTAGCGATTTGATACCTCTATCCATACGTGGGCGTTTCTTCTCACGGCGTAACCAGATTTTGGTCAGCGTGGGCTTGGTGTTTAGCTATATCCTAAGTTTCCACGTGGATTTATTTGAATCGGCTAAAGGTACTTTTAAACAGCTTTACATAGGTTTCCTGCATGCAGAAAGCTTTTTTACTCCTCAAAACCAGGCTTGGTTTCTGGCAGGCATTTTCGTGTTTGCCACCCTCATCGGATTGGCTGGGCTTTTCATTCTGGCAAGGCAGCCAGAGCGAAGAATGCAAAATGTTGGCGATCAAGGCTTGCGTTCCCGCTACCGTGAGCCTTTTCACGACAAGAATTTCCGGCTTCTGCTGGGTTTCGGTGTTTGGTGGATGCTTGCTATCGGAATCGGCAGCCCCTTTTGGGGACCCTTCATGCTGAAAAAGCTTTCTATGAGCTTGTTTGAGATGCAGCTTTATGGTACTATACACACGGTGTCTTCGTTGCTTTCTTTCCGTTTTTGGGGACGTTTTATCGATCGTTACGGCAATAAGAGCGCAATGAAGATATGTGTGATTCTGGGCGGTTTAAACCCCATGTTCTGGCTTTTTGCCGGTGCAGGAAACTACAGCATCCTGTGGTTTGAGGGCTTAGTTTCAGGTTTCATGTGGGCAGGAACGGGAATCATTACCACCAACTTTGTGCTAAGCATCGCTGCCAAAGGCAAGGAACAAGTGTATTCCGGATTGTATGCTGCTCTCACCGGCTCGGCAATGATGCTCTCCACCCTGGCATCCGGTATTTTTTATCCCGGCAAAATGGATGTCGGCATCAGGATTCTGGAACCGGAGCAAGTGATATTCGGCATTGGAGGCATCATGCGTTGGCTTGCCATCATTCCTCTTTTTTTTGTTGTGGAAAAGCGGGGCACGCCTCTAAGAAAAGCCCTATCCGCCTCTGTGCTATCTGTTATAGGTAGATTTAGCGGTTATTGGCAGTATTTCGTTAAGCGCATGTAAGCTACCCTGCCTTATCCCGCCCTTAACTATCCGTTAACTATCCCGTATCACGATATGGGATGGTTACGCTTTGGTCTCCGCCAAAACACGGGTGCAGAGCAAGGAAAGTGGTGTTAATGGCAAACGCAGATAAGTGTTTAGAAGAAATATGTACCTTGTATGAACATTTTTGCTTGACGATATCATTACGATAATTATGTTGCATGTAGTGAGTAAAATCAAGGAGTTACATATGAAGAAAATATGGTTATATATCATAATATCATGCATGTTATCTGGCTTTGCCTTTGGTGAAGTGCAATTGTTAGCGTTTAATTCGACAGAAGACCAAATATACCAACAAGAGAAGACACAGTTTGAAAATTGGAAAGCTGAAGCAGAAAAGGGTGACCTGAATGCAAGTTTTAACTTGGGTATTGCCTATTTGTACGGTCGGGGAACAAAATTAAATTTGGCTGAAGGAAACCGTTTGGTGCGCGATGCAGCAGACAGGGGTAACCCCTCAGCACAGAACTGGCTAGGCGATTTTTATGCGGATTTTTATTCAGAAGAAGATTTAGCCATGGCGTTGGAATGGTGGAATAAAGCCGCCGCACAGGGCGAACCCCATGCTCAATACAGCATCGGAAAATGTTATGAGCAAGGATTGGGCGTTGCTCAAAACCACAAAACTGCCGTTAGCTATTACAGTTTATCCGCGGAGCAGGGCGTTAGTGATGCAGGAATTGCTTTAACTAACTGCTACCTGGAAGGCAAAGGCGTGAAAAAGGACGTTAAAGAGGCGTATTTTTGGATGTTGGTAAACTTCCCTGATAGTTGGGATAATGGTTACGAAAGCATCGATAACATAGCCGCATTACTTAAGGCAAAAGATATTAAAAAGGTGCGTACCCGCGCTCAAAAGTGGCTCGATACACATAAATAAAGTGTAAAGCAAGATTCCAAATCTGCCCAAGCCAGCTTTCGTAGAGCAAGATATTCATCCTGCTGAAGATAATTATTCAGCAGTATCGGAGTGTTTCTCTACACCCCACTTCTCGGCTTTTCTACATAAAACCCTTGCAACACAATACTCCCCATTGTTTCACTATTCCACCTTTTCATTGCAGCAGCAGTATGTCTCCTTACAGTAAATCAGCTACTTAAATTGTTTCTTCGTAAAGCTTTAGGGCTGTATCGATAAATATTGAGTAGATATCTCTTGACAGGATAAGCCGATATTATTATATCGATTCCATACACTATGATTGCCTGTAAGGAGAACCCATGGAAGCTATCCCGCTCTTGACTCTGAAGCGTTTGCCACAGTACCTGGAATCCCTTTACCGCCTGAAAAAAGCCGGACTGAATATGGTATCCGCCACCAAGATTGCGGTATTTACCGATGTTCACATGACTCAGGTGCGTAAAGATTTGGCATACACTGGGGTAGTGGGAACTCCCAAAATAGGGCATAAGATTGACGAACTAATACGGGCGATTGAGCAATGCCTGAACTGGAACGATATATCTTCCTGCTTTTTAGTGGGAGTGGGGCATTTGGGCAAAGCTTTAATGGGATATTCTGAACTAAGTAAAAAGGGTCTGCGCATCATTGCCGCCTTCGATAACAATCCTGATCTTAACATTACTTACTATCAAGGCATCCAGATTCACCCCATGAGCAAATTTAGCAACCTTATATCCAGATTGCATATACATATTGGGATTCTTACTGTACCTGCTGAAGCTGCTCAGGAGATTGCCGATGAGATGGTGGCAGGTGGCATCATCGCCATCTGGAATTTCACCCCTACCCGCCTTAAAGTTCCTGATCATATTATTGTGGAAAACATCGATATGAGTTCATCTCTGGCAGTATTATCCAGACGTGTAGCGGAACGCTTGCACCTCACAAATAGCTGATAACAGCCTATAAAACAACAACTAAATGAGTAATCAATACATCCTAAATACATAAAAAATAGATATACAGGAGTAACAATGAGTACGCAATACTCTGCAGCACACAGTTTCAACAAGGTAATGGAGATTTTGGATCGCTACGATCGCAGCGAAAACAAGATTATCCCCATTCTGCAGGCAGTTCAGGAAGAATATCGCTATCTTCCGCAGGAAGTGCTAACTTTTATCGCCACCTCTTTGAGGGTTTCACCGGCGAGATTGTACGGTGTAGCGACATTTTACAGCCACTTTTCCTTGGAGCCTAAGGGTAAACACATTATCAAGATGTGTGATGGTACAGCTTGTCACGTAAGAGGCTCTTCCAAGGTTATCGATGCGATACGGACACGCTTGCAGCTTAGCACCAAGAAGATTACTACAGACGACATGATGTACACCTTCGAAACCGTATCCTGTTTGGGGGCTTGTGGTTTGGCTCCTGTGCTGGTGGTTGATGATGAGATTTATGGTCAGATTACGCCAGAACAGGCGATGGCTATAATAGACAAAATTGATGCAGAGGAGAAGGAAAATGCCTAAACTGGAAGAGATTCGGGATCAATACAAATCCGCTCGTGCCCTGTGTAAGAAAAGAATCGTGGTTTGCGCCGGTACCGGCTGCATCGCCAATGGTTCTATGAAAGTTTTTGATGCCCTAAAAAACTCTATCGCCCTTAGCGGCTTAGAAGTAACCGTATCGCTCAAAAGCGACAATAAAGAAGAACACAAACATCACGATGTGTATATGGTGGGCAGCGGTTGCCAGGGCTTTTGCCAAGTAGGACCACTGGTAACCATAGAACCCAACGGTATCATGTATGGGCATGTAAAGCCCGAAGATGCAGAAGAGATAGTAGCCCGCTCTGTGGTTAAAGATGAAGTGGTGGAACGCTTGCTGTATCACGATCCAGAAACTGGCACTGCCTACAAAGGAGTTAGCGAGATTCCTTTCTATACCAAACAGCAACGTACCGGACTGAAAGATTGTGGCAATGTTGACCCCCAAAACATCAGCGAATACATCGCTCACGGCGGTTATTTTTCTGCCCGCGATGCCTATACCAAATACAGTGCTGAAGAAATCTGCAAGCTATACCAAGATAGCGGTTTACGCGGACGTGGCGGTGGGGGTTTTTCTACCGGACTTAAATGGAATTTTGCCCGTATAGAAGATAATGACAAGAAATATGTGATTTGTAATGGAGACGAAGGAGACCCCGGTGCCTTTATGGACCGCTCTATTTTGGAAGGCAATCCTCATAGCGTGATCGAAGGAATGCTTATAGCAGCGCGTGCTATCGGAGCAGATGAAGGTTACATATATGTGCGCATGGAATACCCGCTGGCTTGTAAGCGTATTCGTTATGCTATCAAAACCGCAGAAGAATATGGTATGTTGGGCGATGATATCTTTGGGACTGGACTCAGCTTGCATATCCAAGTGATGGAAGGAGCTGGAGCCTTTGTGTGTGGAGAAGAGACAGCACTGATATCCTCCATCGAAGGCAAACGGGGCATGCCCAATCCCAAGCCACCCTTCCCCGCCAAGAAAGGTCTTTTTGGCAAGCCAACCGTTATTAACAACGTGGAAACTTTGGCTTTGGTACCCATTGTAATGCAGCAGGGACCCGAAAACTATCGTAAAGTAGGCACAGCTAAATCTCCTGGAACCAAAACCTTCGCCTTAACGGGTCACGTAGCCAATACCGGACTTATCGAAGTTCCCTTTGGCACCACTATCCGTAAGATTGTGTTTGAGATTGGCGGCGGCGTTTTAGATAAAGACGGCAAGATAAATAACGATGCCTTTAAAGCGGTACAAATCGGCGGACCCAGTGGCGGCTGCCTCACCCGTGAACACCTTGATCTGCCGCTGGATTTCGATTCCTTAGGCTCGATTGGTGCAATGGTAGGCTCCGGCGGGATGGTGGTGATGAACGATAGTACCTGCATAGTGGAAACTGCTCGCTATTTCATGACCTTTACCCAGCATGAATCCTGCGGAAAGTGTGTGCCCTGCCGTGAAGGAACACGCCAAATGCTGGAAATGCTGGAAGATATCACCAATGGTGATGCCACAGAAGAAACCTTGGAACTCTTGAAGGAAGTAGGTGAAACTGTTAAGCTTACATCTCTGTGCGGCTTGGGCAAATCTGCCCCGAACCCAGTGCTCTCTACCATGCGTTACTTCAAAGATGAGTACGATGCGCACGTGAAGGCAAAATACTGCCCCACCAAAACCTGTAAAGCACTCACGCCTATTTCCATCGATCCGGCTCTCTGCCGCGGCTGCACACTTTGCAAAAGAGTGTGTCCAGTAGGAGCCATTTCCGGTGATGTTAAACAAGCCCACAAGATTGATCCCTTGATCTGCATCAAATGTGGCGCATGCATCAGTACCTGTAAATTTAAAGCTATCAGCTAAGGGGGAATTAAATGGAAAAGTATGTATATATAAACGACCGCCCGGTGTTATGGGAAGATGAGATTAACGTCCTTGAGCTAGCCAGAAAGGCTCACATCGATATTCCCACCTTCTGTTATCATAGCGATCTCAGTCTCTACGGTGCATGCAGACTTTGCATGGTGGAAGTGGAAGGCAGAGGCTTGGTAACTTCTTGTTCTACGCAGCCTTTTGAAGGCATGAAGGTTAAAACTCACACACAACAGATTCTAAAACTGCGTAAAACCATCGTGGAGATGCTACTGGCAAATCACGATCAGGAATGTCCCACATGCAGCAGAGCCAGTGATTGCAAGCTGCGTGATCTTTCCAACCGCCTGGGCATCAGCAACGTTCGCTTCCGCAGAACTCGCGAACCCAAACCCATGGATTTAGGCAGTGAATGCTTGGTGCGAGACCCAAACAAATGCGTGCTTTGCGGTGACTGTGTGAGATTCTGTGATGAGATTCAGGGCATTGGTGCCATAGATTTTGCTGCTCGTGGACAAAATGTAACCGTAGCTGCTGCTTTTGGTAAGAGCCTGGCACAGGTGGATTGCGTTAATTGCGGACAATGTGCTGCAGTGTGTCCCACAGGTGCTATCGTGGTGAAAAGCCATATTCCTCAAACTTGGGCTGCCATTCACGACCCAAAGAAAACCGTGGTTGCACAGATTGCTCCAGCAGTGCGTGTAGCTTTGGGTGAGATGTTCAGCCTTCCCGCCAATGACCTTACTACCGGTAGAATGGTAGCTGCTATGAAAATCATCGGCTTTAACCAGGTGTATGATACTGCTTTTGCCGCAGACCTCACCGTGGTGGAAGAAGCCAATGAATTCATCAGCAGAAAGAGCAAAGGCGAGAAATTGCCCATCTTCACATCCTGCTGCCCCGCTTGGGTGAAATACGCCGAACAAAGCTATCCTTCCCTGTTGGAAAATCTTTCCAGTTGTCGTTCTCCTCAACAGATGTTTGGTGCAATCGCCAAAGAACGCCTGCCAGAATTGTTAAAAGTGGACAAGAAAGATTTGGTGGTAGTTTCCATAATGCCTTGCACCGCCAAGAAATACGAATGCAAGCGTCCTGAGTTTACCCACGATTCCATCCCAGATGTGGATATCGCCCTCACTACTCAGGAGATAGGACGCATGATTAAGGAAGCGGGGATAGATTTTGATGCACTGGAACCCGAATCCTTCGATTTACCCATGGGCTTTGCTACTGGTGCCGGCATTATCTTTGGCAACAGCGGCGGGGTATCCGAAGCGGTATTGCGCTATGCAGCGGATAAATTCAATATCCCTGTGCCGGAAAACATCGTGCTGCAAGAAGTACGTGGAACTTCTGGAGTCCGTGAAGCCACTTTGGCAGATGGTAATCTGAAAATAGCTGTGGTTCACGGGCTTAGAAATGCTCAGGAAATATGTGACAAGATTATTGCCGGCGAGGCTCAGTACGACATCGTGGAAGTAATGGCTTGTCCAGGTGGGTGCACAGGCGGTGCCGGTCAACCCATTGTTACCAGCCACAAACAGCGAAAGAGCCGTACCTCCACTCTGTATCACGCAGACAAAACCATGCCTATGCACCGTGCGCAAGACAATCCCTTCATCACCGAATTGTATGATGCATTGCTGGAAACACCCAACAGCCACAAAGCGCATGAACTGCTGCACACTGCCTACAAGCATCGTAAACGCATTGATGATGACGAGCTGTCTTTCTCCAGCGGAGATACCAAAGACCGCTGCAAAATCCGTGTGTGCGTAGGCACATCCTGCTATCTGCGCGGTTCTCAGGATATCCTTGCCAAAACTCTGCAAATGGTGGAAGAAAACGCTTGGGGTAGCTATTTTGATATTGCTGCCACCTTCTGTAGCGAGAAATGTGATAAGGGACCAAACGTATCCGTGGGTGACAATGTAATCCACCGTGCCGAATTGGCTAATATTAAACAACTTATCACCGAAGAAGCAGAAAGAAGAACCAAATGAAGAAGATTCTGATTTGTATGGGAAGCTCTTGTTTCGCCCGAGAAAACAGAGAAAACCTCAAGCTGATTGAAGAGTTCCTGCGGAATCATGGAATAAGTGACAGCGTGCACATTGAAGGCTCCCTCTGCATGGGAAAATGTGCCGAAGGGCCAAACATAAGCATAAACGGTAACGAATATCGTGAAGTAAAAAGTGAGAACTTACCGGAAATACTTAGGAAAGAACTGCTAGAGATATGAACAAACCAATATACACCGAAAAAACCGAATGCCAAGATTGCTACAAATGCGTACGGGAATGCCCCGTAAAAGCTATCAGAGTGGTAGATGGCAGTGCTCAGGTGATGCCTGAAGCCTGCATCCTCTGTGGACGCTGTACCGAAGTGTGTCCCGTTGGCGCAAAGAAGATACGGGACGATTTGGGGGAAGCAATGTTGCTATTGAAACAGAAAAGCAGCGTGTATGTATCCTTAGCCCCCACGTATAGAACGGAATTCAGCGGTTTGGATAGTGCCAGGTTAATTGCCGCCATCAAGAGCTTGGGTTTTGCCGGTGTATCTGAAACAGCGTTGGGTGCGCAGGAAGTATCAGCCTCCTGCGCCCAGCTCTTACACGAAGGCAAGAACCCTCTGTGGATTTCATCTGCCTGCCCAAGTGTGGTGCATCTAATCGAGCAATATTACCCGCAGCTTGTGCCCAATATCACACCGGTGCTATCTCCTCTACAGGCTCATGCAATGATGCTGAAGAAGGTATATTCTGATGATATCGGGGTGGTGTTTATAGGTCCTTGCGTGGCTAAAAAGAATGAAGCAATGGACGAGAACGTGGATGTGGCTCTTACCTTCACCGATCTCAGACGCTGGTTCAACATCAGCAATATCGATTTGACCTCCTTGGACTTAAACCAAAGCTTCAGCCTTGCTGCTGCTGAGGAGGGAGGTTTGTACCCAATTGATGGCGGGATGATAGAAGGCGTGAAGTTTTACAATCCTCCTGAAAACACGCTATTTATGACCTTTTCCGGGGTTCAGGAGGTTGTGGAGGCTTTTGATGATCTGGATGTAAATAGTTTCGATTGCCCCGTATTTATTGAAACACTTGCTTGCATGGGCGGCTGTGTGAATGGTCCCGGAGTAAGCAGCCGCGGCTCCACAGTGCAGAAACGTTACAACATAAAAACCCTTACCCCCGCCGCACCAGAAACACGCTATGCGCAGGGATTGGATATTAATGTCAGCTTCCACGACCGCGAGATCAAGAAAAACACATACAGTAAAACCGAAATTGCCGCAGCCCTACTCAAAATAGGCAAAAAGAGAAAAGAGGAAGAACTGAATTGTGGAGGTTGTGGCTACGATACCTGCCGGGAATTTGCCTGTGCGCTAATAGAAGAAAAAGCTGAGCCGGCAATGTGCGTATCTTACTTACGCAAACTTGCCCAAAACAAAGCCTCAGCGTTGATCAAAGCCATGCCTTCTGGAGTAGTTATCGTGGATGAAAACCTCAAAATCATCGAATCCAACAGGCAGTTTATAGAGATTATAGGTGGCGATGCTTGCATCGTATCGGAAGCAGACCCAGACCTGGAAGGTGCCTATCTAGAGCGGATTATAGACTTTCCTGAGCTTTTCGCCAATGCCATCAAGGAAGGTACTGAGGTTCAGATTCAGGACATCCGCCGCAATGGAAAAATCATTCGCTTAACACTGTTTTCCATCCAGAAGCATCACGTTTTAGGTGGCATTTTGCAGGATATTACCGAGCCTGTGATTCAACGCGAGCAGATTATTGAAAAAGCCAGCGAAGTAATGCGTAAGAACCTCTCCACGGTGCAGCAGATTGCTTTCCTCTTGGGTGAAAATGCAGCCGATAGCGAAGTGCTGCTTTCCTCGATAGTAAAAAGTTTCGGCAAAAAGGATTAGCCCCAAGATGGAATACTTTTTAGAAGCGGACTACTATCAAATCTGTAAACATGGCTACCAATCTTGTGGTGATAGCTTTTACAGCGTAAAGAGTGACGATGGCATCATCTGTATATTGGCAGATGGCTTGGGTAGCGGCATCAAAGCCAGCGTGTTGGCGACTCTAACCACCACAATGGCGGCAGGTTTTATTTCGTCCAAGATGGATATCAAGCGTGCTGCCGAAATCATTCTGGAGACTCTGCCCGTTTGCTCATACCGAAATATTGGCTACAGCACCTTCACTATCATAGATGCCAAATACGACGGTCATGTGAGGATAATTGAGCACGATAACCCCCCATATGCACTGCTAAGAAACCGAAAGATTATGGAAGTGGAAAAGCAGGAAATCCTTCTTAAAACCGTTAGGAAAAGTCATCTTTACTATTCTGAATTTATCCTGGAGCCGGAAGATAGGATTGTGTATTACTCGGATGGAGTAACCCAGTCTGGAATGGGTTTGCCGCATTTGCCACTGGGTTGGCAGGAACAGGGCGTGGAGAGCTATATCTTGTCTTTGCTGAATGCAAGCACCTCCATCTCTGCGGGTGAGATGTCCAAACGCATTAGCTACAAAGCCAGAGAATACGATGGCAACCAGGCTGCGGATGATATCACCTGTGCGGCTTTGTACCTAAGAAATCCCCGCCGCACCTTACTGATTACAGGACCTCCCTATAAAAAAGAACACGATGCAATATTAGCTCAAATCGCCACAGAATTCACCGGGCGGAAGATTATCTGCGGTGGTACTACAGCAGCCATTTTGTCACGCGAACTAAATACTCCCATCAAGGTGAATCTCAAAGAAATCAGAAATGGCGGAGACATTCCACCTACTGCGGATATGATAGGTTTCGATCTTGTTACCGAAGGTACAATCACTCTCTCACGTGCTCTGAGAGCTTTAGATGAAGATGAGAGTATCGACGACATGCAGCAGAACGCCGTAAAGCGATTGCTGCGCATCTTGATAGATAGCGATATCATCGAGTTCGTGGTGGGTACCAAGATAAACGACGCACATCAAGACCCTGCCTTGCCCAAAGACCTGGAAATCAGACGTAACCTGATGAAACAAATCTGCCGGGTACTGGAAAAAAAATACCTGAAATCCACCAAAATCCTCTTTGTGTAAGCTTATATTTTACCAACAAACTACAGCGTGTGTCTCTAGTTACTAATTAACCAAGAGTTAAAGAGAGTTAACTATTTTAGAATGAAGAATTAATGACGCAGACTACTCCCTAAAGGTTTCCTTGCTGAAACCCCAGGTGATTCCCTCGTGATCCCCATGTGATTCCCACGTAAAAGCGAGGGAATCATGCGGGAAATTCCTCCGTAGTGCCAAGGATTGGTGCAAGTGCGTTACTATCTTCTTTCTGGCTCAAGTACATTTATGGGGCGTGTTAGCGAGAAATATATGCGCTATTCTTGGTTATGCTTTGCATAGCCTAATGTTTGGCATATATACGGCTCAAATTCATTTATGGTGGGTAAGATAAATTGAGCTTCAAAAATACAAGACTGTAGTCCCGACGGGACGATAGGTATTAGCGACGGGTTTTAACCCGGCGAAGATAGAACAAAACCACGTTTTAGTCCCTGCGGGACGACAGATGGTCTTATGTATATTTGGCGATATTTGTTGGCTATACAAAGACACCTTTCGCCCCGATGGGGCTTTCTTTGGAATAATATATTCATTAACGCCGGGTTAAAACCCGTCGCTATTATCTACCATCCCTAATGGGATTTAGACTGCTTGCTCTAAACAAGCTATAAAATGTTTCATTGATGCACTCACCCACTCTAAATGAACATGAGCCATATATACTATCCCTTAGCAGCTCATCCATCTGTTTACGGTGGAAAAGAATAGATATCGCAACTCATCGTAGGCTTCCAGATTTAGCTCGCCAGTCCATTCGTTCATGAAAGTCTTCTTAAATTCTATCGCTAGGCACAGGCAGGAGCCGGGAAAAGTGGAATTCACCCAGCGCGAGAAATAACCCCCGCTAAACTTCACATCACAGCGGCAATCTAAAGCCTTTCCTTGATAAGCTGTGTCGTCCAGCATCTCTCTAAGTTTATCCACCAATGGGTATTGCTCTTCGCAGAGATTATTGCGTCCGATAATGATATCAGGATTATTTATCTGAGGGTCATAGGGCGCATCAATGCCACCCCGCTGATGATTGTAGCTATGCAGATCGAGCACCAGCAAACGGGAATGAGTGCTTAGCATCCGTCGTATTTGGTATTCAACCAGTTTATACCATGTTCTATATGCTTCCTGTAGTTTATCTAACAGCTCTTGCGGGAGTTCGCTATTACGTACGGGCAAGCCCCAAGCATCCTCTGGTTTTAGGTACACTGCCTTCTCTGGAGACCTGTTCAGGTCTATCGCAAAACGACTGATGTAAGGGATAATGTAATTGGGAAACAAGCCCGCAAAACCACCGGTAAAAGGGTCTTCTTCCCTAATGCGAGTTTCAGACGATAATCCACAGCTTGGTAGTAGCTCTTCGGGTATGCGGTGACAGTTGTGAATAGCTAAGGCAAGAATGGGACTTTTGCTATCCCTAAACGTGCACGAGCTAAATATCATCTGCCGATTGGTCTAAGTAGTTCATTAGGTTATGAAGAATTTCCAGATAGTTCTTGATGATGTAAATGTCAGCTTTGTCCAGTTGTATCCATGAATTTAGCAAGCCCAAATCCAGGGAACTAATCTCTGTCACCTGTGCAGTAAGCTCGGGGACAGTTTTGGGAATCAAACGTTTTCCTAAGAAACAAAAGCCCTTCAATACCGGAACTATGGCTGTGATAGACATCTTTAGCGTCTCTGCCAAAGCTTTGGGCGTTTGCTTTTGTTCCAGTACGGTGAGGCGGGTAAGCAACCATTTGCTTTTAAGCTCACGCTCCATCTGCAATCTCATATCGGCAGGGGCAAACTTTAGGTCGGCAAGCAAATCTTCCTTTGCCAGCAGGTTCTGGTAGCCATTGCTTACGATATCCAAGAACTCCAGAGGATAGGAATCCAAAGAACTAAGGACAAACTCTCTGTTGATCAATAAAGGGAAAGGAAGTCTGCGTTTGTGGCAGTAATCCCTTAATGGTTCAAGGCTTTCCAACAGTGAGGGTGGGTCTGTTTCCAGGATAATCACACACCTTGGGGAAGGGTTTTCGTAGGTCGCCACTTGCAGTAACTCGGCGTTTAATCCTTCCAGTACTTTCATTACGGAGCTATAATCATGTTTCATTTCACCTCCATTGCGGGTGAGTATTTCTCTAAATAAACGGTGGCGCATGCTCTGGATAAGTTGCGAATTCTGCCAATATAGGCAGCACGCTCAGTAACACTAATCACGCCACGGGCATCCAGCAAGTTAAAGCTATGCGAACAGCGAAGCAGCATATCATAAGCAGGATACACCAGCTTTGCCTTCAATAGTGAGTTGCATTCTGCTTCATAATCGGTAAATATTTTGAATAAAAGCGTAGTGTCTGCATATTCAAAGTTATAGGCAGAGTATTCCTGCTCTCGGGCAAAGAACAGTTCACCATACATGGTGCTATCGTTCCACCTTAACAAACGGTAGTCCTCCACATTCTGAATATACATTGCTAGGCGTTCCAAGCCATAGGTAAGCTCCACGCTAACAGGGAAACAATCCACGCTGCCCACCTGCTGGAAATAGGTAAACTGGCTTATTTCCATGCCGTCCAGCCAAACTTCCCAGCCTAAGCCCAAAGCTCCGAGGGTGGGGGATTCCCAATCGTCTTCCACAAAGCGAATGTCATGCTTTTCTATTTCCACCCCGATGGCAATCAAGCTCTTTAAGTATAGGTTCTGGATATCATCAGGGCAGGGCTTCATAATCACCTGAAACTGGTAGTAATGCTGCATACGGTTGGGATTTTCGCCATAGCGTCCATCTTTGGGGCGACGGCAAGGTTGCGAGTATGCAATAGCACAGGGCTTTGTTCCCAAAGAACCAAAGAATGTGGCAGGGTGAAATGTACCTGCTCCCATTTCGATGTCATAAGGCTGAATCAGATTGCAGCCCTTCTCAGCCCAATAGCTTTGCAGAGTTAGAATAATGTTTTGAAAGTTCATTAATATTTCCTAAGGTGTTGTTTACATAGTGTTTTCATCTTATCCAGCTCTTTGCGCACTTCGTTTAGCACGAAGCTAATTTCATCGGTGTGGGATGGTTCATCCAGCTTCAAAGAAAGCTGTTCCGGTTCTGCATCATCTGCAATAGCACGGATTATACTGCGTTCTTGCTTCAGTTTTTGCCGCGCACCCTCAATAGTGAACCGCTGGACATATAGCATGTTGTGAATCTTGCGCAACAGCAATATATGATCTTCGCTATACTTACGAATTCGCCCCGCAGCCTTCTTGGGACGGAGCACAGGGAATTCCCCCTCCCAATAGCGGATTACGTGCGGTTTAACATCCAACATGTTGCTAACTTCGCCGATGGTATAGTAATACTTCTTCATGGTTTCTTCGCCTTTTCTTGCCAAAGCAAGCTAATTACTGAAAGCACAAAAGCCAGGATAACAAATCCCCAAGGATATGCTGCTATCTTGCGATAGAGAGGAATTTTGGGGCTAATAAACAGAGGCGCAGTGATGTTGCTAATGGCAAACAGCCCTGCTTTGCTTTGAACACGCCCCAGAGGATCGACTATCATAGAAATGCCAGTATTTGCACTGCGGTATATCTGAATGCGATTTTCTACAGCACGAAACTTGGTCATCACCCCATGCAGCCAGGGACCATAAGAAGTGCCAAACCAAGCATCGTTGGTGATGTTTACCAGGTAATCACTTTTTGTCAGCATGCCGGTCTGGTTATCTTTGGGAATTGCCATGCGCTGATTGATATCAGGGAAGGCTATCTCATAGCATATTGAGGGGGAAAATGTGTATTCGCCGCTGTGGAGGTATTTCAGCTCTTTCCCAAACTCCCAGTTTGCCTGTCCGAATTGCAGTTTCCACAGGAAAGGGAAATAATCCAGCCAGAGCATCCGTTCACCGATAGGGACTAGTATATTCTTGTAATACAAGGGCGAAACATAGCCATCTGGCTTTAAAAGTGCGGCTGCATTGTAATAATAAACATTATCCACATGGCTTGGTGGAGCAGGTGAATACTGAGGGAATCCTGTGAAAATCTCCAGATTATACTTACTAGTTAGTGCTTGTAATTGGTGCATAGAGCTTTGGCTGTGCATCAGGTAATCTGGTATGGCAGCTTCTGGAAAGATTAATAATCTGGTAGAATCCAGCGCAGCTTTGGCACACAGCTCATCATAACGTTTCATAATGAAATCATAAAAGGTCTGATCCCATTTCTCATCTTGGGGGATGGATGGTTGCATCACACTTATCCCTGCATCGCTTTTACTTAAGGGCAGCTTTGCCAGACAGTAATAACCATAAGCAAGCCACATTAGCACCAGCAGCAACACAGGAACTAACCTTCTTCTTTCGCCCTTGATAACTCTGTATAACAGTATGTTTATTGCCAGAATAAGCCCTGAAATGAGGATAACTCCGCCGATATCTGCAATTTGAATTAAGGCGGTATAATCTGCCAGAGAATAAGCATTATTAAACCAGGGGAAGCGCATTTCACCGTAGTTTTGCAAGTATTCAAAGCTAAGCATCACAGTGGCAAAGCCAACATAACGCCATTTGGGCAAAGCCTTGCCGATAAGATCAATAAGGTAAAATGCTAACAGGTAATAAAGCGCATAAAGAATTACTATGCCAACCAGACCACCCGGAGTAACCTCTGCAATCCAATAGAAGATTGTTCCAATATAGATAAGCGCAAACAGAGCAGCAGCCTTCCACAGCTTGCACTTATGGGTTTCCATAAAGTGAAGTAAGGGTATCCAGCCCACAAACACCAGCCAGCCCAGATGCAAAGGCAAGCGGGAAAGGCTAATCAATATGGCACTAAGGGCTACCCACAGTAAAGGCATTATCTATCGAACCTGTTTGTATCCAATTTTTAGCACCCGTATTTCTTCTTCAAACACCAGTACAACGATGTCTCTGTTGATGTTCATAAGTCCGCTGCCTTCACCAATAGAAAGCGAGGCATGGCTCATTTGGCTTATCAGCATTCCTGCAGCCAGATTTAGCCCGTTGTTGTAATCATCAAATAGGGTCTGTCCTGTTTCGCTTTTTATGAACTGACCCAAAGAGGAGAATATATGGCTTTCATCTTCCGTATCATCGTAGGCGACCACATAATCTCTATTACAGCTAAGCTGTGTAACTTGGTTCAATTCAAACTTGCCAAACCTGAATTGCTCTGTTCCATCCAGTGCCGAATACAGGATAATTTCGGCGGAAGCAGCATCGTAAATATAAAAGCTTTGGTTGGAATTAACTGCTATCAATGTAGGTTGAATGCTGCCTTTCAGTTCCAGCGTACCTTTTGCTTTTCCGCTTGTGTTAAACATTTTAATGCTTTTGGATACGGAATCCAAAGCCAACAGGCTGCCATCAAATCCCACGGCTATATCGCTTAGAGCCTGAAAGTTACTTGTTCCAGTACCCAAACCGCCCACCACATTTTTCCGCACCGTGCCCTCAAAGATGCTTATTTCCTGAGTTCGACGGCTCATTGCATACAGGTTTTGGTTGGCAGGATAATAAACCGCTTTTTGCAACGGCATTCCTGCTGAAATGGATGAGACTAAGTTAAAAGAATCGATGTCCATAGGCGCAGGACGATGGTTTCCACCACAAGCGAACATACTTATCAACAGAAGCAAAAGAAGGCTTATTGATAATAGCCGATGCTTTCTGCAATGTGAAACAAATACTTTGCACATGTTAACCTCCTGTAATTTCCAAGTCGCGCAGCTTACCTTGTATCGAAGTTTTGTTACCAAAACGGTTGTACTCCAGAGTGTAAGCAATATCTAAAAAGCTGTTTTTCTTTATTAAGGGAAGGTAATCACCCAGATTGTAACCAATCAAATCCAGATTAATCCCGTCCTTAACCACCTTCATTTTTAAGTGATTGCGTCCCACATTGTAAGGGTAATTTGCCACCACCACATTGCGTGTAACAAAGATCGGTCTGTTATTTCCAGGTCCAAACGGGGCAAAACGTTCCATGGCATCCAGCAAACTGTTGTTTACATCGTAAAGCTCTATCTCGTAATCAATTTTCAAGGGTGGTTGAATCTGTTCCACTCGCAAGTTTTCTGATACATAGCGGGTAAGCTCATTCTCAAAGCGGTCTATGTATTCCTGATAAATCGTTAAGCCCACAGCGTATTTGTGCCCGCCAAAGCTGTGCAGATTGTGATCCGTATGCTTTAATGCTTCAAAAAGGTCAAAATCCGCAACGCTCCGTCCTGAGCCGCTACCAAAGCCATCCCTAAAGGAAATCATGATTACCGGACGGTAGTATTTTTCCACCAGCTTGGAAGCCACAATGCCAATTACTCCCTGATGCCAATCATCGGAGGAGATTATCATACACGAAGTGTGCTGCAAGTCCTTGTATTTCTTGTCTATAATCTCGCAAGCCTCATGAAAGGTTTTCTGGTCTTCCTGTTGCCTAAGTGAGTTCTGACGCTCTATAATCTCGGCAAATTCTGCGCTGCGTTCTTCGTCTGTAGAAATAAGCAATTCCACAGAAAGTGCTGCGCTGCCCATTCTTCCGGCGGCATTTATCCTGGGGGCAATACCGAATACGATATCGGTGGTATCCAGATTCTTCTGGTTCATGCCCGATATCTGGATGAGGGCATTTAGTCCCAGATTCTTCTTTTCAATTAAGTGTTGCAGTCCGATGGAGGCAAAAGTCCTGTTTTCGGAAGTTAAAGGAACAATATCCGCTATCGTGCCAACTGCCACTAAATCCATATACTTCAAAGTGTTTTCTGGTGTGTCTATGCCGAGTTTCATGTATATTGCCATTAACAGCTTATACGCTACACCAACACCGGCAAGGTGCTCGTAGGGATAAGGGCAACCTGGCAGTTTGGGGTTTATTATAGCATAAGCAGGGGGAAGTTCATCCTTGGGGTTATGATGGTCTGTGATTATTATTTCCATGCCCATTGCTCTTATGGCATTAATCTCTTCCAGGGCGTTAACCCCGCAATCCACGCTGATAATCAGCGAAGAGCCTGCTTCTCTCAGGGCATCCAAACTCCCCAAAGACAAGCCATAGCCATCAATCATGCGGTGTGGAATATAGAAATCTATCAGCGCACCTATGCGTTTTAACCCTAAGAATAATACCGCTGTAGCAGTAGTTCCATCCACATCGTAATCACCATAAATGGTAATGCGTTCACCCTTATCGATAGCCGCTAAGATGCGCCCCACCGCTTTCTCCATATCGGGAAAGAGGAAGGGATCAAAGAGACCATCCAGTTGCGGATTAAAGAAATCCTGCACTGCTTCCACGGTTTGCAAACCCTTGCGGTACAATAAGTCTGCTACTAATTTAGGAAGCTTAAGCTGCGCACATAGTTCTTCGGTTATCTTGTGCGAAACCTCATCCGGTGGAGCTGGGATTAGCCACCTTTTGTCCATTTTCGTCCTTACCTTATTTATCTAATTTAATATTTCTTTCATGGTTCTTTGTAGCGTTGAGTTTCTGTACTCTTGTAAGGCTCTATATGCGCAATCTTATCTCACCTGCAAAAGCTCTCACTTACGCAGTTCTCACTTTTAATAAGAGCTATTACACCTATTTTACCTATAGAGACCAAAACATATCAAAGGTGAAATCATGTAAAGAACTATTTTGACCCTTATTGTCCAGATGTGATGAAACTGTGGAGATCTTTCAAAATTCCTGCGAATTGCTTGAGGTTTCCCAGCTCGTTGCTTAATAGCCGAACACGGTCTGATCGGGATCCGATCGGGATCTCATCGGGATGACACCCGATCAGATCCGCTTCAGTAGGGCTTTGGCTCAGCTTCGGATATGCAAGGAAGCTGCAAGATGGGGTGGCAAACTCCGATTTGCCCCAGCATCCAGCGGATGCTATGATTACAGCTACGCAGTAACTGCCAATTCGGAGATTGGCAGCCCAATAAAGCTTAGTTGCCAATGATTTAGCTTGATGTAACCCACATGGGCTTGGGAATTTAACTGCCTATGAAAACAGAAGGTTCACAAATTGTGGCAGCACAAAAGCTGCATTATGCAAAAGGGGATTATAGTATTTACAGCTTAGGTTTCTGGCTGCAAACTTGCTTTGGGCATCAATTTGCAGCGGGTGATACTGTTTGGAAGCAAGCTGGAACATCCACAAACCCGCCTGATAGGTCTGAATTGCGGCGGTGTATGGCGCTACAATCGGAAACAGCCCTTTCAAATCTCTATTTACCTGGCTTATAATGGGTTGTAGTGAAGTTATCCAGGGGCTTTCGCTTTGTAAACAGAGGATGCCGTCGGGATTTAGTGCCCTGTGGCAATCTACCAGAAACTCCCTTCGGAACAGCCCTTCAGCAGGACCCACTGGGTCTGTGGAATCTACCAGAATAACATCGAAGCTGCTGAATTGCTCTTTCAAATAAGCAATCCCATCGCCAAAGACCAGTTCGGCACGAGAATCCTTTGTAGCATTAGTAAGCTGAGGGAAATACTCTTTGGATACACGGGTTACCATTTCGTCTATTTCCACCTGCACTACTTGTTGTACGGAAGGATGCTCCAATACGCGTTTTAGCGTGCCGCAATCCCCACCCCCGATGATAAGCACTTTTTGGGGCTTGGGATGCGTAAGCAGTGCAGGATGGCACAGCATTTCGTGATATGCAAATTCGTCCGATTCAGTAAGCATCAACACACCATCCAGAAGCATGACCTTCCCAAACTCTGGGGTTTGAACTATCTGAATCTCTTGATACATACTGCGCTCGGTGTGCAGAACTTGTTCAATTTCAAAGCTTAAGCCACGGTGAGGGCTATGATAATCTATGTGCCATTTTTGCATCTTAAGCTCCGGTAGGTTTGTGGAGCAGCTTTTCTTCGCCCACATCAAATAGTCCCCGTTTAATCTCCATGTTGCTAGCATGCTTGCTCTTAAGTGCATCTTTCAGATGATGGAACAGCTTCCAAGGTTCAATGGTTTCGCCGCAAGTGAAGATATCAACAGCAGCATAGCCGTATTCAGGCCAGGTGTGGATGGCAACATGAGATTCAGCGATAACCACCACTCCGCTTACACCAAAGGGGCTAAAGCTGTGAAATGTACTTCCCACCACGGTAGCCATACCAATGCGGCAGGATTCTACCATAACTTCGGCTATGTAGTTCTCGTCTTTCAGTAATTCATGATCACAATCATAGAATTCCACTAGTATTTGTCGTCCAAGTGCTTGCATTTTATATTACCTCTTATTTTCATTTTTGTTGCTTGCTGCCCAGTAGGCATAAATGATAAACAAGGTTTAATTAGCTTTCGGATAAGAAGATAGAGAGGCTAACGCCTATTTCGCTGCTTCGGGAGTCACAAAGCAAAACTAAGAAAGAAGAAAGCTGTAGAACCTTGCTAAATAAGAGGTGTCAATGTTGCGCTGAATGCAGAAAGCTTAGCTAATACCTCCTCATCATCAACGCATAGGGGGGTGCGCATGGTTTTTATGCCATACATTGCAGATTTTGCCGAATGGATACGGAAAAACTTTAGATATTTCACGGGGACTCCGTCCGTTATTATTTTTCAGTGCCAGGAAATGATTTATCTGTTTTGCTGTCAACACTTTTCTTGATACCTATACTAGGCATCCCCCCAAAAATTAATAGTTACAGTAGAGTAGAGGCAGGGGATTAATCTTGCCTCTACTCTACTGTTCCTATTCAATCAATTTTACTCCAAATATTGCTTTTTTAAAAAATGGGGGGATGCCTGTGAGCACTCGAGGTGAGAGCTGTTACGGGCAAGAGTCTAAATTCAAATTTATGAGTTTATCTCCATTTTTTACACCTGCTTAATAATGTTTAGCATACACTTAACACACATATATCGTAAAGCAAGGGATAAAAAAAGCTCACTGTTGGTCTTTTTTAAGCGAAATAAATGTGGAATGAGTGGAATGAAAACCTTTTTACACCCTACGCAGAGCAAAAAAAAGAGAGCAGGCTACTTAAAAAACCGGCTCTCTTGCAGATATTAAGGGTAGAATAGGAATCCCAACTCTGTTGAAAGCAACTTGGTTAAATCAGCGTTTTACCACTTTGGTAATGGCTTGTTCTTTATCTGATTCCACGCGGATGAAATACACGCCGGCGGGTGTTTGTCTGCCATTAGCATCCAGACCGCTCCATTGCAGTTTGTTTTCACCTTCAATCATGGTGTTGGTTGTTGTGTAAATCTTTTGTCCTTTCAGGTTAAACACGGTAGTAGTGGCTGGTGCAGGAGATTTGGCTTGCACAGATATGGAAAGACCGTCCCTAAAAGGATTGGGATATGCAGAGGAGATTTGCAGAGCAGGAATGGAAAGCAGGATATCATCTTCTGCGCTGGTTCCACCGCCCCAAATGCTGGCTACAAACTCCGGATGATCCACATAAGGGTTGCGGTTATGCTGGTAGTTGTAAACCCCGGTGTTTCTGGTTATTTCGGCAGCATCAGGTGGATCGGAAACATGCCATTGCAGTAATATGGGCAGCATGTTTACATTCTGCTGAGTTAGGCTCTGATTTGTATAACGAGTGTTAAAATAAAGCAAGGCACGGGCTATGTTGCCCTTAAACTGATCGGCAGGCTCAAACACCTGGATGCCGCTGGAGTTACTTCCCCTGTAGCTTTGCCGAGGTGTGCTGGTGTAGTAGATATTTGCCGAGCTGTGGTTAGCTACCGTTGTTAAGGGCAGGTTTCCGCGCGAGCTGTTAACGGTCATGGTTGTAACAAAAAGATGGTGTAGATCGGCTTTCTTGGTAGATGATTCCGAACCTGAAAACCAGCTTTGAGCATAGGTGTGTTCTGTATTAGGGTCGCTTCCGCCATTATAGGAGGAGTTTACGCTGTAACTTCTGCCGGTGTAAACGCAGGTAACGTTTCCACTATTATTGTCTAAAGTCTGGAAAAGCACCGTTTTGGCTCCTGTGTAGCTTGTGTTGGTGTTGTTATCTATAAGTGCATGTAAACCATTATAGAGGCTCTGTCCGGTGAGGTTAATCACACCATCATAATAATCTGCATTTAGGCTGATAACTGCTATCAGCAGAAACAGGATAAGAGTGTATTTGTTAAGTATTTGTTTCATGTAGTAAGTCCTTTTTACTTTAAATTAACAAGACGGAAGATCATGAATGGTAAGAGAGCTATCCGTCAAGAAAAGTTCGCTTTCCACCAGTTCAATTAGCATATGTATAACAATTCCATGCACTTCTTGGATGCGGGCAGTGTTATCCGATGGGATGATAATCTGAAAATCACACCTGTCTTTTAGTTTGCCGCCTTGGTTACCGGAAAGCAGGCAGGTGAAGCATTCGCGCTGTGTAGCTACTTCCATAGCTTTTATTACATTGGCAGAATTGCCGCTGGTGCTGATGCCAATAACCATGTCTCCCGCAGTGGCATAGGCTTCCACAGCACGTGAGAATACGCTATCGTAGCCGTAATCATTTGCCACGCAGGAAAGGTGTCCGGGATCGCTTATCGCTATTGCCGGAAGGGCTTGGCGGTCGTTATGAAAGCGTCCGGTTAGCTCTTCGGCAAAATGCATCGCATCGCACATAGATCCACCATTGCCAAAGATTATCAGCTTGCCTTTACTTTCGTAAATACTGGCTATCTGGCTGGCTATCTTTTCTATCTGGCTAGTAAAAGCCTCATCATCAATAAGAAAAGACACAAGCTCGCGTGCCGAAAACAGAGAGGAATGAATTATAGGATTCACAGTAAGTTCAAATCTCCTAAAGGCTTTCTTTTACGGTAATCTTGGTTTTCAGCTCGGCTTCTTCAATCTCATCAAATTCTTTTAGGGTTTGGTTAATGAGGCGCACCCGTTCCTTGTAAGGGACAAAGGCACTCTTAAAGCCATTGAGAATAACATATTTAACGGTTGCATAGTCCAAGCCAAGTTCATTAATTGCCAGCATGTATTCGTCGGTTACGGTGGTGTCACTGACAGTGCGGTTATCGGTATTGATGGTAACGCGTAAGCCGTAATCTATGTAGAAATCGATGGGATGGCTACGGATATCGGCAACTGCCTTGGTGTGGAAGTTGCTCTTGATGCATATTTCCAGCGGGATACGATGGTCGTTCACATAGTTCAGCAAATCGCCATCTTCCACCAAGCGGGTGCCATGCCCAATGCGGTGCGTACCACAATAATGCAATGCCTGATGGATGCTTTCGGGTCCGTAGGCTTCACCGGCATGGACAGTGATATTCAGGTTATTCTTTAGTGCCAGGTCAAAAGCGTCCTTATGGTCTTTGGCGGGATGGTTATATTCACCACCGGCAAGATCGAAACCGATAACGCCTTTGTTTTTAAAGGCAATAGCCAGCTCAGCAAGCTTTAATGAGGTGGTGGGATCCATGTTGCGGATACCGCAGATAATCACACCGGTTTTGATGTCGAAATCACGCTCAGCATGCTTTAAACCATCGATGACGGCTTGGGATATTTCGGTAAGCTTCAAGCCCTTATCGGTGTGCAAAATAGGGGAATAACGCACTTCCATATAGCGGACGTTTTCTTTGGCTGCATCTTCGGCAAGCTCATATGCTGCGCGCTTTAAGCCTTCTTTATCTTGTAACACGAGGTTTACAATGTGAAACCCTTGCAGGTAATCTTCCAAACTCTCGGTTTTATCGGAGCACACTATCAGCTTGCGTAATTCAGCAGCATCCATTGTGGGTAGCTTTATATTATTCTTCTTTGCCAGATCGATAATCGTATCGATGCGTACGCTGCCATCCAGATGCACGTGCAGATCGGTCTTGGGCAGCTTCTGGATAAAGGCTTTCGTCATTTTAATCTTCATTTTCTATCCTTCTTATATGTTGCGTAACAAGTTACACGGTATTGGCTTTATGTCAAACTAAATCTTAAGGAGCTAATAATCCAGAGCCGACCAGATCAATGCTTTTGGCGGATTTGTGGAGAGTCATCCTTTTAAGTAAACAGGCTAAACCATTGAAATTAGTAACAAGAAGAACAATGGATAAGATGCTCAGCCTGTATGGAGTCCTTCCTGCCTAAACTAACTTGCATTAGCTTGCATATTTGGCTGTACTAAAAGCTGATAAATGCAACGATATCTTAGCGGCAGGCTGGACTTCAATATGGCATAAGTATCTAAACAAAAAGCTGATAGCCACTTTAGAATTTTGAAGTCCAAGTCGCTATCATAATTGATAAAGCTGGTTTATAACTTGCAGTACGTTTAAAGATACTTGGCTAGCTTGTAACAAGTTTAGCGACAAGGACTCCACACGCCAACACGTCATCACGTCCACACGCCAAAACTCCAGCACATCAACACCCCAGCACGCCAACACCCCAGCACGCCAACACTCCAGCACATCATCGCCTGTTTGGAGTCCTTCCTGCCTAAACTAACTTGCATTAGCTCCCATATTTGGCTGTACTAAAAGCTGATAAATGCAACGATATCTTAGCGGCAGGCTGGACTTCAATATGGCATAAGTATCTAAACAAAAAGCTGATAGCCACTTTAGAATCCTGAAGTCCAGGTCGCTATCATAATTGATAAAGCTGGTTTATAACTTGCAGTACGTTTAAAGATACTTGGCTATCTTGTAACAAGTTCAGCGACAAGGACTCCACACCCCAACACGTCATCACCTCCGCACGTCAACACACCAGCACATCAACACCCCAGCACGCCAAAACTCCAGCACGCCAAAACTCCAGCACATCAACACCCCAGCACCCCAAAACCCCAGCACTTAATTCTTAATTCTTAATTCTTAATTCTTAATTATATCATCCACCCTCTCGACCTTTCGACCTCTCAACTCCTCGCCTTCTCGACTTATCAAGAAATTGTTATTGACAAGATTGCAGCAAGGAAACATTCAGTAAAATGATTGTAGCCGGATGGCGAGAGGTATAAATGCCAATATTGAACTGGTTAGGTAAAAGAGAAGCAATTCATACAGCAGGAAAAGTAGCATATAGAATACTGAAGCCCGATACAGAACTATCTTATGGAGATGCCGATGGTGAAAACCTGCTTATCCAAGGTGATAATCTGGAGGCTTTGAAAGCCTTACTCCCTTTTTATGCCGGGCAGGTGAAGTGCATATACATAGACCCCCCTTATAATATCGGGCATGCGTTTACCCACTACGACGATAATCTGGAACATAGCCAATGACTTTCGCTGATGTACCCGCGTTTGGAGCTCTTGAGGGACTTTCTGATGCCGGAAGGGAGCATCTTGATTTCTATCGACAAAGATAATTATACTAAGTAATTTACTAAAAAGCATAACGTACATAGCACTATAAGGTTAAAGCACGACTGAAGAATGTGTAATAATAATACCTGATGATGTAGGGGCGAACTGCGGTTCGCCCGAAGCAATGGTTTCATCGGGCGAACCGCAGTTCGCCCCTACGTTTATCAACAGAGAGCCAGGCAAGAATTGTAATGACAGGAAAAGCTAATATGAAAACACCCGATGGTTCGCCCGAGACACTAAGTGTTTCATCTATAAAACCCCAACCCCAACGCAAATTACTCCGTTTACATGGCTTTGATTATAGCTGTACAGCCGCATATTTTATCACTATCTGCAGTTATCAGAAGCAACATATTTGGGGAAAGGTGGTTAATGGTGAGATGCATACAAACCAATTTGGTAAGCTGGTGGCAGAGGAATGGCTACGCTCCGCAAACTTGCGCGACAATATTGGATTGGATGCATTTGTGGTGATGCCAAATCATGTTCATGGAATTGTGCAGATAATGGCGAATCAGCAGGATATAGTGGGCGAACCATCCGTCATTCCAGCGCAGGCTGGAATCTAGGTCTTTTCATTCTTGATATAAACTCTGGATTCCAGCCTGCGCTGGAATGACGAGCCAAACTATTTTTGCAAAACGCAAAATAAATCGCAATTCTGTCCCGAATTCCCGGATTTGTCCTCCTTACATTATAGAAGCAATAAAAGTTCTTTGATGAGTGTATAGAGTGTTTTTGTGTAAATGTGCTGGGGTGTTGGCGTGCTGGAGAGACGAGAGGTCTTGAGGTCGAGGAGTCGAGATGCGTTGATTGTCTCGATGCTTTCGGTGTTCTCGGTGGTGAGATTTAGCGTGCTAGCGTTCTGGGGTGCTGGGGTGCTGGGGTGCTGGCTTAATTATAGTCTGCTCTTAAACACTTGGACGTGTTGCCACATTTCCGCTTGACATATATCCCCTTGCAGGATAGATGGTTCCTTCTAAAGAGGATAGAAAACATATGTGCTATGAATACAAAAAGTTATATGAACAAAGTGTTAAACAGATAGATGGAAAGCATTTGCCAAGCGCAGATGCTTTTTTTTTGCTTTGGAGGTGGCATGTTTCTTGACGAATTAATCCGTAAAAGTTTGGAAGAAGATATTGGAACTGGGGATATTACCACTAAATATCTTGATTTGGAACCAGTCAGCAGCACAGCCTTCATTGTTGCCAAAGCAGAGGGAGTTCTGGCAGGTGCAGACGTAGCCCTTGCAGTGTTTAAAATGGTGGATCCAGAGCTGAAGATAACGCTTTACCGCAAGGATGGCGACAAGCTGCTGCCCAAAGATGAAATCATGCGTCTAGAAGGGCGTCCTGGTTCTATTTTACAGGGTGAAAGAACGGCTTTGAACTTTATGCAGCGGCTTTCCGGTATTGCCACCAAGACAGCCATGCTGGTTGACATTATTGCCAAAACGGATACCAAGCTGTTGGATACCCGCAAGACAACCCCCATGCTGCGGACTCTGGAGAAGTATGCAGTACGCATCGGCGGGGCTTATAACCACCGTTTCGGGCTGTTCGACATGGTGCTGCTTAAAGAAAACCATATCCGTGCCTGTGGCTCTATAACTTCTGCGGTGCAGCGCATTAAGAACCATAATACCAGCTACAAAATTGAAGTGGAAGTAACCAATATGGCAGAGCTTGATGAAGCCTTTGCCGCTGGTGTGGATAGGGTTATGCTGGATAATATGACCCCTGCTCAAATCAAGGCAGCGGTTAAGAAATATAAGAAACATATGGAATTGGAAGTATCGGGCGGTATTACTGAAGACAACATCTTGGCTTATGCCAAGACAGGTGTTCAGTACATCTCCTCAGGTGCTCTTACTCATTCCTATAAATCATTGGATATCAGCCTTTTATTTAAGGAGTAAGAATGGAAGGACAACTGCGAACCTTAGCCAAAATGCAAACCCTGGACAACGAAATAGGCAGATACCGGGTTTTACAACAAGAATTACCAAAACAACTTAATGAGATTATAGAAAGCGTAGAGCAGGCTACGATAGACCTGCTTGCCTGCGAAACGGTGCGTGCCGAAATAAGCAAAAAGCAAAGAGCTTTGGAAGCCGATATCAAAACTCATCAAGAACAGGGCAAGAAGTATGCCACACAGCTTTCCGAGATTAAGAACAATAAGGAATACAAGGCTTTGAACAGCGAGATTTCTTATTTGAAAACCAAGGTTTCGGAAATAGAATCCCAAATGCTGGAGCTTATGGATGAGGATACTGCTGCCAAAGAAACGGTTGCTACTGCAAAAGTAGAATTGGAAAAGGCAGAGCAGCGCAAGCGGGAAAAAGAAGGCGACCTGCGCCACCAGATAGACGGTTTGGAAGCCAAGATTGAAGAGGTGCGCGCTGCGCGTAATGAGCTTGCCAGAACCTTGCCGGTGATGGTAGTGAAGCATTACGGAAACATGATAAAGAACAAAAGCAACCAAGCAGTGGCTTTTAACCGTGATGGTTCCTGCGGCACTTGTGGCTTTGTAATTCGTCAGCAAACCCGCATCGAACTCCAGCTTATGCGCAAGCTTATCTTCTGCGAAAACTGCGGTAGAATACTTATGAACCGCTTTTTGGTGGAAGAACCCGAAGCCTAAAGTTTTATTTATACAGGGAAGAACAGATGTTCGCTGCGCTTATGGCGCAGAGGAAAGTCCGGACACCACAGGGCAGGATACTTCCTAACGGGAAGATGCAGCAATGCAGAGCTAGCGCCACAGAAACAAACCGCCTTTCGTCTTTATGGCGAGGGGCAAGGGTGAAATGGTAGTGTAAGAGACTACCGGTATCCTTGGTGACAGGGATAGCCAGGCAAGCCTTATCCGGTGCAATGCCAAATAGGAAAGCTATGATGCTGCCCGCATCGCTTTCGGGTAGGCAGCTTGAGCTTGCTCGCGAGGGCAAGCCTAGATGGATGGACATCACTTTCGGGAAACCGAAAGCACAGAATCCGGCTTACGGTCTTCCCTGTTTATATTATAGAGGATGTTAATGACAACTAACGTTATAGAATGCATAAACTGTCGGAGTTACCATTATTGGGCTGCTAATCTCCGAATTGGCAGAGACAGCGAAGATGTCTTAGAAGCATCCTCTGGATGCTGTGGCAAATCGGAGTTTGCCACCCCATGTATAACATGACAACTAGCGTTATAGAATGCATAAACTGTCGGAGTTACCATTATTGGGCTGCTAATCTCCGAATTGGCAGAGACAGCGAAGATGTCTTAGAAGCATCCTCTGGATGCTGTGGCAAATCGGAGTTTGCCACCCCA
>JAQUJJ010000003.1:31238-63300 GCA_028681035.1 Candidatus Cloacimonadota bacterium
TGTATAATATGACAACTAGCAGAGGAGTAAGAATGCTGAAAAAAGCTATACTACTGTTAATCGTGCTTGGCGCAATAGGCTTGTTTGCACTTTCCAGCAGAGCACCTAAAGAATACATTATCCAAACCAATAGCATAGATGAAGCTTCCGGCATCGCCAGCAGTATCCTGAACAGTGGCATCCTCTGGACTCATAACGATTCAGGCGGTAAACCCGAAGTTTACGGCATCGACGGCAGCGGACACCTGAAGGCAATTTTAACTCTGGAAGGAGTGAAAAACCGTGATTGGGAAGATATCGCCACCATGAAAGACCCCAAAACCGGGAAAAGCTATATCTATGTAGGTGAAATTGGTGACAACGGCGCAAGACACCCTTCCGTGTTTGTGTATAAAGTGGAAGAGCCACATATAAATGACAAAGATAGCCTCTACACCGCCACAAGCATAGATAAATACGAGATTAAATATGAAGACGGAGCGCGTGATGCCGAAGCACTGTTCATAGACCCAGCAACTAAGGACATATACATCATATCCAAACGTGAAGAGCACGTTGGTGTGTACCGTGTTGCCAATCCTTCCACTGCGGAAGTCAATACTGCCAAAAAGATAAGCACTCTGTCTCTCACTTGGGTTACCGCTGCGGACATTTCTCCCAATGGCAAACACTTGTTGGTAAAGACCTACACAGGTATTTGGCGTTACAAGCTAAGCAGAGCCTCTAACGGAGAACTTATCCTCAATAAAACCCCTAAAGCTATGCCCTACAAACTTGAACCCCAAGGCGAAGCTGTCTGCTATGACACCAAAGGCAAAGCATATTACACGCTTAGCGAAGCCGGTGAGAGTGGTGTGCAGGTGTTGTTTCTTTACAAGTGAGAATGCTACGCACAAGTGATATTTCAGAGTGAGAGTGCTGCGCACTGAGTAACTCTTTCTTATCCCACTCACCTACTTATACTCACCGCCGAAGGCTCTCACCTACTAGTTCTCACTTTTTTAAATCCTCACTTTCTTCAACAGATTTGCATTCGTAACGACAGTAATAGAGCTGCTTGCCATGGCAATCTCTGCCACCACTGGATGCAGTATCCCAAAAGCAGCCAGCGGTATGGCTATCAGGTTATAAAAGAAAGCCCAGAACAGGTTTTGGCGTATTTTACGGAAGGTTTGGATAGATAGGTTAATCGCAGTGGGGATAAGCATCAGGTCTCCTCTTAAAAGCGTAATATCGGCAGCTTCGATGGCAATATCTGTCCCGATACCCATAGCAAAGCCGATATCTGCCTGTTTAAGTGCGGGAGCATCGTTTATACCATCGCCCACCATCGCTACAACCATGCCTTTTGCCTGTAATTCCTTTATCTTATTTGCTTTATCGGCGGGCATCACCTTTGCCATCACGTTTTGAATGCCACAGAGTTTGGCTATAGCAGCAGCGGTGGCTTCGTTATCCCCGCTGATTAAATACGTGCTTATCCCGCGTTGCTTAAGCTCGGTAATTACTGCTTCAGCATCTTCTTTTAGGGTATCTGCCACATAAAACACCGCTTTCAGCTTGCCGTTTCCCGCTAACATCACCGGAGTAGCATGCGCCAGTTCTGTATCGCTCTTATGGTCAACGATAACGCCTTGTTCCTGCAAATAAGAGGCACTTCCAAGCAAGTACTCCGTGCCGTCAATACTGCCTGTTACACCTTTTCCTGCTACGGAGGAGAAACTCTCTCTGCTTGCTATGGTTAAATTATGTGTGTTTGCATGGCTCACGATAGCCTTAGCAATAGGATGTTCGGAGGCGGATTCCAAGGCTGCGGCAATGCTTAGGTTTTCGCTTTCGGAATCTAGCAGGTTATCCACTTTAACAACTTCCGGCTTGCCATAGGTTAAAGTTCCGGTTTTGTCGAATACAATAGCGTTTACATCACGCATGCGCTGTAGGGCTTCACCATTGCGAATAAGTATGCCGTGGTTAGCACCAATACCACTGCCTACCATTAATGCCGTGGGGGTAGCCAAACCAAGCGCACAAGGGCAGGCAATCACCAGTGTGGCAATCGCAGCCATCAAAGCAGCAGCCAGGCTGGATTTGGGCACTACATTGGGTAAAATATGAGTGGCTACGCTCATCATCGCACTTGGGAAAAGCAGCCATGCACTAAAAACCGCCAAAGCGAGTAACAGCACGATAGGCACAAACACGGCGGTTATCCTATCTGCCAGCAGTTGAATTGGCACTTTGGAATGCTGCGCTTCACTCACCATGCGGATAACTTGCGCCAAAAAGGTATCTGCGCCCACCCCAGTGGCTTGCACTTCCAGATAACCATCCAGATTAATGGTAGCTCCCAAAACCGTATCACCCACAAGGTGCATAACCGGCATGGATTCACCGGTTGCCATGGATTCATCCACAGAGGATGTTCCTAAGGTGATAACTCCATCCGTAGGTATCTTAGCACCCGGTTTGACGATGAACACATCGCCAATAGTCAGCTTATGAATCGGGATTTCTGTTTCTGTGCCATCGATGCGGACAAGTGCTGTTTTTGCACCCAGATTCAGCAGTTTACGAATCGCCTCGGATGCTTTGCCACGGGCACGGTGTTCCAGATAGCGTCCGGTTAAATGAAAAGAGATTATCATGGCGGCAATACCGGCAAAGCTGTGTGCCGAAATACCCTTAACCACCAGCGACAAAGGGGCTACCAGCAGCGAAGCTATGGTACCCATGGCAATTAGCACGTCCATGTTTGCACCCCCGCTGCGCACAGATTTATAGGCAGAAATATACACACTGCGGGCAGGATACAGCATGGCAACCAGACTTAAAGCAAACATTAGCCAGGCATCTGCCATGTGGCTGAATATCGCAGTGCCGAATACCATATGGGGAATCATTAGCAAAGTAACAAGAGCCGTAATCACCCAAGAAATAGTCATCAATTTGCGAGTGGCGTGCATGGCAGCAAGCTGTTCATCATCAGTAACAACCAAGCCTTCGCGCACCGAGAAACCAAGCTTGGCAATAGTGTCGTTTATATCTTTAGTTTTCACCTTGCGGTCGTCATATACTAAAGCGGCTTCTTCCAAAGCAAGATTCACATTTGCGGAAACAACTCCCGGCATCTGTGCCAGAGCCTTTTCTGTGCGGGCACTGCAAGCAGCACAGTGCATGCCGTCTATGCCGATATTTATCTTTTGTTGCATTTTATTTGCTCCCTTATGTATATTCTACCTACTAGATATGATATTCCGCTTTATGGCTTTAGCAAGTGTATTGCGGGATATACAAACTAACCACCGAGAACACCGAAAGAACTCTAAACGGTTTCTTCTCTTTTACTCTTTGTTATTCAATCTTTTAGCTGTGTAGAAGCATGCTATTGTGTCGCCCCAAGGGGCTTATATTGGTTTTGGACTGATACGAGGGTCTTCGTGCCTGCGGCACTCCGGACCCGTCGCTATCGAATTTCGCCTTATGGGTTTAAAGGTGATGCACTTCCACACTGCATTCCTCATATATCTCTTTTCCTCATATCCTCTCTTTTTTATGCTTCCTTTTTCCCTTTTCCTCTTTCACTCTTTTACTCTTTGTTAATATATCTTTTATATTACGCTGTAGTCCTAGCTGCCCAATAGTTTTAGATATAACTAATCTTGGTTTCGGCAGCAACGACTCCAGACTTAATGATTCTCCACCCTACCACTTTCTTTTCTCTCTTTTTCCCTTTTCCTCTTTCGCTCTTTTACTCTTTGTTAAAGCTTCGGTGGATTCGGTGTTTTCGGTGGTTAAATAAATCAGTTAGCGGATGTTGTAGTTCTTGCTGCCCCATAGTATTAGTATCGCTAATCTCTGTTTAGCAGTAACGTAATCCTGCTCTACACGCCAACACTCCAGCACGTCAGCACCCCAGTACTAGCTTGCTTATCCGCAAGGGGATTCATCGGGATCCGATCGGGATCTCATCGGGTTACATCCCGATCAACACCGCTTCAGATGGGCATTGGCACGGCTTCGGATAAGCAAGGGAGTTTTATGCAGGTACTAAAGATTGTGTAACTCGCAGTTGCAGAGCATCATAAATAAAATACTCAAGTTTGGGGAATTGAATTTAGGCTAAATCCCCAAGTTTAGGAAAATACTCCTTTTGCCGTCTAACCAAGATTGATTTAGCTCGGTGGCAACATGGAAACTGCGGAAACGATAGCTTAGTTTGGCAAACACCTGATTATCCTCGCTGCTAACCATATAAATACCTTCCTGGCTGCCCAAATTGGCATCGGGAATTGCCAGGTTGTACATGCTTTGCCAGTTCTTATGTCCTATTTGTGCCTTTAGTTTCTGATGTTTCAAGGTGAGATAGTTTTCCCAATAGAAGCTGTTTCTTTCTTTCGAAATCTGGTCTTGGTAAACATAGCGATAGTTGAAGCAAATGCCAATATTGTTGTTTAGTTCATGCTTTATCTTTACAGAGCAGCGGTAGTGAGTAGGTAGAGTAGCGAGGTAAGTGCTATCCTCATAGGCGATAAGCTCGCGGTTATACCTGCTTAGTTGCAGTCCCACACTGGTAGCATTCGGGTGATAGCTTAGGTATAGAATGTTACGGGATAGCCATGCCGGGCTTTGGATGCTGTTGTTTTTGCGTGAAATAGCATTATGAATAGCAACACTTACATTTTTGGAGGCAGGGAAATCTAAATCCCAGTTAAATTCGCTGCGCAAACCCTTGCTGCTAAGCACTCCGGAACGGGCGGCATAAGCTGGAAACTGGATATTTTGGAACTGGGAAAAGCCGAGGCGGTGCTTACAAGAATCCTGAGATATGCTAACAACTGCTTTTACTGCGGGCTTTCCTTCTATAAAAGCTGCCTCACACGCTGCATCTATTAGCTTGGTATCCAGTTTGGCTGCGATGCTAAACGCTGTAAGATGACGCACATAATCCTCATTGCTAAAAGGATAATCATAGCCTTGAAAATATCCCAAAGCTCCCACACGAAGTTTGGAAATTTCCGTCTCCACTCCAGCGGTGGCGATGGTTTCGGTAGCTTGGCTAAAGCCATCATGGTGCGTAGCGTACAGCGTGTTAATAGAGCCATTGTTAAATTTAACGGGACGGGACTGCTGCGTAAACATAATGAAAGCAGAGGTTTCCCTTACTTTAAACATAGCTCCCATCCCTTTCGGGGTGATGTAATCAGGACTGCCGGCGTTGCCAAGGCGGAACAGCTTGTTTTTTTCGCTATTCTTCTTTAGTACGGTTCCCAATGCCCAAGCGGGAGTCATGTAGCCGAAACTAAACTGCGTAAGGATAGATTCGGTGGTGCTTCGTTGCACTTGGAAGTTAGCTCGCAGGGTACTATTGTCTCTGGTGCTTAGGTTCACATTCAGGCTAAACTCTTTATCTTTACACTGCAAGGCATATAAGGCGGTGCTGTAATCAGGATAAATCCTCGTTCTGCTGTTCACGCTTAGGATTGCCTTGCTGGCATTCAGTTCATCGAATAGGTTTTGCAGCCAGTTATCGTGCAGTTCTTCCGCATGCAGCTCGGGAAGTTCCTCCACTTGCGCCCATGCACAAACAAAGATAGATAACAGGATAAAAACTAAAGTAAGCTTTACCAACAATACCCCAAATCTATACTGTGAGTAAGGTTTAGCTCTGGATGGCTGCGGATGCCATACATCAGCTCCAGTTTGTTGATAATGAACTTTAGCCCCATCCCGAAACGGGCAGGGTCGCTTTGCCAAGAGGTTTGCAGCAACAAGGGAGAAGCAATCTGGATGGAGCTTGCTGCGGCGTATGAATCATCTCCGTCTTTACGCCAAGTGTATGAGGAGCAGACGGTTGTGGATGGACTAAGCTTGTTCTGTGCCGATAACACCCAAGCGGCATCTTCGGAACCGCTGCTTGTATAACGCACTTCGCTGCCGTAGGTTTCGCCCATATAGCGCAAAGCAAAGTCGTTATTCCAGTTATACCAGCTATCGTTTGCTATTTTCTCATAGACAAGATGCTGGGTTGCACCGAGGGCAAAGCCGGAATGGTGGATGCTTATGCTGAGGTATTCATCCTGCCAACGGTAATCGGAATGGTTTAAATAGTTTATGCCACTGGCAATAATGAAATTGGCAGTAGGGAAAGCGCTGTGAATGCCATAGATGGAGGTTTCGGGATTGCTGAAAGGCTTGTGCCAGGTGCTGCATACTCCAGTTATCCCAATAACCGGCGAAAGTGCGAAATCGCTAACCGATTGAGATAGCATGGTGATGCCAGAAAGAGTATTGGCAGAGGCGGAGTATTCTGCCGTAATAGCCACCGCAAAGCCACTATACAAAACCATGCAAGCCAAGAGCAAATACAATCTCATATCTCTACCTAGGGTCAACTATGCCCCTGTGTTTATTTCACATCAAACAGGCTATCCAGAGAGATTAAGATAGCCTGATATCTATAGTTTAAAACAGATTAACTTCGCTTTCGGGATCAAAGAAGTGGGCTTTTGCCATGTCCAGCGTAATATCCAGCTTTTGTCCCATTTTAGGCAGTTCCTTAGGGTCTAAACGAGCGGTAAAGGTATGGTTGGCAGTCTTAAGAATAACATGATATTCGTTGCCAAGAGGCTCCACCGTGTCCACCGTGCTGTTAAATCCAACAGGGAATTCAGCCATGGAATCAAAGCGGGCATCATACATATCCTCAGGGCGAATACCCATAATAATAGGCTTGTTATCATAACCAGCAAGGATTTTAGCCTGTTCGGGAGTAAGCGGAAGCTGATAATCGCCACTATCGAAAGCAAGTTTGCCGTCTTTGGTTGACATCTTGCCTGTGGCAAAGTTAATTGAGGGACTTCCGATGAACCCGGCTACAAAGATATTGGCTGGTTTATTGTAGATATTTAGAGGAGTATCGATTTGATGGATAACGCCATCTTTCATTACTACAATGCGGTTTGCCATAGTCATGGCTTCCACTTGATCGTGGGTAACATAAATCATCGTATTGCCAAGCGTACGGTGCAGCTTAACAATCTCTGCACGCATTGCTACGCGGAGCTTGGCATCAAGATTGGAAAGAGGCTCATCAAAGAGGAATACTTTAGGATTGCGGACTATGGCACGTCCTAAGGCTACGCGCTGGCGTTGACCGCCGGAAAGCTGACCTGGTTTGTTTTTTAGCCTGTCTGCAATACCAAGCATATCGGCAGCGAAATCCACTTTCTTTTTAATCTCTTCCTTGCTTTCTTTGCGAAGTTTGAGAGCAAATGCCATGTTTTCATACACCGTCATGTGTGGATAAAGAGCGTAGTTTTGGAATACCATTGCGATATCACGGTCTTTGGGAGGCATTTTGTTAACTAGTGCATCCCCAATGAAAATCTCACCGGAGGAGATATCTTCCAAACCAGCAATCATTCGCAACACTGTAGTTTTTCCGCAACCGGAAGGTCCCACCAATACTACAAATTCTTTATCTTCAGCTATAAAGCTAACATCCTTAACGGCGTGGAAACCGTTGGGATAGTACTTGTTAAGGTTCTTTATCGTGATCTTCGCCATGGCATACTCCTTTAGGGAAATAGGAAAATTAGACTGCTAATACTGTCAAGGGAGTTTTTTCTTTCATAACACCGATTAAGGTTCAACAGGATATTATTTATCTAACAGAGCAAGGTTATTGGATATGAAACAGTGCTTATTCTTTTTTATCTTCCGCATAGGTCTTTTGTATCACAAGTGTATATGGCAAGCCGATTTCTGCCCTCGTTTTTGGCTTGGTACATGGCGAGGTCGGCGTGAGAGATAAACTTGTTCAAGTCGCCATGGCTGGGTTCCGGAGTGTTATCGCAGGAAATGCCGATGCTAACTGTTACAGGGATTACTTGATTGCGATACACAAAGCTATACTGAGCTATCTTCAGGCGCAATTCTTCCATTATTCTTATGCTCCGTTCTAAATCTGAATCGAAGAGGATTACCAGAAATTCTTCGCCACCATAACGAATAATAATATCACTTTTACGGAATTCGCTCAAGAGGATTTTAGCAAGCTCTTTCAGCACAAAATCACCCGCCGAATGACCAAAGGTATCGTTTGTTATCTTAAAGAAATCAATATCAATCATGCTAAAACAGACCGGTACCTTATGCCGAGTAGCCAGCACTACCATCTGGAACAAGTTGTTTTCCAGATAACGTCTGTTGCGCAGCCCTGTTAAACTGTCTGTTAAAGAAAGCTCTCCCACCTGCACATACAGCTCTTCTATCTTGTTATAGTCAGCTTGCAGACTTTCTACATAGGCATTGTTTTGCATGCTGACATGATTGCTTAGTTCGTGAATACGAATGTCTAAATAAGGCATTGCTTTGAAATAGCATTCTGGTTTCAGATTATCACGCATAAAGCGGCTTACGTTAAGCAGGCGTTCCCAGCATTTATGTAGGAAGTAGTTTGAATACTGATAGTTCTGGATTGATTCCTTAAAATGAGATTGCATCCCGGAAGAATAGTTACCCGCAAAGAAATAGAGGATTTGGAGCTGCTGAACATTTAAGATGGAAGCGGGGAACTTTATCAGTTTCTTCTGATACCCTAGCTTCTCTGAAGGGGGAACAAGACGGTCTTCCAAAGAAAACAATTCATAAAGGGCGACAGCAGAATTCAAGCTCTTTTGGTCTCTAACCCTCTCGTAAATGCGCATCAACAGAGCTTTTTTCATTAGAGATTGCTTTTGCCAGTTATTTACGATAATCCAGCGCAAAATAAAGTTTATCGCACTATCTGAACCATCCACCTCGTAGGACTCCACAATCATTAACATCCGCATCCGCAGCAATTCCTGCAATTGGTTATCCTGACGCAATATCCGTGCTTTACCGAGATGCAACAACACCCATAATTGAGCTTGTTTCCTGCTTACTACCTGCTCCAATTCTCTCAGAAGAGCCTTAGCATTTTCAATATCATTATTCTCCGTGAAGACATACATCAATTGCAAGCGATCGTACACCTTCAGTGTGTCAGGATATTCTTCTATTATAGGTTGCAGGTTGTTTACCAGAGTCTGGTAGTAGGGCGAGTCTGAGGTTATAGGTGAATGATTTAGCAAGCCTAAGAAATGGTAAAGTTCGCTTTCGTGTGAGCTTTTTACTTTAAGGAAGTAGCTTAGCAAAAAGTCGATAATCAACCCGGAAAACTCGCATAAGTCAGGGTCTTTGGGCTTGAATGAACAATGTTTACCCACCAGTTCCATGATGTCATCTGCTACAGCGGGACGAGATTTATCATCAGAAGATAATAGCGCTCCCACCAAGTTTCTAATCTCTTCACGTGTTTCAATAGCAATTGATGTGAAGCCTGCGATTTCAAAGCTGTGCGTTGGTGTCATAATTACTTCTTTTTTGTAGGTTCCTCTTTGGCAGGAACAAAACGAAAGACAGTTTCGTCCGGCTTAGTTAGCCCAAACTTTTCCCGTGCTGCTTTCTCCGCAGCTTCGGGATCGGTTTTCAGGCGTTCATTCTCATGCGCCAAGCTGTCGTTAACTGCTTTAAGCCTAGTGGTTTCGCTTTCCAACAGGTTAACCCGCCTCTGTAGTTTCCAAGTATTGAAGAAGCTATTGCCTCCTAATAACACTATCCAAAGAGCTAAAAGCGTTACAACTGTCCAAAATGCAATCCGCACACTTTTGGGTGCTGCTTTTTTTCTGGTTTTCATCGCAGAACCATCCTTGCTAAGAAAGATTTGTGAATATCTATAGCTTGATAAGGGCAAAGCTCGTGACAACACATACACTTTATACACTTGTCCTTATGCACAAAGGGATGCTCTGGCGCAGTCCAAGAGATTGCTCCCACGGGACAGCTTTTTACGCAGACACCGCAGTTCTTGCAGCGATCACTAACCTTTGGGTGATAGCTGTACAAAGCCTTGAAAGCGTGTTTAGCTATCCCTGGCACATACTTCAGGCTTTCTTTGCGCATTTTAACTACTCTGATATCTGCATTAGGAATACGATAGTGCTTGAAACTTGTGGGGATAACTATCCTTGAAGGCAGTATCCCATCTTGGTGCAGAGCGGCACTCATATAAGGGACGTCTTTCAGAGCGAAACCCATCATTCTGGCAGCAGTGAAATCCAAGGCAGGAATAGAGGTGGAACCCATAAACAATCCGAAAGGCTTTGGCGTTCCGGCTGCTGGTCCCGCTCCATCCATGCCGATTATTCCATCAATAAAGCTATAGCTGATACGGTTTTTGGTAAGTGCATACAGGGCAAGAAGTAGCTCTGCAAAGCTATTGGTATCGGGGTATTGACGGTGGTATTCGCTTTTAACCATGCCCGGAACCAAGCCATAGAGATTCTTCAAGCCACCTGTGAAGGCGGTTAAGCTGTGTGTTTTATACTTTGCCACGTTTATCACGGTGTTGCATTGCCAGAAAACTTCACTTATCTTTACGGGAATGCCTTTGTATCTAAGCTCTCGAAAGCCCTCTGTGGATAGGTTTACTACCTTGATGGGGTAACGCTCTGCAAGCTCACTAAAGCCGCAAGTCTGCCATACTTTATCCACGTTTATTGTGCCGCCGGGGCTATCACCAATCCACACTTCTTTCTTTTTACTTAGCAAATAGCGGATGATAGCTTCCAAAACCATGGGATGAGTGGTAACTGCTCTTTCAGGGGGATATGCTCCCAGAGCGTTGGGCTTTATCAGCACCCGTTTGGCACGGCTTAGTTTACTGCTTCTTGCGCTTTTAAAGTAGCTGCTAACCGCTTCCTCGAGGGCAGGAAGATCATAGCTTTCAATGCGTCGTATCTGAACTGAGGGGTTAATCATCGAAGTTCCGAAATCCTTTTTGCCTTAGGCTGTTAATGTAAAAACTAAGTGAAAAGACAAATTGCAATTGGCTAGCCTCGCCTGCAACAACCTGCATTACCGCAAGATTTACCGTGCCATAGCGATGGTAATGGCTAAGCCCACCGGTGATAAAGTGTTGCTCATTTTTCCCAATATTTAGGCTATTGCGAACTGAACCCCACCAATAGCTGGATTCGATTGTAGCATTGGGATTTGCCGGAAGCCGAACTATTCCGCTATACACTTCCCCTGAATATAGATAACCAAGGCGATAAACAGTCCTGCCAAGGTCTCTTTCATAGCCTGCTTTAAGTATCAGCCTGTCAGAATACTCATCACACACCCTGCTAAACTGCTCGTATTCTGCATCCATAAGATAGCGATTTAGTCCATTGCGATAGTTAATGCCTGCATTCACCCACAGTGGTTGCAGCACATCATATTCGGCATATTTCAAATCCCATTTGAACTTGTTGGGGGGCATAGCACTAACGCCTAAACTCAGTTTCTCATTCCCCAAAACAATTCCTGGTTGCACCCGAAGAGCATATTTATAGTTTCGCACTCGTTCATAGGTGTGCAGAAATATGGGGTCGTCGATATAGTGAATCTGGTTATGGATATTTAAGCCTAAATGCAAGCGTGGCTTATGGTAGGCAGCATTTAGAGAAAACTGATACAGATAATAAGCGGGAAAGCGTTGTATAATATCTGCACCTTGGTTTATTATCATGGAGAAATCATCCAGATAAATAGACTTGGGAAGGCTGTAGACAATACTTGCACTGATATCCTCGCCAAGCTTTCCGCTAAGGCTCGCCATCGCAAAGGGTAGCCGGGAAGAATACTGTGCATAAGAAGGGTATCCAAAAGTCTGTAGTGGGGGTTTTAGGTTTAGTTCCACGCTAAGTTGAGTGGAATCTGGCAATAGCGCAGCAGGATTTAATGCAACACCAGCCACATCTCCCAGATAAGCAGCACCGCTATATCCTCTGCCTGTAGCTGCGGCACCAAAATAGTTACGGGAAAAGCTGTCGTAAAAAGGATTCAAAAACTGAGGGAGGGGCAGAGATAGGCTATCCGCATTCTGGCTGAATAAGCTGCTAAGGCATACTGCAAATAGCAGGAATAAGATAAGCCCACGTTTCATAATTATCCTCTATCAACCTCTATCTTAAAAGTCTGGCTTCTGTCCTTACCCACAGACACAATGGCAATGGGTACCTTTACCAGCTCTGCGATGGCATCCAGATAATGCTGAGCTGTTTTGGGCAAATTTTTAAAGTTTCGGCATCCGCTGATATCTTCTTCCCAACCCTTAAAAGTCTGGTAAACTGGTTTCACCTGCTCCAGTTCCATAGGGTGAGAAAGGAAAAGATTTGTCTTTTTCCCCAGATATTCATAAGCAGTGCAGATTTTAAGCTCTTCAATCCCGCTTAGCACATCCAGACAGGTAAGTGCCATGCTATCTAAATCATTTATCCGGGCAGAGTAATTTGCCGCTACTGCATCGAACCAACCGATACGCCTGGGTCTGCCTGTGGTGCTACCAAATTCATTTCCAGTTGTGCGAATAATATCTCCGGTTTCGTCGTGCAATTCAGTGGGGAAAGGTCCTTCGCCCACACGGGTGCAATATGCTTTATAAACCCCTAACACATGGTCAATCTTACGGGCTGAAAAGCCTGTGCCTGTACCCACGGCATCGGTCATCACGCGGGATGAGGTTACATAAGGATAGCTGCCATAATTCAAATCTAACAGTGCCCCTTGAGCACCCTCAAAGAGGATATTCGTGTCTTTGTTAGAACCAAGATTAAGTATTACTTCCACATCGGTTACATAAGGTTTCAGAGCTATCCAAACCACTTCCATGATACTCAATTGTTCTTTCATTCTAGAGCGGGATATTTTCAGATCGTGAAAAGCATAAAGCTCTTCTAAGCGTTGTTTTAGGTATTCGGGATATGCCAAATCCAATACCCGCAAGCCTACTCGTGTTGTCAAATCGCTATAAGCGGGACCTATGCCTCGCATCGTTGTGCCTATTTTACTGCCTTTCAAACGTTTTTCGTTTTCTTCGTCCAGCATTCTATGCAAGGGCAAAACCAAACCTGCTCGTTTGTCTATCAGTATTCTGCTTTCAAGTTTCAATCCGCTGGCTTCTAAGGCTTTCACTTCATCAAGAAAGGCAAATGGGTCTATAACCACTCCGCTGCCGATAAGGCATATTGTCTTGGGATACAGAATACCGGAGGGAATGCTGTGAAATACGTACTTCTTGCCATCGGTTACGATAGTGTGTCCGGCATTGTTGCCCCCTTGAAAGCGAACTACATAATCTGCATCACCACCAAGGTAATCTACTATTTTAGCCTTCGCTTCATCGCCCCACATGCATCCTAAAACCAATGTTGAACTCATTTATTGCTCCCAATAATATTAGAAAACCATGCTTATCTTCAAATCCGATTCTGTCAATGTAAATCTTGGGGGTGAAAGCGGTGTAGCGCAGGACGCTGTTCCTGCGAGAGGGTTGAAGCGTTGAAAGGTGGAGGAGTCGAGAAGGTCAGACCTGCGTTCAGCAACCGCACCCTTGCTGCTATTTCCCTATCATTGCCCACCCAATGCCCATGTGGAGGGCAATGAGTGGGGAATGATAGGGCAATGCAAGCAAGGAAGAAACCAGTTGACTTACAATTACGCTGCTAAAAGTTCCGAAAAAAACCAGAGTAACTATCACACAGCGTAATTGTGAGTTAAAACGCCAGGGTAAACAGCAGCTCTGCCTTTATTTTAACTCATAAAGCGGCGATGTGGAGATAACTTAATCCTGAAGTCCAAAGTGCTCATAACTCACAGGTACACACATAGTTAAAGAAAGCACTTTGAACTCCAAGAAACGCCAGCTACAGTCGCCGCTTTAAAAGTCAAAACCTCTGTCTTTAGGGAAAGTTTATTTTGATGTTTTTCACCTCGGGATACTTTTCCAAATGCTCTCTGATTTCCTCTGCCACGTTTTCACGCCACTGGTCAAAATTCATCATATTCATATCAATCAGCACTTCGCCATCGGCAAAGCCTACATATTTCACCATTTTCAGGCTAACTATATCTTCTCCCACTTGGGGATAGATTATCTTCTTCAGCTCTTCCACAATGGTATCCTTGCTAAAGTTGGGCACTTCCTTCAAGCCATGCGCAATCTCATAATTAGAGATAGCGGTTTGCAGGGTGTCCGCAGCTAAAACACTGCAATGCACCTTTACGGGCGGCAATCCATCCAAGGCTTCCATAGCATCCCGCCAGCTTATCTTTTTGGCGTCGTCCAGGCTCTTGCCCTTTGCCAAATCTGTTATTATAGATGCCGTGGCGATATTGGACGCACAGCCATAGGAGAGGAAACTGATGTCTTCGATAATGTGATTATCTTCGTTCACTTTCAGATATACGGTTACCTGATCTCCACATGCAGGGCTGCCTTCGGTGGCAACAGCATCGGGATTCTCCATCTTACCAACGTTGTGCGGGTGCATAAAGTGGTCTAAAACCTTTTGTGAGTATTGCATTTTATTTCTCCTTGTGAGTTGCGCTGTAAAGCGGACTGCGTGCTCTTAATTCTTTTGTTATATCGGCAAGTACTGCCACGGTTTCGTCAATTTGCTCTGTTGTAGTGTATTTGCTAACGGTAAACTTCATGGAGCCGTGGGACTGAACATGGTTCTTGCCCATCGCCATAAGTACGTAACTTGCCTTCAAGCCCTGAGATGCACAGGCACTTCCGGTGGCGACGGTAATCCCTTTGGCATCCAGCATCATGGTAATCGCCTCACCTTCAATATAGGCAATGGAAACGTTTATATTATGCGGAGCACGCTTGGCTCCACGCGGTCCATTCAGCTCTATTTCCGGTATCTTAGCTTCCAGAGAACTTAGCAGATAATTTGATATATCTCTTAGCTGTTTGGTAGTTGCGGCAAAATCCGCAAAAGTAAGCTCTACAGCCTTGGCAAATCCGGCGATAAGAGCGATGTTCAAGCCTCCGGTCTGTAGGTTATCCACGCGCTTAACGCCGTGAATAGTCTGCCCCAGCTTAACTTCGCTGCTTTGATACAGCGCACCAATGCCTTGGGGTCCGTGGATTTTATGAGCAGAAACCGCCATGGTATCTATGCCAAGCTTGTGCACATCCAGCGGAATCTTGCCAAAAGCCTGCCCTGCATCCACATGGAAGTATATCTTATGACCCGCAGAGTCCAGAATTGCCTTCATCTCTGCCAATGGCTGAATTGTTCCCACCACGTGATTCACGGCAGTGGTCATAAACAGAATGGTGTCCTTACGAATGGCGTTTTTAAGCTCATTCAAATCTACAAAGCCTTCTGCATCTGCTTTTAAATAAGTTACTTCCAAGCCCTGCTTTTCCAAGTATGCAGCATTGGTTAACAAATCGGGATAATCCACCACAGATACTATCACGTGGTTTCCTGCCTTGCGGTAAGCAGCAGCCAAACCCTTTATCGCCATGTTATTGGCAAGAGTGCCGCCGGAGGTGAAATGAATCTCCTTAGGATTGGCACCTATAGCCTTAGCTACGGTGCTAGAAAAACCCTGTATGGCATCGTTTATCGTTTCGCCCGTGGATATAAAGCTGCCAGGAAACCAGAATCGTTCCTCAAAATAGGGCTGCATTGCCTGTAAAACTTCCGGGGCAGGACGCGTAGTTACGCAATTATCTAGATATATTCTTCCGTGTTCCATCGATACTTCCTTTCCATGATTTATAAATAGTTTCCAGCGTGTAGCCGGATAATAGCTCTTTAACTTTGCCACCTAATACGGCAAAAAAGCTGCTTAATGCGCAGTTACCTGTGGGGCAAAAACGTTGCGCCGAGGCATTGCAGGTGGGGTCTAAAGAATCATCTGCCACCGCCACCAAGATATGCTGCAAAGTGATATCTCTCGCATCTTTTGCAAGCGCGTAGCCACCACGTGAACCAGCACTGCTGGTTACTAAACCCGCAGTTTTAAGGTTACTGAGCAACCTCTCGATATATTTCTTGGGTAAACCCTGATTCTCGCAAATCTTTTGGGCACTAACCGCATCTTGGGGGCTGTCAGCTATTTCTAGTAATGCCCTAAGTGCATATTCTGTACGTGTGTTAACTGCCATTATCGGCTCCTTTGTTACTGTCTCTTAATACATACTAATTTGATATGCGTTTCTGTCAACATAAATATGAGGTTTTACGATAATAACGCAGACGAGAGCGATTATTGGCTTCAGCTTTTAATATAGAGGGCTAAGGCAAGTTTGAAATAGACGATTAAAGATAGGGTGTCCACGATTGTGGTGATAATTGGGGCAGCCATGATAGCCGGGTCAATCTTGAGTTTACGGGCTACAATGGGAAGTGTGCAGCCCACCGTTTTAGCTAAAATAATGGTAAATAACAAAGACAGCGAAACTGTTAATGCCAAAAGAATATCATGATGAAAAACCCAGATTCTAAAGAAATTAACCACCCCCAAGGCTAGCCCTACAATCAGGCTTACCCGTGCCTCTTTGAAAACCACAGCAATATAGTCCTTGATGGCTATTTCTCCCAGAGCCATACCGCGGATTATCAAGGTTGCAGATTGAGAACCAGCATTCCCTCCCGTATCCATCAACATCGGTATGAAGGCGGTAAGCAGCACAACGCTTGCCAAGGCACTCTCATAGCTCTGGATAATGATGCTGGTAAAAGTGGCGGAAACCATCAAGAATAACAGCCAAAAGACCCTTCTGCGAGCCAAGGTGAACACTCCGGTTTCCAAGTAATCTCCGTCGCTATGCGCAAGAGCTGCCATCTTTTCAAAGTCCTCGGTGCTTTCATCTACCATTACATCTAAAAGGTCGTCCGCAGTAACGATACCCAGCATTTTATCATTCTCATCCACAACCGGGATGCTTGTAAAGCCGTATTTCAGGATAGTTTTCGCCACTTCTTCCTGGTCTAGCTCTGGCAACACGCTGATAACATTGTCATTAATTAAGGGGGCGATTGCCTCGGTAAATCCGTGAATCACTATATCTCTAAGCGAGACCACGCCTTTTAGCACCCCGTTTTCATCCAATACATAGAGGTAGCTAAGTGTTTCTGCTTCGTCACCATACTTCTGAAGGTATTCTAGGGTTTCACGAACCGTCATATTGTCTTTTACGGTAACAAATTCTGTCGCCATGATTCCGCCAGCGGTTTCGGAATCGTATTGCATCAGTTTTTTTACGTTTAGGGCGTCTTCAGCATCGAGGCTTTCAATCAGTTCGCTTGCTTCTTTCGGGTTAATAGTCTCCAGCAGGTCAACCAATTCATCGGAAGCCATCTCGGAGATAATTTCTTTTTTCCGAGCCAGCGTGAAAAGGTCAAATATCCCGCTTTTATCCTCTTCTTCCGCTTCTTCAATGATATCGGCAAGAATCTCGATGGGTAGCTTGGAGAGGAAGGATATGGGATCGCCTTCATAATCTTCAAGAGCATCCAAAATATCGGCAGGATGGATGTTTTTCAGGGATTCTTTAATCTTTTCTACAGAGCATTCCTGCAAAAACTGCAACAATTCCGCACCTTGTAGATTGTCGCTCATTTCATGCCTCCTGCAGCATATATTTGAAGACATTCCCTATTTATCAAGGAAATCTGTCAAGCTTGATGTGCTTGAACACGGAAAACCACAGCTCTGCTCTTGAACATTGAACTTGACCGAATATGGCTATATGGCAATATAGCAACATAGTCATTAACGATACGAGGTAACAATGAGAAATCAGAGTGAGTTAGATATAATAGCAGTAATCATGAAAGCCATGGCACACCCTACCCGATTGTTTATCATCAGAGCATTGGATGGACAAGAGCATTGCGTGTGTGAATTGACAGAAATGGTAGGAATAGACCAGTCAACTATGTCCAAGCACCTTTCTATTCTGAAGAATGCTGGAATAGTAGAGGGTAGAAAGGAAAACAATCAGGTTTATTATCGCCTGATTCGTCCCTGCTTGTTGGATGTGATGCAATGTGTAATGAAAAAGTCGTAAAGAGATAGAATAGAGGATTCAATGACAGAGAAACTTAAACAATTGAAGATTTTGGGAATCATGCTGGCAGTCTTTATTGCTGCTTACTTCGTTCCCTTCGAATCAGCACGCTTTAAAGGTGGCGTCCTGGAATCCTTTTATATGTTACAGGATTATGCCAGGTTGCATGTTTTGTTATGTTTAATCCCAGCGTTGTTTATCGCGGGAGCAGTAAGTGTTTTTATCAGCAGTGCCAGTGTGATGAAGTATCTGGGACCGTCAGCCAAAAAAGTAGTCGCCTATGGGGTTGCCTCGGTATCGGGAGCGATTCTGGCGGTATGTTCTTGCACCATTTTGCCATTGTTTAGTGGCATTTACAAACGCGGAGCCGGGCTGGGGCCTGCAATAGCTTTTCTGTATTCAGGACCAGCCATCAATATACTTGCTATCGTGATGACAGCCCGCATATTGGGCTTACAGATTGGTATAGCCAGAGCTGTAGGAGCAGTGGTTTTCAGTATCGTGATAGGCGTCATCATGCAAATGCTCTTTCGCAAAGAAGAAGTGGAAAGGCAGAAACAGGTGGCGGGCTTTGATGGCGAAGCAGAAACTCGTTCCCTATGGCAAACGGTTATCTACTTTGCTCTGATGATTTTAATCCTGATATTTCTTAACTGGGCAAAGCCAAATAGTGCCACAGCATCGGGTTTTATGGTATGGACATATCAATATAAATGGTTCATCTCCGCTGTTATTGCGTTTTTATTGGGTTTATCCCTCAATTTGTTCTACGGCTTTCATATTTTGAAAGTGCTGGCAATCACGGTTGGGGTAGTGATAGCAGGTTTGGCATTTCCAAGCCAGCCTCTAATCGCATTTGTGAGTGGTGTTGTCCTGATAAGCCTCTTTTTGGCTTTTGAAAAGGGCGAACTAAATGACTGGCTGGGTTCCACTTGGGATTTTGCCAAGCTGATTATCCCCTTGCTATTCCTGGGAGTAATGATTGCCGGTGCTCTTTTGGGACGTCCGGGCAATGAAGCCTGGATTCCCTCCCGCTGGATAGAGATAGCCGTGGGTGGAAACTCCATCTGGGCAAATCTCTTTGCCTCAATATCTGGGGCATTTATGTATTTCGCCACGCTTACGGAAGTACCCATCTTACAAGGTCTTTTGGGAAGCGGTATGGGCAAAGGTCCTGCATTGGCATTGCTGCTGTCAGGTCCTGCTTTATCACTGCCGAGCATGCTGGTGATAAACACCGTGCTGGGATTCAAGAAAACCGCTACTTTTGTAGTTTTGGTGGCTATTATGTCCACAATAACTGGCTATCTATTTGGAGTGTTCTTTGGATGATAATACTTATATTTAACAATACAATAAGGCTTAAAAAGGAGCTAACATGATTATCAAAATACTGGGGACCGGCTGTCCCAAATGCAAAAAACTAGAAGCAAATGTGAGGATCGCTATCGAAGAACTTGAGAGCGACACCAAGATAGATAAAATAAGCGACTTGGATAAAATTATGGACTATGGAGTGATGATTACGCCTGCTTTATTAATCGATGAGAAGGTTGTATCCAGCGGGAAACTGCTGTCTGTTTCAGATATAAAAGCACTAATATCTTAATGAAAGATGGATAAATGATAGACGGTTCTACAGCTTTGTTATACACTTCCTCCAATCTCTGCTAATACAGAGGAATTTCCCGGGCGATTCCCACGCTTTTACGTGGGGTTCACGTGGGGATCACGTGGGGATCACCTGAGATTTCAGCAAGCATCGCTTTTAGGACTATAATTTAGTCATTTTGGTGTTTATATGAATGCGATTTGTGTCTGGAGTCCTTTGTGCCTTTGCTAATCATATGTCCACCCATAACTTAACGGTACACTGGACTTCAGGACACACTTTCATTATCGGTAGCGAAGGCAAGGCTTCAGTCAAGTTCAAATAACAAGGGGATATAGCTGAAGTCCAAAGAGCCAATAAACTATAGGGATATATGAAGATAGGAATGGCTCTTTGAACTCCAGACGCACTCTCCCACATAAATTTAACCTGAGCCAAAGATTTTGCTTGACTGCTTAAGCACCTGTCTTAACTCTTGATACAATTAGAAAACAAACCTGTTAAGGAGGTTCAAGATGTTTTTAACCGGTGCACAATTGAAAGAGGTATTCCTCAAAGCCAAGCGTCAGCGTTTTGGCATTATGGCATCCAATGTTGTTTTTGACACCCAGATAAGAGCTATCATCCAAGGCTATGCAGCAATGGGCTCAGACGGTTTATTGCAAATGAGTTCCGGTGCAGTGAAATACGCTGCTGGAGCTTCCCAAGATATGAATGCCGGAGCAAGGCTGATTTCCACCATGATAAAGACCTACGCAGCGCAGTTCCCCAAATGCGGAATTGGTTTGCATATAGACCACGCAACGCCTAACTACTTTGATTTCATCGTGTTCTGTGTGGAAAACCAACTCGTTACTTCCGTGATGATTGATGCTTCCAAAGAGGATTTAGAAGAGAACATTCGCGTTACCAAAGAAGTGGTGGATTTGGCGCATAAATACGGGATTATCGTGGAAGGCGAAATCGGGCATATTAAAGGTACAGAGGACGAGATTGTCTCCGATACAGAGCTTTATACCAAGCCTGAAGAAGCTCTGGAATTCGTACGCCGCACTAATGTTGATCTCTTTGCTGCCTCCGTTGGCACCAACCACGGGGTTTCCAAAGGCGAGAATATCGTGCTGCGGTTGGATTTGATTAAAGAAATTGATGCCCTGCTGATTAAAAACGGCTTGGAACGCGGTCTTGTGCTGCACGGAGCATCAGGTTTAACAGACCAGCAACAGATTACCGCTATCGCCAATGGCGTGGTGAAGATAAACAAAGACACCTGCTATCAGATGGATATGGCGTCAGCCGTGCAGGCTTATTGGGAGAAGGAAAAGTATGCCATCGTTTGCCCTCCCGATGTTGACCCTGCTGATTACATCCCCAACAAAAGCAAGTTCGACCCCCGCAAATGGCTTGCCAAAGGCGAAGAAGTTATGCAAAATACCGTGATGGGTTTCTGCAAAGTTAGCGGCAGCGAAAACAACAGCATTTTACTCTAAAGGAGATACTATATGACAAACATAGCAATTAATGGATTCGGACGCATTGGTCGTCTGGTAATGAGGGTTATTCTAGATAACCATCCCGAACTGAACGTAGTGGCAATTAACGATTTAACCGATGCTAAGACACTTGCATACCTGTTTAAATATGACAGTGTGCATAAAATATACCCTGCCGAAATATCACACACCGAGGATTCCATAGTAATTAACGGTAAAACGATACGCATCTTTGCCGAAAAAGACCCCGAAACCCTTCCTTGGAAAGAACTTGGCGTTGAGCTGGTGGTGGAATCCACTGGTTTCTTTACCACCAAAGAAAAGGCTTCCAAACACCTCAAAGCAGGTGCAAAAAAGGTTGTCTTGACAGCTCCTGCTAAAGACGAGATTGATGCTACTATCGTGATGGGCGTGAACCATCTAACCCTTAAAGCTACGGATGTAATTGTCTCCAATGCCTCATGTACCACGAACTGCCTTGCTCCTGTGGCAAAGGTTTTGCAGGATAATTTTGGCATTGTGAACGGGCTTATGACCACTATTCATAGCTATACCAACGACCAGCGTATTCTGGATCAACCCCATAGCGATTTGCGCCGCTCCCGTGCCGCTGCCATGAGCATGATTCCTACCACCACCGGTGCTGCGAAAGCCATAGGACTTGTAATCCCAGAACTAAAAGGTAAATTTGACGGCGTAGCAATTCGTGTGCCTACTCCCGATGGTTCGCTGGTTGATTTGTGCGTGAATCTGGAGAAGGAAGTTACCAAGGAAGAAGTGAATGCCGCCATGAAAGAAGCAGCAGAGACCTATTTGAAGGGTTTCCTGATGTATTCCACCGATCCGATTGTTTCCATAGATATAGTCGGCAACCACCATTCCTCCATCTTCGATTCTCTTACTACCTATACCAAAGGCAAAATGGTTAAGATATTTAGCTGGTACGATAACGAGTTTGGTTATTCCAGCAGAGTTGTTGACCTAATAGAATACATGCGAAAACTGTAATAGATAGTAACCATGAAATAAAGAGGGTTGATTTAAACATCTGCCCTCTTTTTTGCATGCGGACGGGATAAGGTTTATCTGGTATAATGCGTTAATCTGCGCTATAATGTCTATGAGAGGTGGATAATGCCATGTGTGTTTTGTAATTTGGATTGTGCTGTTTATATTACCGAAAACGAAGCCTTCTTTGCCATTTGGGATAAACACCCGGTGGCAAAAGGGCACGCTCTGATAATCTCTAAACGGCATGTTGCGGACTATTTTGAATTAAACAAAGACGAAGCGATAGCCCTGCAGAACATATGCCTCGATGTGAAAGCCATTATTAATAAGAAGTACGAGCCAAGTGGCTACAATTTGGCAATGAATTGCGGAAAAGCAGCAGGACAGAGTGTGTTTCACTTCCATATGCACGTGATTCCGCGTTTCCTGAAGGAAAAAGGTAAGGCTTTTGCTAGAATTCGGGAAAGCTTGTTTTAGGAGATATTATGAAACGTTTGTTTGTCTTTGCCCTCTTGTTTGCCAGTGTCTGTGTTTATGCCAATGATAGCAAGCCCAATCTGGGAACGGCGGTTTTTAAGCTAAAGCCGGAATATCGCAGTGAAATGCAGGTTATCGGTTCACGAAGTGGGATTTATAGCCTGGATGCGAAACTGAAAAGCTTGGGTGTTACCAGTATCAGTCCCCGTTTCCTTACTCCGAAAAGTGCAAAGCACGATATCTCTCTGATATTTAATGTTACATCCCCCAAGACTCCTCAAGCAGTGGTTAATTTGCTTTCTACAGATGTTCATGTGCAATATGCAGAGATTATCTATCCTGATGAGGTTTTTGCAGTGCCGGATGATGCTGATTATGGTATATCTGAGTATTTTGCAGCCCTCGAGGCAGAAGCTGCTTGGGATATTCACAAAGGCGAGCTGGGCGTAAATCCCGTTATCCTTGCCATCACCGATACAGGCGTGAAATGGAATCATGTGGACTTGGCACCAAATATCTGGAACAACCTTGGCGAGGATGCCAATAGTAATGGATACACGCTTTACCACAACGGAACTGCATGGGTGATGGACGCAGGAGATATCAACGGAATAGACGACGATGGTAATGGCAAAATAGACGACTTGATTGGGTGGAATCTAATCCTATCAGCAAATGGCGGAGAGTCCAACGATCCCTCTGACCCCGGAGGTCATGGAACGGCTGTGTCCGGGATTATGGATGCCCGCACAAATAATACAATTGGTACCAGTAGTCTGGCTTGGAATCTTACTCTAATGCCTATCTCCTGTAGCTATAATGGCAGTAGTATCTACACAGGATATGAAGGTATTATCTATGCTGCCGAGAACGGTGCTGACGTGATAAACTGTAGTTGGGGTGGTTCTGGCTTTTCTCAGGCAAACCAGGAAGTGGTTAACTACGCCCACGCCTTGGGAAGCATAGTTGTGGCAGCAGCAGGAAACAGTAATAACAGCACTCCCCTGTATCCCGCAGGTTACCAAAACGTGCTTGCTACGGCTGCTTTGCAGAATTCAGGGCTTAAATCCACTGCCTCGAACTTTGGAGCTTATGTGGATTTTGGCGCAACGAATAGCATGGTTAGAACCACTATTTCCAATGGTGGTTATGGAACTGTTAATACAGGAGTAAGCAATGCCACTTCCTATGCCAGCCCTGTAGCTTCTGCATTGGTAGGGCTTATTAAGTCCTATTATCCCCTGCTTACTCAAGCTGAGATTATCACTCGCATCAAAGGCAGTTGTGATGATATTGATGCCCTTAACCCCAGCTATGTAGAGAAATTGGGTGAGGGAAAGCTAAACGCACGCAGAGCTTTGGCAGATGTTGCACCTATGCCAGATAACGAGATTCGCCTGTATTTACACGAGAACCAAGGCGTAAACGATGCCAATAGTAATGGTGCATTAGAGCCAGGGGAAACTTTCTCGCTTAACCTGCGCCTAAGGAACTATGGTATTAGTTCTCCCAACGCTACTTATACGCTTTCTACAGCCAGTACCGCAGTTACCATACTAGACAATGTAGAAACAGGAGCTATTCCTGAAGACGATTTCTTTGAACTCACCGATGCCTTTAGTATTTATGTTCTGCCTTCTGCCACCTCACGGTATGTGACCTTTACGATTAATACCGTTTCAGATTATCCGGTCGTTATGGGAGCAAGCTTGACTATTAGTGTGGTGATCAATGCAGGTGGCATTCTGGTATGGGAAGGGGTATCCAACGGAAGGAACATGAGCGGGACATACATAAAGAATACGTTGCAAAGTTTAGGTTACACCTGTGCCTTTGGCACCGCTTTTCCTCAATCCCTGCTTGGCTTTGATACAGTATTTCTGAGCTTTGGCACACCAAATAGTAACATTGTGCTTTTTGACAAACCTTCTATGTTCGCAGCTATTCGAGCCTACTTGGAATCTGGGGGAAAGCTGTATATCGAAGGTGGGGACGTTGTTGGCTACGACATGGCTGCCTTTCTCCCCGATGTTGATGGTGAGCTGGATGCCCACGAAGTCTTATGGCTCTTACTTGGTATTGAAAGTGCCGATGATGGAGTGACGAATGCTATAGATTCTCTGGTGGGTGAGGCACACACTCCTGCTTCGGGGCTAAGCTTCAGTTCTTCCGACCAAACTGCATCAACATACATTGATACTTTTATACCCTTAAGTTCTAATGCCAGAGTTGCTTTCACCGAGAGTGATTACGGATGCGTTGCTGTAGCGAACACAGGTAATTTTGGGCAACGTACGCTTGTTTTCAGCTATGCCCTAAGAGAGTTGGTTGATGGCAGTTTCCCAAACACAAAGGATAATTTAGTAGCTGAGATTATGGATTTCTTCCTTTCTGATAGTTTCATAGGTGAGCTGGAAGTCCCAATGCTTAGTATTTCTACTTCTCAAGATAGCATCTACCTAAGCTGGGATTCTGTGGAACATGCTGATTACTACAATGTTTATGTAAGTGATGTTCCAAATGACTGGGCTGGTGTTTCGCCAATAGCTGTTGAAGTAGCTAATTACACCTGCCTAAGGGAAAGCAAGAAGTTTTACAAAGTAACAGCAGCAAGCAATTACTAAAAACAAGAGGAAAAGCAGCAGCATTCACTGTGCTCTTCCTCTGAACATGTTTCTTTAGGGCAGCTACTTCGCCAGCAGCATCTTACGGGTTTCTCGGTAGTCTGCACTTTCCAGTCTATAGAGATACACACCGCTGCTTACCGGCATATTGAAATCATCATTCCCATCCCAAACCAAGCTTAGCCTATGGGAGCTTGGGGTGTCGTTAAATAATTTGCGAACAAGCTGTCCACGCGTATTATAGATGCTTAGCTTAACAGCCTTGCTGATGTCTTTCAAGTTGAAGCTTATGGTGGTGTGGGGATTAAATGGATTGGGATAGTTAGTCTTCAGTTCATTGTGCAGAACTGGATTCAGTTCATCTTCTGAGGGCGAAGCCAATGCCGTTGTAAATCGCCAAGAGACCGAGAAATTACTATTACCATACTGATTGGCAGAAGCTATTCGCCAATACAGCAATGTATTGTATGGCAGATTGTTAGCAGTATAGGAAGTCTGTTCTAGCTGCGATACATCCAGTTCTACATTCTGATAATAGGGATCACTGGCAACCTGCAATCTATAACTAAGTGCCAGCAAGGAAGGTGTCCACACAAAGGTGGGGTTTGTGCTCAGGTTTACCGAGTAATTTGCAGGGCTGTTTAATTGCGGGATAACAGGGTATTCGCTGATACTGCCGGTGGTGAAGCTTAGGGTTTCGCAGAAAGGGCTGATGCCTATTTCGGCGATGCTGGCAACCCGCCAATAGTAAGTGGTATTGGGGCTAAGAAAGCTTGCCTGATAAGAAGTTCCCGGATGCTCGAACACGTTTACCACAAAGGAATTGAATTCTGGATCGGTGGACAACTGGAACTCGTAAGAGCTTGCTCCCAGCACGCTTTGCCAGGATATTACAGGGTTTGTAGGTGCATCCGTCACCATATTTACGGGATAAACGCCATCGGGAGCATTCAGATAACTCAGCACGGTGAAAGCTGAAACACTGGTATCGGACTGATTATTTGAGAGCAGAGTTATCCGCATCAAGCATTGCTGCGAACTAATTATAGGGATGGTAGTCCAGGTGTAGCTGCCGTCATTTGGCGTGCTTGCCACTACCAAACTCCAAGTATCTCCCATATTGTCAGAAAACTCTATCTTAACGCTTCCGGTGGTGGCTTTTGCCTTCCAAAGCACATCTTTGGATAAGCCACTGAACCAAGCCTCTCCACCTATCGGAGCAATAATCTGGATATCGGAGATAGTTACGCTGAAAGTAATGGTATCACCTTCATAGCCGATGTTATAGATATTCAATCCACCGGCAGCATTATTGCCTAAGAATCCACTGGGAACTGTTCTTTCGCTCATTACTGTTCTGCCATTATCGGCACTAAAAGCTGCATTGCTTAGATAACCTTGGGTATTAGTATTATTTGCCAGCGGGCGGTAAATGTAAAGCTCATCGGGTGGTCCCTGAGCGTTTCCATTTTCCCGTGCATCCAGCCGATATACCAGCAAACCCGTTCCGGGGAGGTTGTCGTCATAATAGATATCTGGCTTCCGATATTCCAACAAATAGGATTCATTGGCTTTCCAGGATGCAATTCTATATACGTTATTGGTGGCTGAAGAAGCAAGTGGAGATAGGCTATATGTTCCTGAAGCTGTAATCATGGGAGGCTGGGGAAGCCATTGCCCATAGCGATGTTTCATCCATGCGCCCATATGTTGGGGTGGATTTTGATCGTTGGACATAATGTCCCAGCCACCGACAGGGCTTATATTTGTAGTGGTGTAACGGTACAAATCTGGTGCGCCAAGGGAATGGAACATCTCATGGGACAGCACTCCCGCACCGGAAGAGGCAAGGGAATTCGCCAACTGGAAATTGAAGTCCCACACCTGTGCGCCGTTAATGGTAGCATTAGCTCCGTATAACACCCAGCGATGAGGCCAGAGCAATTCTGCCCAACCATCGGGCGAACCTTGGATAATAAAACAGGTGTTATCCACATAACCATCATTATCGCCATCTACATCCAGGCTGGCTGGCACCTGATTACCAACGGCGGCAACAGCTCGCGCCAGCATTTGCATTTCTCTGGTAGCTCTTTCACCGTCATCATTAGCGGGATAGCCAATGGGGTTGGAACCGCTTTGTATCCGAAAGTAATTACGTGGCTGAGTATCCACATAGGATATCACCGTATTGCCTTGTGGTGCGGGATAAAAGGAAGTATCCACGTTCAGTTGCCCGTATGACACGGATTCAAAGTAGTGTTTCATCGAGTTAGCATAATCACCGGTTGTGTTAAAGATGCCATCGTAAAAAGTGATGGGGCTGTTAAACACGGGATCGTCCGAAAACCGAATAAAGATAACGATGTTATTAAATTGTCCCGTGTGCGGCGATTTGCTATTGCTATAGTCCCGCATGGTGTTCTGGTAGCGGGCATACTTTGCCGCAATCCGCCCTTCGCTAAGGTTTATGCCGGGGCTTAGGTTTCTCATGTTGGGGGTATCGCGCTCCACTACCAAATCTGTGGGGGCAACGCCTTCACCATCTTGCCTTGCATAAACATACCAGCCGGCATCGTCTTGCATTATTGTATAATCGCTGGCGTCGTGAAGCCAGTTATGAAATTCATCCCCGGACGCAAACATGTTCACTGCGCTGCCATCGGGCTGAGTGTAGCTTACAGGTGTCATGCGCAGCGGAGCAGCAAACAGCACTCCTGCAAGCAGCATTATCAGTACTAATATATACTTTGGTTTCATCGTTCCTCTTTACTTTAATTTCTGTTTACAATCACATTCATAGCTTTGCCTATTTGGCTGCACAACCAGCCGCTGGGCAAAGAAAAACAGCTCTGTGTCCAAGCTAAATCCACCATATTCTTCCAGTAAAGAAGGGGCTATGTAAAGCTCGCAATCACATAAAATATGTACTGTATCATCGGGTTTAGGCGTTTCATAAACAATGCGAAACTCCGCCCCCTTACAGCTTTTTGCCACAAATATCAAGCGTGGTTTTCTGCCGTTTTTATTGTGTATTCTATACTTGCGCTTCATGTATTTACATGCCGCAGCACTTATGGATATCTTCATCTATCTCACCTTGCCTATATTGATAAAGTATTCAAATTATGTTCCATTCCCAGAGCTTTTTATACTATTTCTTGTTTTTTGGACATTTCCTTCACCCAGGCAAAGGCGTTTCTTGCTTGAATTGCCCTATCATTGCCCACTCATTGTCCATGTGGAGGGCATTGGGTGGGCAATGATAGGGCAATTCAAGCAAGGGTGTGGAGCAAGTTTAAGAGTTAAAAGTTAAGAATTAAGAGTTAAGCTGCGCTGTGAGCTAAGTCTTGAGTCGTTAACACCACTATTAGCTATCATTAGTATGAATCCTCAGCGATGTTAAGGACTACAGCGATGCAAAGTGGTGCCTCTAACGCTGAAGTCCTTGCTACCCCATAGTTTTAGGTATCGCTATTCTTTTTATCGGCAGCAACGACTCCAGACTTAATCATTCTCAATTCTCAATTATTTAGCCTCTTTTACTCTTTTACTCTTTGTTAATCAATCTGTTAGCTGTGTAGAAGTTATTGTGTCGCCCCAAGGGGCTTTTATTAGTTTTGGACTGTTACGAGGGTCTTCGTGCCTGCGGCACTCCGAACCCGTCGCTATCGTATATCGCCCTATGGGCTTATAGGTAACACAGATTGATTGATTACGAACTTATCATATTGGAAAGCGTAAAATTGTACATTACCTACGGGCTTATAGGTTTTGCACTTCCACATTTCAATTGTTACTCGCTCTATTTATATTCTTTTATGTTTACGCTGTAGTCCTTGCTGCCCCATAGTTTTAGGTGTCGTTATTCTTTTTATCGGCAGCAACGACTCCAGACTTAATCATTCTTAATTCTCCATTCTCAATTATTTAGCCTCTTTTCTCTTTTACTCTTTGTTAAACCTTCGGTGCCTTCGGTGTTATCGGTGGTAAAACAAATCTGTGTTCCATTCCCAAAGTTATGAACCTCTTTGCTCCTTTCCTCTTTGTTAATCAATCTGTTACTGGATATTCAAGAGAGCCAAACAAATTAGGGAGATACCTGTGTGCCATTTTGCTTGACATATACTGTGCATGTGAGATTATACCGCCAGTATAAGAAGAAGTGTCCTGGAGGTGGAAAAACGATGCAAAATATGATTATAGTCCTTATTTTATGCCTGTTATGGCTCAGCCCGATGTTTGCTCAGGAGATTGATTTGAACGAGCCGCATGATTACCTGAATGCCTTTATGCGGGTGCGTGGCGATGCCGATGGTGGCGTAACTCTATATCATTGGACTGGCAGCGTGTATAGCATGATTCCCGGAGAAAAGCGCATGGAATTGTTTGGCTTTGAAGGTTTTAATATTGCCACTACCGTCCTTGGAGACACAGGATTTGAACTGCTAACCCGAGAGGCTGCTTTCTTTAAAGATTACCAAAGCGGAGAGATTCTGGAAACGTGGCACAATCCGCTAACCAATAACAACGTTCCCGTTGTGCATATATGGAACGACCCCGTGAATCAAGACCTGAACTTTGGAGCGGACATGCTCCCCTATATCAAACAGATATTGCCTTCCACAGATTTGGGGGATGAGCTGGCTTTTACTATGGACATATTTCCCTTTTACACCAGCCCCTTGCCCCGTAAGGAATTCGGTGAGTTCTCTCAGAATGATAATTATCAAGCAGCAGAGTTCTTTCAGTTCTTTGCCAAGAAGGCAGACTTAACGAATCCCGCACTTAGCACCGTGCCCGCTACCATCACCTGGAACAGAATAAGCCCCTGGATGCCCTTTATGCGCATGGGAGACCGGGCTGGTTCCTTGGTGTTTGTATGCCGTGGACAGAAGCTGGAAGGTGGTTTTGACGCCCTGCCCAAGCAAATAAAAGACTATGTTATGAAAAACAAACCGGAATTCGCTGCCCCTCCCACAGAGTGGAGCGAACCCAATGAAACAAGCTGGACATATTTTCGCAAGCTCTTAGAACAAGGCTTGATAAAGTAACTCTTTTTAAAGGAGACAAGATGAAAAGATTGCTTATCCTTAGTTTCCTGCTGGTAGCTACTCTGCTTGTAGCACAAATGGCAGAACCATTCAGCTATATACGCCATAGCTCCGTGGATGCAAACGGAAACGTGCATCTACGCTGGAACAATCTGGATTTTATTGCGGGTGAATCGCTTTGTTATTTCAAAATAGGCACAGGAGCATGGATGAGCGTTCAGCCTAGCATGATAAATCCTGCTACGATGGAAATGGAAGCTCTTATTCCCTACAGCTTTGGGCAACGCATGCGCTATCGCCTCCAATACGGAGTGCAAACCACAGAAGGTGAGGTAAGCGTGCTGCACGCAGCTTATAGCGATACTGATACCTTCCCCATGAACCCAAGCAATATGGCATATATCGGCACAGACCCGGCGGGAGATTTGGTGGCAGGCACTAATACCAATCTGGATGTTAGAGAAACTTACGTTGCAGCCACAGCAAGTAAGCTATACTTTAGCATGAAGAACGCCACAGGCTTGTTCCCCACGATGAATTCCTTCGTAAGTTACAACGCCTATATGTGCGGCATTGTGAATGCGGAATCGGCAGTTACAGATTCCATTGCCTATGCCATGATTTATGCCACTGTCCCCTTGGTTCTATCCAGCGGACTATACAAAATTGGCTACGATGCTGTAAACAGTTTGCCGGTATTTACTCGCCTAGGTGACATCCAGGCTCAGGTAAGCGGTAACACTCTGCATATGGCTTGCAATATTAGTGATCTTGCCAATGACCCTGCTTTTGGTATCTGGCCTAATGCAAGCAATGTTTTAGGCATTGCCGCAAGCACCATATCTCTTACCATCAGCCCTACCCTGGCGATAGAGGTCGGAGATTATAGCAACCCTGCGGGTGTGATATTTGTGGATAACGTGTATGATGTGGCAGTGAATCATGCTCCCCAAGTTGCCGTAACAGCATACGATGCGGAACTTCGCACTATCAGCTTTTCCTATAGCGACCAAGATGCAGACTTTCCTATGGTAGCTCAAGTGGAAGATGCCAATGGCACAATTGCTTTAGCCGGCACAATACTGCCCTTTACAGGATCTGGAACTTTCACAGCTACTCTGCCTCTAGGAATGAGCGGCGCAATGACATGGCGGTTCAGCGACAATGGCATCAATATTGTAAGCGGAGTGTATAACCCCTCTTCTACAGAGGATGCTGTTTTGCTTCCCAGCACAATATCTTGCCAAATGTCTAATCCCTTCATACCAAACACTAATATTGCCTTAAAGGGACTAAGCAACAGCCCCCTAAAAGTGAGCGTATTCAACCTTCGCGGACAGAACCTTGGCGATATCTATGCTGGAGTTCCGAAGTCCACCGAGCTAAGCTTTAACTGGGACGGTAAGCTAAGCTCCGGCATCTATTTCTTAAGAATAGAGCAGGGGATGCGCAGCAAAAACCATAGATTCGTAATTACAAAATAGGATAGAAGATTTAGATGTTTATAGATTATGCAAGAGTTCGCATCAAAGCCGGAAATGGCGGCGATGGCAGTGTAAGTTTCAGACGAGAGAAGTTTGCCCCCAAGGGTGGTCCCGATGGCGGCGATGGTGGCAGAGGCGGCGATATAGTTGCCATAGGCGATTTCAACATGAATACGCTACTGGATTATCGCTACAGCAAAAGCTTTAAAGCAGAGAACGGCAAAGGTGGTTCCGGTGGACGCAAGTCCGGTGCTTCCGGTGATGATTGTGTGCTACGCCTGCCTTTAGGCACAGAAATATACATATTGGAAGACGATAAACGGATTAAGCTTGCTGATATCACTGTAGCCGGCGAGAAAG
>JAQUJJ010000070.1 GCA_028681035.1 Candidatus Cloacimonadota bacterium
AAAAGGGTGATTTAAGAAAGATGATTTGTTCCTATCATTTGCATCAGGTACCAGTTAGATTACTTTTTATCAGGGTCATAACCATTTTCGTAGGGTCAATTTTAGGACAATGAACCTTTCTTATCTCCGCCTCGCAGCCCTTAATCGAGAGGCCGCACTTCTATTTCTTCTTTGATCCTCTCAAAGTCTGCCAAATCAATAGATATACTCAAGAGCAGCCGTTCAGGCAGGATTCCTCTGAAAACGAGTACACTGCCCAGCCGGACCTCGCATCTTCTGCCGATGTGAAATACAGAGAAGCGAATCTCGCAGCCCTTGCCTTTTATCCAGGAAATCTCGCTGCTGTCGTCTAACAGTTTTGCTGAGATCGTCATTGAATTGCATATTTCCGGGTAAGAGCTAATAGATTTCTCATGCGAGGGAATGGATGCATCTCTCAAGAGACTGTATCGGACACTTGTTTGCCGTGGCTGTATATTATCCTCCAGGAGATGCGGAATTTTGAGGAAACCGTCCTCGCTCAGATTCATGGCACGCAATTCGCAACTAAGATCAAATTCCTGATTCACAAAGCGATAGCGCAGCTCATCTGGCAGATCCTTGTGCAGTAATTTTCCCTGTTTGCGATAGTTTTCGTCTTCGATATAGTCCTCGGCTTTCATCAGATCAAAGATTCCCACGCCGTCCACCGGGATACTTTTCAGCACTTGTCTTTTCTTCAGGATGAAGCTGTTTTCCTGCAGAGCCACAAAGCGGCCACCAAAGGCCTTCAGGATCAGATCGCCCTCGGCTGCGAACTCCGTGAAGTAGCTTACTTTCAGGGCCAGAAAGCGTGAATCAGAGAGCTCTTTTACCACCAGGAAGCTGATCAGCCTATCCCAAAAGCTCAGGATGCGGATGCTGCCCTGTGGCTTCGGCTCTGTCTCCAGATCTGGACAAGCAAAATCCTCATCCCGGGATGCAGATTCCTGTCCGGATGCCTCTTGGACAAATGACGGTACTCTCTGGGCCCGGGTGGAATCCAGGTAAAGCTCATAGAGCCGGTGGTACAGCGAAATATCGTTTTTCATCATCATTGCTTGCCTTCTGTATATCTATATGTCCTGGAGGCGGGGACTTCCTGACACATTTTTTCCATGCAGGTCTTGCAGAAGACGCGCATCACGTCAGCATCGATCTTGCGATCTTCTTGCATGGTCTGGATCCTGCGACGCAGACGGGAATGCAGTTGATCGATATTGGCCTGGCTTTCATCGGCAAGTCTTTGGGTGGGAATCTCATAGAGGGTCTCGTAATAATGGCAGAATACGTTCAGATGGCTGGGTTTCCAGCTCTCAATTACCCAGTTGTAAAGCTGGGTAGCCTCTTTTCTGATGGCGATCTTATTCAGCAGCTCCGGCAGGCTTTGATAGCCACCCTGGACCCTGGAAAGGGATGGAAAACGCCTGCGGTCCTGATTCTGGGGCAAGAGATCAGCCAGCTCTTCCTTGTTGCAGCGCAGGAGGTTGTATTCCAGAACGCGATAGAAATAGCGATTCCACTGCTCCTGGACCTGTGCCCTGAGTTGTGCAGCGATCTTTTCCGCGCGTATGTGGATTCTCTGAAAAAGGCAGGTCGCCCTGGAGTTCAAGCTTTTCCAATAATCCTGATTACGCTCCTCACAGACTCTGCGAATCAGATCTCCCTGGGCTTTTCGCACCCGGCTGACGTAGCAGACCAGATAGTTCAGATCTTCCTCATTCATCGCTCTGCCCTCGGGACTCATAAAGCTCCAGATACGCTTTAATATCACGTCAAAATCCAGACCTTTTTCGCCAAAGCCAGTCAGCCAATTGCGGTATTGGGATTCAAATGATCTGCCCCTGTGCTGCATCATTACTCCTTGAATCTTTTATCTTTTGGCAAGATAAGTTTGAGCGCCTTAATGGTCAAGAGAAATTGGAGAGTTCAGAGTTTTTGGCGGTGGATGCTTGATTTTACAGCCAATATTTCGAGAAGCTCATTATTTTTGTCAGGATCACTTTCCTGCCCTGCATGTAACAATACAGAAGGCGCGGTTATAAAGCCGTGTCCCAAAAATTCCTGGGAGGAAATCATGATAAAAGTTCTACTCGACAAACTTGTAAGTTACGAGACCGGTGAGCCACAAAGCTATGGCGCGCTGAGAATCTATCCGATGCTGGGCAAGGCCGATTGTCCGCACGACTACATCTCCCTGCGCAAGGCCCTGGAAGCGGGAGAAATCCACATCTCGGAGCTTAGCCAGAGTGGCAGCGTTCCGGAATTGAAGGTGATCAATCAAGGAAAACATACCGTGCTCATCTTGGCCGGAGAGGAACTGCGCGGTGCCAAGCAAAACCGCATCCTCAATACTACCGTTTTGATCGCCCCTCTTAGCGAGACCATCCTTCCGGTAACTTGTACCGAAGCAGGACGTTGGTCTTACCAAAGCAAAGAATTCAGTGAATCCGGAAACATGATGCAGCCCAGCCTGAAGAGTAAGTTAGTGCATAGCGTATCAGTATCTTACCGGATGGACCGCAGTGCCAGATCCGATCAACATGAAGTCTGGGCAGATATCGCCAAGCTGCAGATGGAACATGCCAGCCATTCGATCACCGGTGCCATGGCGGACGTGTATGAAACAAGCAAGGACAAACTGGAGGATTTTCAGAAGTCCTTCCCGCTCACACCAGGACAATGCGGGATCTATGCCCTGATCGGCAAACGCTTTGCCGGCCTGGATCTGGTCTCCAGCCCGGAAGTCTGGCAGGATCTGTATGACAAAATCCTGAGATCCTACGCTATGGACGCTCTGCGCAGCCAGGAACAATGTCCACCGCAGGATGATTCCAGACCCAGCCTGGAAGATCTGCTGAGGGATGCCAGACTGAGCGAATTCGACGGAATCGGTCTGGGCAAAGAACTGCGCATTGAAAAACCGAATCTCACAGGCTCGGCCTTGATCTGGAATGATCACCCTGCTCACCTGAGTGTTTTTCCACATCAGGGAAGTGAAAGCAGAATGAATAATGAGAGATTTCATCGTGGAATGAGGGGCTAATAATAAACCCGGACTTACGTAGGGCGGGCTCTGAAAAGCGGGGAGTTGACTCCCCGCTTTGAACTTGAGAATTGGACAAGATTCTTCTATTTAGCCATCCAATCTTCAGGCAATAAGAGAGGGTTACACAGCCACTGATTATCCTTTCTGATGATACCCAAAGCCCCCGATGTATCTGAAACTATGAACGGAAAGCAATCCAAATTGAATATGGCAGGTTTCTTTTCAACCTCTTTCGTAAGAAACTCAAACCGCTTGACTATCGCTTCACGATATGAATATGGAAGTGATCTGTCCTCAATGAGTAGTAAATCCACACTTTCAGCATAGTGTTTGTTTCGCTTTGTTTCTATAGCTGATAAGATGATAGATACCCATTGTTTTTCAGCATACCACCCATACATTCCGGTATCCTGTAAACCCTCTCCTTTAACTACCAGATTTTTCCGCATTTCCCCTTTTAGTGGCTTTTCGGAAGTAAACATGTCATTAGATACTTCTGCCATATCAATATCGTCATTAGCTAGGGATAACTGATGCTTGAGAGCTTCGTTTTTCATCGTAGTAGCACGGGTAATCTCGATTAGCATTACCTCCCCTCTGCTCAAGACTATCTCAAAATCTGGCTCTTCTCTTTTTAGCACTCGATAAGGATACACCAGAAGCTGACTGATACATTGCATGAATAGATTCTTCTTAAGGGTGTTCAACAGGCACTGCCATTCACTAATGTAGCAGTTTGACCTGATGCTTTGGCAACCAAACACCCTTTCGTGATGATACTTCACATCTTGCGGGTTGTTTATTAACACTTCTGTAAATGTATACTGCTTTTTCATGCTTCGTCAGGCTTAAGAATGCTGCTGTTTTGTTCGTCCAATTTTGCGTAAACTCTTTCAGTGGATAGATGTTCCCCATCATACACAATCCTTGCTGCTTGTTCCAAAAGCATCGATCTTGCTTCCACAAATCGAGAATAATCTTGCTGTATTTTAGCCTTGGTTTCAGTACTGTCGAAATCAGAGTAGTCAACATTTAGCTCTTGAATCGGGATTAAATGACTTCGCAGTCTTCTGTTTCGCTCTTTTTCACCTAAGTCGCAGTTTTCTGCTCTTTCCAGGAGATACTGCATAGGGTTCTTATCTGAAATGGTTCGATTTGTTTTCCAAGAGATCAGCGCACAATTGGCAGAACTGAATATCTTGTTGTTTGGTATATCAGTTTTGCCCAGTAATGCTGCTGGGAACAAGTGATGATACTCTCTGCTAAGGACGCTTTGCTTTGTGGCAGGGGTATTGTCAGCAATATCATAAGCTCCACATTTTATTTGCAGAGCCAGAAGACCTCTACCCAAAATAGTCCTATTCTTAGCCCAAGCAGCATCGCTGATTACCTCTTTCACCGGAGCAGGATATTCCTGTTCGTTAAAGATTGGGATATCTTTGTACTCACCTTTGCCGAGAAGGTAGTCCTTTATCTTACGAAAGTCCGATAAAGAATTTGTGGTAGTTGCCTTCTCATACCTGTCTGTGAGAAATGCTCTCCACAAATACTTTTTGAGAAGATGCCTGGCATTACCCAGTTGATCTACATTCGTGGGCAAGTATTTAGTAAGCGCTGCAAGTACTGGCAGGACTGTATATGAAGGTAGTCTCTTTTCATCGTATATATGCTCTTCTTCCAAGAGGTCAACCATCTTGGTGAAGCAGCTTTCCAAATCATCCCACTCATCAACTAACTGCCGATAATTGATGTTTACATAGCCTGCTTGGCTTGGTATGATATCTTGCAATAAAGCGATCGTATCCAGCACCAGGTCTGGCAGATCAGCGTAATCTTTTACTTTGGGAACTTTCGTGGCTAATGAATCTACTAATTCATGCAGTGATGTTTCGGCAGTGTCCTCCACCAAAGCTACAACTATATCATAAGCAGTCAGTTTAACAGAACTGGTATTAAGCTTGATAAACACATCCAGGGCAACATGCTTCTTTGTAGTGGAAGGAAGCTCCAAAAAAGGAAGATTGAAATGCTTGATTCTCTCACGTAGTGCATCAATCAGATCATCAAGAAACTCTCGCATCTCAATATCATCTGGTGCTGCTGCCTTGAGCCATAATTTCTTTTCTTTAGATATATCATCAGGACGAAGTAAATGAACAGGGATCAATCCCCTTTCCCAGCATTCTTTGGCTGAATTGATCCACATTGGATACTTATTGCCTTTTTTCTCGTAAACAGCCTGAGCTACCACTTCAATTTCATTTGATTCAAGATAATCAGATGGATTGACATTGAAATCAATGGTCGATTTGTCTATCGAAACGAAAAATGTCCGCTTATCATACAGATTGTAAAGGCTTTTCCACATTGCTGTTAAGCGTTGTTGCCCATCCAATAGTTGCTCAGTGATGTTTCTTCCGCCTTTTGGGGTCCCGTCTAAGTATTTGCTTCCAAACTGCTCAGGTCCATCAACTCTTAAAATGAGAGCTGCTCCTGTAGGTAAGCCTCTTAACATGGATCGCAGTAAGTTTGATACTTCATTGTGAGTCCATGCTTCAAATCTCTGGAATCTAGGCAGAGTTAGCTGCCCTAATTCTATCAGGTTAAACCATTTGTATAACGGTCTGTTGTATGCTTGCATATATTAACCTCAATTTAGTAGTTAGAGTTGAATACATCCAGTTTGTTACTGCTCATTGCGTGAAATTGTCAGCTATTTAACTGGCGCAATAAATCGTTTGTTAGCTTTGAATATGGTTTTTCGTGGTATTCCTCAAGTTGAGGTGAGACATTAAAAAGCATTCTAAAGATGTCCTTATCCGATAAATGCCCAAGTTCTGGAACAAGGTGGTTTAAACTCTTATTATAGATTTTATTATATATCTCTTTATTTCTATAAATGTCTACAACTATGTCTTTGTGGTGATTATATCTTTCGGTTATGCGCAATTTATTGACTTGCTTTTTTTTCCTTAGATCATCCGATTCAAAGATAACTTTTGAATCGCTGGTATCATTTGATAATAATGGAATAAACGATCGTCCAGGAATAAATACAAATCTATCATTATCATCAAAGTGGTCGTCATGGGGATTAATAACGATTTGCTGTTCCTGCTTAACATGATTACAGCTATGACAAACTGGAATAAGATTATAAAACGATAAGGCAAAAAATGGATATATGCTTTTTGGTAAAAAGTGATCGAGTTCGGCGCGCATCTTTCCTGAGCCTTTGTCGTATATGGAATAAGTACAATTCTCATTACAATAAGGACACGTCTTAAGTCCAATCCCGTCAACCAATTGGTAAGATCCCCAGAGCTTTTTCTTATTATAGGGTAACCCAGTATAACTAAAGAAATGATAGTCAAAGATTTCTAGGATATTATCTTTCAAATTCCTGTAATCCTTATTTACTGCTTTTATATCCTCATCAAACTCTTTAAGCCATTGAATACGTCTACCTAAAATCATATCAATGTTAGCAATAGCTAATGTTATAAGAGCATCCAAAGACTTCCTTTTAGATTGTGACAATTCTGTTAGGATTTTCCCATCTTTGTATTGTTGATACCTGAATGCTACAAACTGCTTGCAATAGTGAACATGCTTTCTCTTCGTATCTTCCAAATCTGTCCAAATCTTCAGCATAACTACCTCTCTTTACCGGGATTTACTAATCACTTGTGCAATTGATCTAGAAAGTCATTATCACCCTTGTAAGAATGAATAGCATCCTCTAACTGCTTTGTAAGGAATGATTTTATTATCGGCTCTCCTATTGCTGATATTAATGTATGCACATCATTCATCATAGCATTATCGATCTTCAGACCATTAGAGTTCTCTATCTCATGAATTATCTTTAGTATCTCTTCGATTTTTAGTTTTGCAAAAGATCCTATATAGTCGTTATCAAAGAAGAATGCATCATTTAATAGATTGTAAAGATTCGCCCCAAATGTAGAATTCCCTCCCTCTTTATAGCAATCTATGATATCTGAATCTCTACCATCACTATGTCTACAAAGTTTGACAACATTTGTCGGCAATATGTCTGACAAAGTTAATGGATTATTTGTCGAAAAAACTATCTGTATTCTTCTCTGATTCTTAGAATCAGAATTTTTTGAATCGCTGGCATAATCTATTGCAATGAACTTGATAATGGATTCTATAAAGCGCTTTTGCCACTCAGGATGAAGATAGACATCGGGCTCGTCTAGTAGAAGTAAGATGTCATCCTTATCTATATGAGACACATATGTTGAATCAACGAGATAGTGAAGGCGTGAATACATATTAAACAAAGCAAGCTGACCGGAGCTTAATCCGCTCCAATTAAAATTCAACGCTCCTTCAATAATCTGGGTACCAAAGTACAACTCAAGGAATTGAGATAAACCTAAAATGCTCTTGTGGTTTATATTGTAAACATATCTATTTGTTAAGTCCCAATACTCAATGTGTTGAGCCTCAAAAGCTCCAATAAAATGCTTCAGCAGCTTTCCTATATTGTCAAAATGATACCTGAAAGCTTCAAACATAGATCCTAGAGTAACGATAATCTTCTGTAATGATTCATAAGAGGGCTCATACGATTCCAAGTCGAAGCTCAATTTAGCTAATTTAGGCTTTACGAAATTAATGCCATAGTGAAGAATACAATAAAGGTTGTGTATTAATAAATACGATACGAGTGGTATAATAACTATCTCATAATTTGGTGATTTCTTGTTGAAACGTATTTTCATTTCAATGTTCTTTCGTAAAATTCCGATCAAAGATGTAAAAGCTTCATTATCTGGGAATGTCAATTCCTTGTACTTATTTATGATCTCCGCAGTAACTTCATTTAATGCAGGTTCGTTGGCTCTTTCTATGACCAATTTATCAGGCAGTGAAAATGGCAGTGTCAGATTATTTTTCTTATGATAGAAACTAACGAAACGAAGTTGTTTCTCTATCTCAGAATTGTGATACGCTTGGACATCAGATAGATACTGCGCCTGGGGGGTTTTGTTTTCATTGAGTTTGATTTTTTCGTTTCTTACTAAGTAGTTTGTTGAGATGTTCTTTAGTCCAATTACTTCACTTTCAAACCTCTGATCAAAGATATTCGAGAAAAAGATAATATTTACATCTCGAAATGGCTTCGTTCCTACCACGGTAGTTCGGGAACTTGTACCGTGCTTCCGAGGTATGATTTTCAAATCTAATCCGGTTCTATCTTCAATCCTAATATCATGCTCATTGTATACGAATAGCGTAAAAGCACCATCTTTGTCTCGGTTTACAAATAGGCAATTAGTATCTATTTCTCCCTCTCCATCAGGAAAGTAACCTTTAATAAAGTCGAACACCGTTGTTTTGCCAGATCCGTTTTCTCCAACTAATGCAGTCACATTAGTAATATGGGCTACTTGATCATGGGCTAGAGGATCTACAGCAGGTAAATTGTAAAAACCTTGTATATAAGATTTGTTTTTCTTGGATGTTATAGTAACGATATTCGTAGAATATTGTGAAAAATCAAGACTGAAGAGGTTCTCACCTCCAAAGTTGAAACCCTGCTTCTCGAGGCACTTGTATTTCTCTATCCAAAGATATTCTATTGTCATAAAAACCTCCCAATCATAACAAACTGACGACTTTTGAAAAGGTGCAATTCTCCTCCTTGATATGTATGTTCATTGCTGTATATTGATTCTCTTGTATCTTCTGGCAAAAGCTTCTCTTCCGCCTTCTAAAACATCGCAAACACTATTCCGAACATCTATCCGTTGAAGGCTTCCCTGAGACTTTATTTCTGTGCGACCATTGGGCACATGCAAAGTTATCACATTCTCTGCATCTCCATTAACAACAATATTTGCATTGTGAGTGACGACTATTACTTGCCTCCGTATTTTGTTACTTCTTAGTGACTCTACAATGAGACTATATATCATGTGGTTGTCAATATCATCTTCTGGTTGATCAAGCACAAGTGGCTCATCTCCATACGATAAAATAAAAGCCAATAGAACTGCCGTCCTTTGACCAGGTGACCCTGTCTCTAATGGAACAAAGTCTCTACCTCTTGCTTTGAATTCAATTTTTAAAGAGTCTTCAGGGTACCAACATAACAGTCCATCTATAATTGATGCCGGTAATTCCTGAATTCTTGCAGCAAATCTTTTATCCTTAGCCGAATATGATCCTCCTTGTTTGTTCTCATAAACATCCATAATCATCTGCTTGAATCTATGTATCCTTTTTAAAGCTGTGCCATCTCCATTGACCAGAGAATACATCATACCCCCTTCATTATCAGGATTCATGTCCCTATCAAACAAATCTGTACTCGAAAACAATATTTCTCTGATGGTCTCTGGAGATTCGGCAACACACCCATAAGGCACAACTGTAATCTTCACAAATTCATTATTGGAAAGGACATTGTCCAAAAACAATTGTCTTTGTGCTGTTAACTTCTCGCGGAAAGGATGAATTTCTTTACAGGTTAGGTTGCATAGTTTTTTTAGCCTTAAAAGATCATTTGATCTTCTGTCAAGCTTTGTCTTTTCTCCTTCGAGAAACTGCATTCTAGCTAATAACTCAGTGTGCTCAGAAAGATTAGTTATACCTGCACTTTCCATCTCAACAATAGTTTCATGGTAACTACTCTCAATTTGCAATCTTCTTTGGTTAAAAGGGAGTGCACTATATTTTTCTTTCCATAATTTTGCTACTACGTTGACACTATCCGCAGAAGCCTCAATACTTGAAATAACCCCGTTTATACTTTCTTTCGCTTCATAGTAAGCAGATACCACTTCAAGACCTTCTGCGTCTGATGCAAACAATGACTCGTCTATAGCGGGACATTCTATAGATTGTTCAAACTCACTTATTATATCTGATAGTTCAGTCAGACCTGTCTCAAAAGCATGTAACTCATTAAGCTGCTTTTGTAAAACACCATACGAAGATAATTTTTCCGAATTGCCTTTCTTGTTAAATACCGAGAGTTTCTGTTTAACGTCACTTATTTGACCATTTATTGAACGTTTTTCTTCATCTGTAACTACGGTAGACCTGAATCGTGAACGTTCATCAAGAAACTTATCTTTCAAGCTTGAGAATTCTCTTTCCCAGTTTGAATAGCCCACCTCAGGGGCATCATCAATAATGTCTAATAGTCCTTGGGTATTACGAGTCATATCAAAAATTTGTTTCTGACTGTATATTCGGATTGGAAATCTTCCAGATATGTCACCTTCATCTGGCTCCCAATTATCGTCTACGAACTTTTCAAGGGTAAAATTCTCATTATCTTTTTGGAATGCTATTCTATACTGAGCTTCATCTTTCCAATAACGGACATTTAAAACCGTGTTTGCTAGCAGCAATCCATCCTGGTCACGTGAATGCACAAGGGTATACTTTTCGTGTTCCATCCCAAGAGCCTCCGGTATTTCAGATTCCCGACCTAAGACCTTACGTAAAAACTCAATTATTGTTGACTTTCCAGTTCCTCTACCGCCTATTATTGCATTTAGCCAGGGATTGAAACGAATTGTTAGTTTCTCACCTCTTCCCAGGTATTTGGCATTATCAATTACAATTTTTTCTATCATCATATTACTGTGAATGTTTTGGTCTGATGCAAACTGGTCAGATCTCCGTATTGATAATTGACCATCTATCAAGGCCAGCCTCAAGCCTTCTATGCTGGGTTGTTCCATCTTTACCCAAGTGAATCTGATTCCAGGATAGGGAAGAACTGAATCTGAATCATAATTCAGCTTATGCGAATCAGACCCAAGTACATCAGTCCATTTAATCTTTCTTTGTGCATACAATGGAGGTTTTGCATTATTTAGATCGATAGTCTCAATTGCAAAGATACTTGGATTCCGCATCACGTTTTCTAAAGTAGTTCCATTTATAGCTGAGAATAATCCTTTGGGTTGATCAACATGGGCAGGAATAGCTATTCCCATACTCTTTGAAATCTCAGAAACAACTTCATCTATTGGTTTTTCAGTGACACTATCACTTGTCCCTTTTGTTCCTCTAAACCCAACCGCTCCGAGAAGTGAAGCTATATCAGAAGTACTTGTTTCTAATGGTAAAATCGCTAATACGTGAATTCCATTATTAACAGAAATTTCAACTCCTGGAAATATACTTAGTTCCCTAAACCCGGATGGATTAGATTGTTCCATAGTTAAGTAAGCTTGCTTAAGCCTATCCACCCAATCCCCAGTATTATGATCTGTAATGGCCACACAGTCTATTCCAGCTTTCATGTATGCTAATAGCCAATCTTCTGGTGTATCAGTTTTAGTCGGGTAGTCATTAGAAGCAGGAGTATGTGTATGGAAGTCAAATTTCCACCATTTCGCACCTGTCCAAATCTTATTAAAAGTCATTCCTTCACTCCTTGGTTTCTATTCTTATGTCACAGAAACCGTAATCTTCTCTTTATCAAAAGCTATCATTCTATTCAAACTCACTCAAATCAAACCTGAGTGTGTTGCAATTCTCTTTGATCGTGCGCTGTGTAGCTTCATCAAAGCCTTCCAGACAGTCTGCTTCGATTTCTATTTTGATGCTTGCATTGACGGTTGGACTTTTAATCAGATGCAAGACTATCTCATCGACAATAGTGGCAAAATCTGCTTTGGCTCGGGGTGGGTTCAAATCTATCCTGCCATAAAAGCGTTTCTTGTAAGGGGCTGGTTCGGGAATGGGACCTGTACCACCAGCTCCATTAGGAGGAATTGCCCCTTCACTGCCACCATCCGCTGTTCCACCAGTGCCGGGCTCTCCTGCGCCTGTTTCATTGGGTGTGGGCGTCCTTGCAGCATCTTTTTTGGCCTGATATTCTGCTGCTGACATTGGCTCAATTAGCAACAAGGAACTATCAAACACAGGCATGATAGCCTTAGCATAGGAGAAGCCGATATACTCTTCACCTTCCTTAGCATAAGCCAAGCCAAAGAAATCTCTGTTCCCTGCTCCCGCTGCGATAGCATTGGAAAAAGTGTTCTCATTCTTGAGTCTGGGTAGGTAGAGATAGCAACAAGTGCTATGCCAGATATCCTTGGCTTTCACATCTTTAATATCCTCTTTCCAGAACCACCGCTTCAGCAGGTTGTGAAGATGAATGGGTGACCACTGAGTTATCAGTTGCTCGCTATCGCTTAGAATCCGTTCTATCTCTCCCACGAGATTTGGCACACTTGGGTTGATCGTGAAAGCTTCAAATTTATCACCCGGCACCTTATCCTGTTCCGGCACCAAGATCCATTTATAAGTTTCTTTCACCAGGCGATCAATGGATTTCTTGGCATCCTCAAACCCAGTCTTAGCTTGTTTGCTTTGGTATTGGTCGAGGTTGAGTTTCAGGGTTTGGATGTCTTTGAGGATGGAATCCCAAGCCAGCAAGGTAAGCACCTGATCTTTCAATCTGCCCATCACTTCACCATCGGCAGCCAGGAAGATCAATCTATTTTGTTTCAGTCTCGGTTGTTCTCCCCGAGTTGTAAGTATTTTCTTAGCTCCCTCGCTATTCAGCGTGCCCCCTATGGCAAAACTGCCCCCAGAACGCAGGTAATAGGCATCAGGTGGCAAGATCACCAGCCGCAGCGAGTAATCATCCGGAATGTCATCAGAACGCGTGAAAATGTGGATGCCGTCGAAACAGCCATTATTTACCAAACGTTGAAGCTGCTCTTTGATCACCGGGATTACATCATCTTTATCACTAAAGCGCCGTTTGCGGTCTTCCATCTCGCGTCTCAGGTTCGGACGCGTATCAAACCAAAATAGCTTATTATCGGCATTGCTGAGGTAATGCAGTTTATCTACCAAACGGGTCATGGCATCCTTGAAGATACCAATCACCTGATCTGGCTGCACCGCTCCCAGCAGAATCCTCTTGTACTCAATACCTCTGGAAGTGCGGGCCGCATGCAGGGCTACTGCGTGCGGAGCAGAGCCAAAGAAGATGGTTCTCGCCAGCTTCTTACAGGCTTGCAATTGACCAAATCTGGCTTCATTCTTCTCAATCTGCGCGGTTTCCGAGCGTGAGCCATCGATGTCCCTCTCCAGGACAGGGTCCCAACCCTGGGGCAGATAGTAGATAACTTCATGGCGGACATCGGCATCGTATAGCGGCAGATTGCCTGGCGTGATCAGCGGGTCTTTATTATCGTCTATCCAAAGCTTATGTATGATCTTCGCCATCAGTTTGAGCACACCGCGCGTTCTTTGGAAGTTATCCAGGCTCGACCAATCTTCATACAAACGGTCAAAGATCTCAGGATGAATGGGATAGGCCTGTTTCAAACGCTCATAATAGTGCGTTTCCTGGGTCTCATTGGGAAAGTCACCCGGGTTTGCAATATAAAAATCCGCATAGGCCCGGCAGGTCTCTTCCAGCGACTTTTGATCGGTGATATTGGCGAACAGCCTGCGGCGTACTATTTCAAACGCTTCTTCGGTAGCCACAGGTTTCCACAAGGCCTGAATGCGCCCAAAAGTATGCTCCAACGAACGCAGTACATTGATCCCAATCTGACCGCCGGCCTCTTTATCGGATTCTGGCAGTGAAGCCAACATAAGGGCACTTGGCACCGCCTTCAAGGCTTCCGTCAAAGCATGGATAAATGAGATGTTGGAATCATAACTGCCACCAGTATAGCTCTTATTCGGCTCAAATTGACGGATATAAGCCACCAATTCATCCACCAGAATCACACAGGGAGCATATTGCGTCAGCAGTGGGATCAGCACCTCCTTACCGGGTGAGGTGCCACTCAGATCAGCTTGTTTTACTTGCTCATAGCCATTTGCACCACCCAATTGCCAGGCAAGCTCTCCCCAAAGGGTATTTACTGTAATGCCACCTCTGATTCTCGGGCTTCCCGGAGAGAGCTGATTGCCGTCTATCACTGCCACCTTAGCGGGGGGCAAAGATGTGATTCCTGCTCTATCTATCAAGGGTGGAATGCCTTGCAAATCAGACAAAGGCACCTCGCCCTTGGCCAGGTGATATACAGCCAGCATGGTATGCGTCTTTCCACCGCCAAAAGCGGTCTGCAATTGGATTACAGGATCGCCTCCCTTGCCGCTCAAACGCTGAATTACAGAATCAAAGAGTAAGCCCATGCCTTCTGTGATGAAGGTCCTCTGAAAGAACATCACCGGATTTTGATACTCTGCGCTGGCATCTCCGGTATGCACCCGGGAAAGGTCTGCGGCAAATTCTGATTGTTTGAAAGTACCTTTTAGTACGTCCTGATGCGGTACTGCGATGTCTCGCCATGCTTTGATAGTCATGTTTTTATCCTCGTTTTATCTCGTTAAATTGCCAATAGCCGGTTTTGTCTGAACCGATGCGGCTAATAATTCCAGCCTTCTTAAGAATCTGAATGTTCCGCATTACAGTGACTCTGTTTATAGCTAAGGTATCTGCCAGTGTATCGTAAGATACAAAGGGATCGTTTACTATGTTATCAATGATCTTTTGCTGAGTATCTGTCAGTTTTACAGGTGCATTTACAGGTGCATTTACAGGTGCATTTACAGGTGCATTTACAGGGTCATTTATAGGGTCAATTGTAGTTTCATCCCGATACATCGTGATCATCAGGCAGTCCTCATCAGTGCTAAACTCCGGCTCTTTTCCAGTAATAGCTTTCACCTGCGGGATCACTTTGGCGATCAGATCCAAGGCTTGCTTCTTTGTCATCTAAAACTCAAATTCGGTTTGCTCATTTTGGGCTTCACTCTTCACCGCCTGCTTTTCGATGGAGAGCCAGGCTGTAACGATATCGTTATAGGGACGAGCATCTTCTGCCCAGCCCTTGCGCTCACATAGGGTGTAGAGTAAAAAGGCAAGCTGCCGGGCTGTTGCCGATAGTTGTGGAAGAGCAGACACAATCTCGGCGGCGGCAGATTCTCCACTGCTTTGGTGAGCCCGGATAAGCTGATGCAAAACCTCCCAAACAGGAGTGCGGCTATCTTTCAAGGCCTTCCAATCAGCGGGATATTCTGCAGGACGATAGAGACGCACCTTGCCAGCTTCGGCAATGAGAACTCCACTATCCCGGACGCCTTCTACAGAAAGACCTTTTGCCTTAGCAAGTACTTCGGCATCGCCATAAACCCCTTCTTTGAAACCATATTCACTAAACCACTGCAAACAAAAACGGGTGTCATTATCCCAATCCCCTTCTCGCTCTTTGAAATACTCATCCAAAGCTTTATTAATCAGGATCAGGGCTGTGTGGACTGACATTGGGCTACCGTCTGCTTCCAGAATGGCTTTGTACTTGGAAAATACCGCCATGCCGGGGCCGATGGAGGCTTGAGCTAAATCAACAGGAGATATCGGACTCGAAGTATCGCTGCCATTGATCATAGTATCTAACGCCTTGGGTATCTCTTGATTTAGTTCTCGTAAGAAATCCTTGCGGCTGATCGTTTGTGCAGCTACATCACGCTTACGGCAGACTAAAACAATACTTGAAGAAAGCATATTGCTACCAACACCACTTACTTTGTTAGCAAGTTCTGTTCGCATAGGCCATGTGCCAACAATTGCCATATCTGATTTGATAACAGCATCTAAGAAGGTTACCCATCCAGTTGAAGAACTTCCGGAATTGGTAGTTTCCGATTGCTTGAATGCGTAGTAAATAGTGACGGGAAAACTTGGATGAGCTTGACTGGAGATGTTGCTCATTGCCTTAATCATGCCTTCAAGAAAGAAGGAATCGGCCTCTTTTTTTGAATCATGACGATACTGAGATGCGACTAACTCGTTTTCCTTGGGAGTAGCTAAAGTCAGAAATAAATCTGGAAAAGCTTGTTTAAGGACAGGCTTTTGCCACACATAAAAGAAGTCAGACAAATCAGCATACATGATATTATCGTAATACGGTGGATCTGTCGACACTATTTTATTTGTGGTTATACACTGTGATGTCGCGTCAGCTAACTCAACAAATCCTGTTATAGATGGATCAAATGACTTAAGTGCTTTCCATACCCAACTTAACATAGATGTCCAATTTCCTGAAGAGTTTGAGAAAGGGTTTACCTCTACAAAATCCCATACCATTGCAATTGCTTGTCTGCCAAATGTATTCCTGATTAGGGATTTGCTAATGTGCCAACTACATGCAGTAGACCAGTAGTCTGCACATTTATCGACACCGAAACTTAGATATAAGGTAATAGCATCTTGGTACTTAATTGTTCTTAACTCTGTTTCTCTTCCCTTAGGATAATCAATCTCAGAAACAAGCTTGTAAAAGTTAATCAAGGCATTAAGTTGTCTATCACTAAATATATCCCCATATGTTCGCATTCCATATAATGGTAACTGGTCTGCACTTTTCCCAACCAATGATTGTTCTGGTTTCCATTCAGGTTTAACTGAAACAGCAATATCCTCTTGAATTTGATCGGGTGATAGGTAAACTCTCTCATTCTTGCCCTCACAAACAATGGCCATCAGCTTAGATGCCATTCTGCCAGCCTGGCCTTCAGCTTTAATGTATTTCCCATCAATCGGGGTGCCAGATAAGAGGCAATAAAAGGTTGAGCCTCTACCTGCGGCCTTAGTGCCCTTCTTCACTTTTTCAAGATCCTCGGGCATGCCAAATCGAACTTTGAACTCATACTTGTCTCCATTAACAATCGGCTCGATCCAGGCTTCCTTACCCTTCTTGTTTGAAAGTAGGAATGTGGAGGCAAGAGGAACATTGGCATATGAGAATAAGGGATTAGGACTCTTAACGGTTCTTGCCCAAAGATAAGCAATAACCGTCAGTTTTTTCCCTTTATACTGTTCTAAGTCATGACGCTCTGCCACCATTTCAGAGCTTACCTTGATGGGCGGATAGAGATGTCCGAGACGTTTAAAGGCTTCTTGTCTAATCCAATATCCATATCTGCGAACGTCCTCTGCCAGCCCAGTTATGTCTGGCCAAGTATATTGACCGGTATCAATTTGCTTTTCATGGGCAGGAATAGGCCCGATGGGGCGTCTGCCTACAAATTTGGGTGGAATTTCAATCATGGCTTTATTGATTAGTACTGCCACCGGGTTTAGGTCGCTGGCCCAGGCTTCCAGACCAAGCCTTTGCGCTTCCAAAGGAATGGAACCGCCTCCGGCGAAGGGATCATGGAAAGCAGGCAATTTGTCAGGATTAAAGAGTTCAGCCGCTTCGGGATGATCTTTATTAAGTTCACAGGTAACTTTCCAGCTTTTCTTGATTTCTGTTCGCGCTTGGTTTAGGACAAGTTCATTAGTGGTATTTTCCCATTTAACCAGTTCTCTAATGATACCAAAGAGTCGTTCTCGTTCCCGATTCGCATCTGCTTTTCGCTTATAGCCTATCTTAAGTTTTTCGTCCCAGCCGGGATCATTTACCAATTGCGCAAAGAGCACGGCTCTGGCCGCAGCCAAAGGACGTCTTGCCCAATACAGATGCAAAGTGGAGGGATGACCCTGATTAATAGATTTTTCCCGGACGCAGGCTTCATTGATCTCTTTGAGAGGAAGAGCTACTTCTATGAGTTTCTTGGGGGCTTTCACCTGATATGTCATTTCTTTACCTTCGGTTTTATCACTTTTCCTATTTGTTTCAGCTCCTGCACTGCCTGAACAAAATGGTTTTCTGCTTCAGTAGGGGCAGTGAGTTCCACTTTGTGCCATCTTTCATATTCCAGCCGAGCCTTTTGCGCTGCGTCATCGTGGGCTATGGAACCAGCATGCTCCAGGATTTCTCTG
>JAQUJJ010000071.1 GCA_028681035.1 Candidatus Cloacimonadota bacterium
GCTTCTGGGTGTGAAAAAGCGAGGCAAGAAAATAATGGGTTTACTCGATCTTGATCCCCCGCCCCTGTTTGATCTAGTAATAGTTGATGAAGCTCACCACATAAGAAACGAAAACACGGCTAACCATAAGATTGTTAAGTTCTTCTGCGACAATGCCGAAGCTGTTGTGTTTCTTACCGCAACTCCCATTCAAATGGGCAACCGAGACCTGTTTGTCCTGTTAAATACTCTTAGACCTGATTTGATTATCAATGAGAAGAATTTTGAGCATCTCTCCGCGCCAAACAAATTTATTAATTCCGCAGCCAAATTGGTCAGACAGGCAAATACAAATTGGCAGAACGAAGCTGCTGAGTCGCTCAGAGAGGCTGCTGATACAGCTTGGGGACATTCAATGCTTACAACTAATCCCACCTGGGTTAGGCTAATCAAGGACTTGGATGGTAGCGACTTAAAGCAGGAAAGGCGAGTTCAGATGATCTCTGAGGTTGAAGACCTGCATACATTTAATGGGATAATCAACCGCACCCGAAGAAGGGATATTGATGTTATAACTACCAGATCCCCTGAAACCTTATCTATCCCGTTTACTCTTGAGCAAGAGTTTATCCATACTGAATTATTATCTATCCAGAAAACCATTCTGAGCAGCATTCATGGATCCACCTCTATAAACTTCATGATGTCCACGATCAGAAGGCAGGCGGCAAGCTGTATTTTGGGTTTAGTACCCTTTTTAAGGGATATTCTAAGCAGACACCTCAGTGATCTTGATTGGGATGAAATGGATCAAACTGCTCCGAATGAACAAATGATCAATGAGATCAAAGATCAAGTCAATGCGATGATTGAGCTATGTAGCTCGCTTAGCAATGAAGATCCGAAGTTGGCTGCATTAAAGAGAATAATATCCGACAAACAAACGCTTGAAAATAACAAGATCATGGTATTCAGCAGTTTCCGGCATACACTTAGCTATTTGTATAGGCATCTTATAAAAGATGGATTTAGGATTGGTTTGATCCATGGAGGTACCAAAGATGAGGACAGGAAAGAGCTGAAAAGACGATTTGAGCTATCCAGGGAAGAGCAAGATTGCATTGACGTGATGCTCTTCTCCGAAGTTGGTTGTGAAGGATTAGATTACCAGTTCTGCGATGCTATGGTAAATTATGATTTACCATGGAACCCGATGAGGATAGAACAACGGATAGGGCGCATCGACCGACGTAAACAAAAAAGCCCTAAGGTGTTCATTTACAATATGATTACACCCGGTACAATCGATGCAGATATCTACGACAGATGTTTAATAAGAATAGGCATCTTTAATAGTTCCCTGGGCGATTCGGAAGCCATTCTTGGAGACATTGCCTCAAAGATCAGGATAATTGGAGAAAATCTGGAACTTACACCTGAAGAGCGAAAGGACAAGTTACAGCAGTTAGCTGATAACGAGATTAGAACAATCCAGGAACAGGAAAAGCTGGAACAGCAACAATATGAGCTTTTTGGGATAGATGTTCCCAAGAAGCAAGCTGAGAAAGACATCCATTCAGCTAGCAGCTTCTGGCTCTCACCCAAGATGCTGGAGCATATGATTTCCTGCTACTTGAAAAATCGAATTGGAAGAGATCAAGTGTATTTCTTGGGTGATAAAGAGTCAAAAACACTACGCTTAGCTCAGGAAGCCCGTGCCAAACTACTTGCAGACTACCAGTCCCTCAAGTTGCCTAATACGATGACCGGGAGAGAGTGGGAACTTTATCTAAAGGGCGGCAATCAGTATATAGGCGTAACTTTTAATATTAGTTATGCGATGGACAATTCGAAAGTTGTGTTGCTAAACCCTATCCATCCTATGGTAAAACAAGCAGCAAGTTTTCTGAAGCAAAGTAGTGATACCTATGCTCTTTTGGATGTAACTGATGCACTTCTGACTGCAGGATCGTATAATTTTGTTATTTATCAATGGCAGTTACATGGATTGAAAAACGATCTTAAGCTGCAAACTGTGTGCTCTTCAGAGACTATTGGCAATTCTTTAACAAGACTACTTGAGTTGGCTACCAATGCTGCTGAAGGCTCATTTGGGGAAGTTTCACCTGACCATTGGGACTATTTGGATAAAGAGCATTACAAGCTGTGGAATCTGGCTAAAGCCGATCACAGGGCAAAGGTTTCTGATCTTGTAGCTTATCGGAAAGAAAGTTTGAAGACCACCCACAAAGCAAGGATGGAATTTATAAACGACAAAATCAGTAGCATGATAGAGGAAAAAATACTCAGAATGTACTATTCATGGCTGGCAAACGCAGAAGCCGATTTTGCCAGACGGATGCAGGAGCTGGATATTGCTGTGGAAAAAGCTGACATCACGGCCAATGTGGTTATGTATGGGATTATCAGGATTAAGGAGAATAGGCATGGCAATTGATTTTGAAAAGATCAGAATTGATAATATTCGAAGATACGGTGAAGATACTGATTGGTTAGAATTACTGGAGATGCTTTATCCGGATCACACCCATTATATCTATGAGTTACTTCAGAATGCTGAGGACGTGAGAGCCACATCGGTCAGATTCTCATTACATTCGGATAGGTTGGAATTTGAACACAACGGCAGATTATTCAATGAGGCCGATGTCAGAGGGATATGCGGTATTAGGAAAGGAACTAAAACTGATGACCTTACTCAAATTGGAAAATTCGGTATTGGCTTTAAATCTGTTTATGCAATCACCAAAAATCCCGAGATACACTCGGGAAATGATCATTTCAGGATTGAGCATTATGTGCGCCCATTTAGTTGCGAAGAAAGGACTGCATCCAAGAAAAACATAACTCTATTCGTTTTCCCTTTCGATAGAGATGATATTAAGCCTGCTGAGATTTTTTCAGTCTTGGATAATTCACTAAGATCTATGCCAGCATACACTATTCTCTTTCTCAAGAAGATCGCAAAAATCCAGATTACTGTGAATAATGAATCTTTTGTGACCATATCCAAGCGTGTTACTGCAGTTGGATCTAATGGAATTAGCGAGATAGTGTTAGAAAAAGGAAATCATAACAAAGAAAGATATTTAATCTTCTCAAAACCTGTTGAACACAATTATCCAGGATTATCTGTTGAAATAGCCTTTCTTCTCACCCCAGCAGGAACTGTGAGCAGAGTTAAAAATTCCAACCTTGTTGTTTCATTTCCCACGGAAAAGGAAACACATCTGGGTTTTTTGATTCAAGGGCCTTATAGGACAACACCAGCAAGAGACAACATTCCTGATCAAGATGAATTCAATAAGCTATTGATTAACCTTACGGCAGATCTTATGGTCGACGCTTTAGTATGGTTAAAAGATAATGGATACATTGATTCTGATACATACGATTTGCTGCCTATAGATGAATTGTATTATGCAAGTGGGACAATGTTCAGTCCATTCTACGATAAGCTTAGTATCGCATTCATTGAAAGCAGCTTACTAATGACAAGCACTCTAACGAAGACTGGAAGTGTTTTATTTACTTCATCTAAGAAATTAGCATTGGCGAGAAATACAGAGATGAGAATGATGATTGACAATTCTATGCTGACGGATTTAACCCAAGGTAAAATCGAATACTGGCTAAATGGCAATATAACAGATCAGACAAAACCTGCATTGTACAGGTACATCAGAGACAAACTCAAAGTAAAAGAATTCCGCCCTGAAGACATAATCGTGCTATTGACTAAGCCGTTTATCGAAAAACAAAGCGACAAATGGTTTATTGATTTGTATAAGCTCATTCAGACACAAAAACAATGGATAAACAATTTAAATCAACACAAAAAACTCAACAGATCGGGGATATACAGTAGCGTTCCATTCTTAAACAAACCTATAGTGCGTTTGCAGAACAATGAACATGTGGTGCCATTCAAAAAAATTGACTGCCTTGAACCATCTGCTTATTTAAGTACCGTAGTTGAAACTGATTTGCCTTGTGTAAAATCTATTATCACTGAGGACGCTGATGTTTGTGGATTTTTTAAATCTCTTGGATATACTGAACCCAGTGAGGTTGAGTATGTTATAGAGTATATAATTCCCGCATTAAATGAGCGTGCCGACCAGGATTTAAAACTGGAAGACATCCAAACCAATGCACGGAAAGTAACTGCAGCTTGGGGAAAAGCAAATAACGACCAAAAGAAAGTTATCAAGACGAATCTCGAGGGGAAGAAATGGCTTTTGTCACATAGTTTTGCAGATGCAGAAACGTACATTGCAGTGAACCATGCAGATTGTTACCTTCCAAGCCATGACATCAACCTTTTGTTTGCAGGTACCGAATCCCTCTATTTTTTATGCTCAGAGCTTGCAGATTTGAATGACATCTTGATCGAAATGGGAGCAAAAAACAAGATTCTGATAAATCATAAAGCTATCCTTTACAATAGATATGTTATTCTACGAGATTATCATGGAGACCACATGAGAGGATTGAATGGCTTCGATCCCGGAGCATATTTTGATGAGCTTACTTGTGCTTTCGTCGATATATCTGTTGAAAAAGCATGCTTCATCTGGAACGCCATTCTTATCCCCAACAAACACTTAATCAAAGGAAAAGTTGAGACTTCAACTACAAAAGGATATAATGATTCTGAAATATCTGAGATAAGATCAATACTAGGAAATATTGTCACATTTCTTCCTTGGGTCCCTGATAATAAAGGACAGTTCAACAAACCTGCAGATATGTCGATTTCAGATCTTCCGATAGGATTTATACCTGATAAAGAACTAGCGGATGCTCTGGGAATGATAATCCCAGAAAATGATTCTATGGCAGAACTTGCAGAAGTCGTTGGAATTCCTTTGGAACTGATCAAGTTGTTAAAAGAAAATTTTCTGGGAATACCTAGTTTGCTTGACTCAGTAAAAAATCTAATAAACAATGCCAATATGAAATCACAAGATTTTCATGATGAAAATGAGAAGAAACCAGAGTTTCCTGAATCTGAAGTCCCTGATCCGGAAAGTAGAGCGGAGAAAGTTGCAGACTGTTTAGATGATAACCCAAAAAAAACTTACGAAAAAAGAGCGCGTACAGTAAGAACATCTGGATCTTCTTCTGATAACGAACCATATCTTCGTAATTACTATACTAATTCAGATGGCGAGATGGTTTGCCAGATTTGTGAGGAGAAAATGCCTTTCAAAAAAAGGTCGGGTGTGTTCTATTTTGAAGCAGTTGAAATGTTAAACAAGCGATTACTAGATATTGAAACTGAATACATGTACTTAGCTTTATGCCCTGTCTGTTCTGCAAAATACAAGGAATTTATCAAAGTTGATGAGTACAAATTACTATTGATTATTGATCACTTCCTACATAGTGATAATACAAAGATTGTTATAGAAACAGACTGCCAGGAGTCAATTCGCTTTAACTCTCCTCATTTTATAGACGTTAAAAGTACTTTGTGTGACCTTATGAGATTGGATCAGAAGAGGAAGATACATAAGTAGCTCTGTCAAGAAGTGACACCCCAAATGTCATAAAGCGACCACTGTGGCAAGTAGGCATAAACCTTTATCCGGTGCAAAGATGCTTAGGTCTGCTTTCGGAAATGTCTGTATGTTAACAAAATAGATCAGGTCAAGAGACCCACCGTGTGAGTGGAGGGGTTTGAAAGAGAGATTTGTGGATGGTCTGAATGGAGTCTATTTAAACCATCTCAGTAGTCCATTGAAATTAGTGATTTAAAAATAGTCTTGCCTCAATTAACAGAAACGAATAGAAAGAAATCAATATGAAAAAGATGAATATATTCGTATTGGTTTATGGGGCAGAGAAATAGATATGATTGGCTTGGGAATGTGTCATAACACCTCTTTATCAAGCTGCCCACCGTCAGTCAACTGGCGAAAGCACTTGACAAGGAATACCAACAGTTTAAGAAACTGCAAAAGCAGGCTGCGTAAAGTAGCTGGCTTAAAGCCAAGACAGAAGCCATGAGCCCAATGCCTTGTATCATTCTACAATCCAGATCGATATTTCGAGAAAAGTTGGGCTTGTGCATATAGAAATTGTGATTAAACTATATTTAACAGAACATTTAGTCAACTTGCAACTTAAAATGTTCTCGAATAACTCAGAAACTGCGAGTTGGTGTAGTTTAGGTGAGGTGGATGCAGAAAAAGGTTGAACCTAATTCCCCTAATTGCTCGGATGTTTTTAAAAACCAAAGGACGAGGAACATGCTCAATTTGAGCTATATCGAATGAATTGGGAAGCGAAAAAGCTAAACACGTATAACACATAAATTAAGGAGAAAAAACATTTTGGAATTACTTACAAATGAACTAGTTCAGGAGCTTCTGGCAGTCGATGAATCGACTTGCCTTTCACTTTATATGCCTACGCACCGAAAACATGCTGAGAATCTTCAGGATAGCATTGTTTTTAAAAATCTTATTCAGAAACTGGAGGATTCGCTGAGGCAGAAGTATTCAGCCGCCGAAACTAAAAAACATCTTGAGCCTATAAATGCCCTTATTGACGACAAAGATCTTTGGAATCACACATCAGACGGGCTGGCTGTTTTTAGTGCAGAAGGAATATTTAAAGTGGTTGAATTGCATAAATCGGTTGAGGAATTGGCCATAGTTGCCAACAGTTTCCATACTAAACCACTACGGAAGTATTTACAATCGGGTGACCACTTCCACGTTTTGTGTTTAACCCTTAATGATATCCGTCTTTTTGAAGGCAACCGTCGCTCACTTTTTGAAGTTGAACTCACTACTGATATTCCAAAAACCTTAGCAGAAATGCTTGGTAGTGATGTGGACGACAAGCATTCGAACCTTGCAAATTATGGCGGCACCAGAAGTGATAGAATGCCTATATTCCACGGTTATGGCGGCAAAAAGGAGGAAACTGAGAAAGTGGCTGAAAGTTTTTTCCGTGTGGTCGCGAGTGCAATTGACGAGCACTATTCAAAGCCCTTAGGTTGGCCACTTATACTTGTTGCATTGCCGGAACACCACAGCCTTTTTTATAAGGTAAACAAAAACCCTTTGTTGATTTCGAAAGGAATTCCGATAAATCCTTGGTCCGTTTCACCAGAAAAGCTGGCAAGTATGGCATGGGAAATAATGGAACCCGAATATAACCTGAAGCTTGACAATCTGGTTGCCCGGTTTGAACAGGAAAGGGCAAATGGTAAAGGCAGTGACGACTACAAAGAAATAGCAGTAGCTGCGGTTGAAGGACGGGTTGACACACTTATTGTTGAAGCTGACCGTATTATTGCAGTCAGGATAACTAATCTGGAGACAGGAGATACGCAGAAAAAAGATTTGACAAATCCAAAAGTAGATGACCTGCTTGATGATTTGGGTGAACTGGTAACAAAAATGGGAGGGCAGGTGATGGTTTTCCCAAGCGATAAAATGCCTTCTGTTAAAGGGTTGGCAGCAATATATCGATATTAATTTAAGGTGCTTTCCCAATTCAATAGAAGAAGTCCTTAAAGAAATAATTGTTGATTCATTGTCTGGGCTTTCAGAAAGTTGTCATGCTGGTTTTGGACTTGTTTGGACTGATTTGTGAAAGCTTTATGTAAAATTAGGCATTGTTTTAGACTGGTTTCGGAACTCTCTGGGGCTCAACACAAAAGTGGCACATTCTGAGGGTATTCCCGCTGTTTTGTCAAACGGCTGTCACGATTTGATTTTACAGGTAGCACTTCTTAAGCATGGGGTGGTAAGAAGTGACACCCCAAATGTCATATAGCGATCACTGTGACAAAGAGGCATAAACCTTTATCAGGTGCAGAGATGCTTAGGACTGCTTATGGAAAGATGTCATAGCGGTTTTGGACTTCTTTGGACTGTTTTGTGACAGTTATATGTCAAATCTGGACTCTTTTCAGACTGATTTCGGAACTCGCTGAATCTCAACGAAATAGACCAGTTGGGAAGACTCGCAGTGTAAGTGGAACGGTTCCGCGGAGAGATATGTCTGCCGTCTGAAACGGGTCTAAATGAACTACTGGTAAGTCTAATCCAAGCTTGTTCAAGGCAATCACTATTCGGGTATCATGTATGATGAAAAACTGGTTACTGTATCAATCGATCAATACTCTTCTGCCCGCACTCATAGGTAATGGAATGATCTGTGGTGATTCTATCTATCACAGCCCGAGAAGCTTGATCAGGATGTCCATAACGATTTCCGTTTGAGCAAGATGTAAATGCATGGTCAGGATTGTATCTATTTAAAAAGTTTATATTATGTCCAGTATTGCTGCAGTGATGCGTGACCTTGTAGTATTTTGTAAGGTTATGTATTGTATTGTAGCTGCTCCTCAGAAACTCATCAATCTGATCCCAACTTGCATCTCCTGGCAGAAGAAGATGAGATTTCTCAGTTACCATATCCATTATTATTCCATGATGATTTTGGTCAATTGAGTTAGCTTTATTAGCCAGATTGCTTGCATTAACCAACCTAAAACCAAAACCACTTTTTCCGATGGATTCTATACCTCTGAGCTCGTAGAGAATGTTTCTGTCACTCGCTTCTCTTAGCACTTTAAGAGCAGTCAATGTCTTACCGACTGGCGTGTGGCTAAAGATAACGGTTTTGATTGGTGTAGCTTTTATTATACTGAGAGCACTCCTGATGTGATCATAGTGTAAATGGGAAATTATGAATCTCTCTATTGCGAATCCGGGATACTCTCGATTAAGCCAATCCAAAAACTCCGTAACACAAATCACATGCTGATAATCCTTCGTCGGCATATACGCATCAATAAGCCAGATTCTATTTCCTGGGAACCTAAGAACTATTGTGTCCCCTTGCCCTACGTTCATTACGTGAAGATTGATTATTGGATTCTTAAGAAACTCAAGGTCAGACATCAGTTCTGATTCTGGAATCACTTTATCCCTAGCCATCTTGAGTATTTCTTTGTATTCTTGGTCGATAGCTTCCTCAATTTCATGATTACGCTTGACTGCTGTTTGTGTGTTTTCTTCTAAAAACCAGATATTCTGAGTTTGGGTATTATTTGCATATTTGAACTCTCTTTTAAGCTCAGGATGATTCCAATCTACCTGAAAAGCTCTTCCACTGCTTATCAATCCTTTATCCTCAGAAACGAGACCCGTAAGACTGACTTGGTTCTTATCTGCTAATAAATATCTCACAGGTATTCGAACCTGATCATCGATGTTAATGAGTCTGACCCAATATCCATTTTCGCTCAGTTTCTTATCCAACCCTGATTTCACACTTACTGGGAATACATCATCTACTATCCAAGTATCTTGCCAGGATTGAACACCACTGTTTTCCATTATAGTCTTATTATAACTATCTACTGCCATTTGTTTATCCTCATCCCATCCTCAGCTGCATAACCATCGTCCCAATCAGCGATAGATCATCCCCCTGCATGGAATCTACTACCTGTACACGATATTCCGCATTGAAGGGATGCAGTAACACCTGCTGCCTCTGGTGGTCGAATTGGATACGTTTCAGGGTAATGCCATCATTGACTCTCACGGCACAGACAGCCCCATCGGTATTAATCCAGTCGTCCTTTCTTTGGATAACTACGATATCATTATTCATGATCTGCGGCTCCATGCTATGTCCATTTACCCGGAAAACCATATAGTTATCGATCTTGTCTTTCAGGTAAATCCGCGGTAATTCCACAAAATTATCAAGTTCAAAATTCTCTGCAACTTTCGCCGGCATTCCGGCAGAAATTTCGGCCAGTATCGGAAGCAAGATTGTACGGCTGTAAGTTCCATCAGCGGAATCAGATAGCTTGCCCTTGGCAGAGACCACCTCGACCTTCCGCTTAGGGTTGGACTCCGGTTTTACATCCCAGGGGGCACTCACATACATCCCACCCTCACCACTCAGGAGCCAATTCAAGTTCACTTTTAGTTGGGTCAATTTGGTGAGAAATTCAGGGTCTGGAGACCTCTTATTGTTGATATATCTGCTCATGGAATTCAGCGAAATACCATTTTCTTTGGCAAATGTAGCATGTGTCTTGTTTAATGATCTGACCAGCATTTTGAGCCGATCACCGACTGTGGTTGCTGCCATATTCACTCCCAATGGCAATTTTAGGCTTGACCGATACCCGTTTGGGTTATAATCTACACCTGTGGACAATGATACTGGCCTAATCAGATAGGTCAAGACATTTTTATAGAGTGAGTTTTAGCGGCGGATTAATTCCGGCGAAGTTGAACACCTTGGGAAACTTTCCAGCCTTCGGGCAGAAAGGACTTCCCAAGATGTCGCAGTGGTTTTAAGTAGCTCCCATATATACAGTTAAGGAGATACCATGAAAACTAAGACAAAGATGCCCAAACGGACACAGCACTGTGACACGGAAAAGGCTAAGCACTGTGACACATTTGCTACCCTTGGAGAGTTCAAACCCGATAATGCACCGCTAACGCTTTTGGCAAAGGACTTGAGCACCTGTCGCACTGCTTCGGGCACTGTGACAAGCACCAGTTCTTGCCGATTATCAGGAATTGAGGTAGGCACTGTGACAGATGATTGTGTCACAGTGCTCATCCAGAAGAGTAATGAAGAATACCGTGGGATAGTAATGACAAAGAGAATTGAAGCAGTCTGGCTTACCATCGAAAGAATGGCAGAATTGAAAAGCTGTTCTAATCGCACCGTCTGGCGTTATATTGATAAGCATAAGATGCTAACAGTGAAACGCCAAGTACAGATCGGCTCTGCCAAGGTTATCAAGACCTTCGTATTACCCGATCCGGAGACACTGATGCTGGAGTTTTCCGATAGTAGAGCCAAAAGCCTGAAACCAGATAACTATCTGGAAACGACTATCCCGGTAGGTAAGCGACTGGTGAAGAGCATGCTCGTATGCTGCTATACCACAAACGTAGGTACTAAGGAGAGGGTATGAAAGACTATGAATTGAATCTGGATGAGTATCGCCAATTCTATAAGGACCTGATGAATCAGGATAGCGATATCGATAACTCAAGCTCCGGAAACCTTACTGCAGATAGTTTATCGGATGATAGCGATGCTTTGCCTCATGAGATAACAGTAGCAGAAGCAGAGACTTCTCCTGTAATCGCTTTCAATGCACGCATGCAGAATAGACACCTTGATCTGAAACCAAAGCAGCATGTCCCTCATAAACAGACTCAGGAAGCGATGCTGATGGCATCCTTCTGCCAGATTGCTTTGGATCGGCTTGAAGAGAGCGACTCAAAGATTGAGGAATGGAAATGTATCGCCCAGGATTACAATAAGAAGCTACTGTTACCGGAGCTGTATGCTGTGCGAGGTAAGCGAGACGAACGATCGCTGCGACGCTGGGTACAAAACTTCCATGCCAACGATCAGGATATGTATGCACTGGTGAGAAAGACAGATCCTAATGGTAAAACCAGAAAGGTTACTTACTTTGAACAGAACTACCTGATCAACTTACTGCTCAATCCCAATCAGGTCAAGATCGGCTCTGCCATCTCCATCCTCAAAGGTTATGCTCGCTTGGGAATGTGTGAATCTCCCACTGATGAGCGAACCCTGAGACGCTTCTGTGATGAGTGGCTGCGAGACAACCCCGCGATCAGTAATCAAGCCAGAAAAGGCAGTAAGTATGTCGCTGAGCATATTATCAAGACGATGCAGAGAGATAGTTCACTGCTGAAGGTTGGCGATGTCTGGGTAGCGGATGGTCATAACATGGCATTCGACATTATCAATCCTCAAACCGGAAGAGCACAGCGGATGACCATGATCATGGTATTTGACTGGGCTAGCAGATACCCGGTTGGAGCGAGTCTGGCACTTACTGAAGATAGTCATCATATCCAGGCAGCCTTCCGCAATGGCTTTCTGAATTGGGGTGCACTGCCCAAGTATGTCTATCTGGATAATGGCAAGGCATTCAAGAGTAAACTCTTTCATGAGAAGTGGGAAAATCACAATCTGGAGACAGAATTGGGCGGTATCTTCCCCCGCTTGAAGATCGAAGCTTCCTTTGCCGAAAGCTATAATGCCAAAGCCAAGGTGATCGAGAGATTCTTCAAGACCTTCCAAGATCAGTTTGAGAGATTCATCTCATCCTTCCGAGGTTCGTGCATAGCCGATAAACCTGCCACTCTCCTACGTAATGAAAAGTGGGCAAAGGCTCTGTTTGAAAGCAAGCCTCCTACGATCAATGAAGCCATGCAAATGATCTCCTTCTACATCCGCTATATCTATGGTGAAGCACCGCATAGTGGACTGGATAAGAAAACGCCCTGGCAGGTATTCAATTCGGCACCTCTGCCAGCGGATAGGTTAGTAGAACCAGCAGAGCTGAACTTCATGATGCTGGCTATGATCCGCAAGAAAATCCGCAACGAAGGGATACGCTTCAATAAGCTCTACTATTGGGATACTGCCCTGGTGGATTACATCGGTAAAGACGTGGTGATTAGATATGATTATGCGGATGCTCGCTGGATACTGGTCTATGATCTGCAAGATCGCTTCATCTGCCAGGCAGAGCTGCGCAGAGCACAACATCCCTTTATCAAGCTGGATAAAGACAACCCGATCTCGCATAGCTATTTGAATAAGGAGCATAAGCAGATCCTCAAATTGCGTAGGCAAACCGAGCAGAAAGCCAAGTATGTGGTGAAGAATACGCAACGAGTGGTGGATGCCTTCCTCAAGCCGATGACGGCATTACCGGATTGCAGTTCTATCTTCATTCAAGCACCTATGATAGAGGCACCAAATACCGATGCTGAGGACTTTATGCAAGCTCTGGAACGGCAAGTAATCAAAAACCTGCCACCGCTTCCTGATATCACAAATGATAACAAAGTAACAGTACAGCTTAGTGCAGCAGATCAGAAACCGGAAGAGACCACTGTCCAGCATCCCGACATGGATGAACTTGACTATGAAGAGATCAAACCCAGACAAAAGAGCTTCGAAGAGATGCTCAGATTTATTGGAATCAAATAAGGAGAATACAGATGAAACAAGGAAAGCTCGTAAAAACACGTAATGTGGTGGAAGCTGACGAAGCCATTAATCTGCTTGTAAATCGCCCAAAAGGCGAGATGGTGGGTCTTGGATTGCTCTATGGTAAACCTGGCTTAGGTAAGACAACTTATGCCAGCAGGGTTGCTCTGTTGCGTAACTACGTATATCTGCGTTTGGAAGCTACCAGCACACCCAAGTCCTTTGTCTTGCAACTGATCAATGGCTTATACAATTACTTGAATCTGCAATATCCTCCCCAAACCGGGACTACCAATGCCATCTTCAGGAAGTGCATGGATATCATCGAGGCACATGAGGATATTGTGATCATTGTAGATGAGATAGATTATGCCTTCAAGCAACCCCCGCTACTGGGCACGATCAGGGATATCGTGGATGAGACTCTGGCAATCGTGATCCTGGTGGGAATGCAGAATGCTAGGGATCGTCTGGCTCAGATCAATGAATACTACTTCGATAGGTGCAACTCATTCTATCAGTTCGAAGCTGCAAGTCTCAAGGACATCTCTATGGTAGCCAAGGAAATAATGGAAACACAAGTGAGCCAGGAACAGATCAATACCATCTACTTCAATAGCGGTGGCAATCTGCGCAAAGCCATGAAGATGCTACATCTGCTGGAAACCAATCTGAAGGCAAACCCAGATTACAGTTTGAACAATCCGGAAACAAGGAAAGCACCATGCTCAGCAACAGTTTTATCACCAATCTGATCTCCAGCTTCAATCAGCCCTTTACGCCCATGATGCTTGCCAATATGACCGAGAGCGATCAGGACGAAGTGGAAGCCATTTTGGATGAGCTACTCAAGGAAGAGAAGATCAAATGCATCTCGCAGAGCAGCAATGTGTATGTACGAGCCAATCGCTACTCTACTGGCATCAGCATAGACCCAAACTGCAAATGGAGATACGATTTCGATACAGCCAACAAGCTGCTGGACTTGATCGAAAGAAAGAGCTATCCCTCAATACGGGAACTATCCATAGATTTCGGCAAGAGTAGGCAACTGGTATTTGTATATCTGGAAGCTCTAGCTTCGATCAGCATCATCGGGATCAATCCGCATGGCTACTACATCAAGACCAGGCTTGGGATCGAATACCTCGGACAGCATATCCAGCCTGGCATCTTGGGGACATTGAGACAATACTCCGGGATGGGTTACCTACATGTAATGAAGTTACGCAGGAAGTATCGGATAATGTAGTCAGCATCAATAAAAGCGGTAAAATTGCGGTAGAGGAGAAATCTCTTCACAAATTGCAATTAGTAGCAGAACAAGAGTCACTCACCCTAGCAATTGTTATCAATTCACTAAGTTAGCTCCTTTCTATGCAAATTGTAAAGAGTCACCCAAAACTGCAAATGGGCGTCGCTGTGACAAGTGGGGATAAAGGCTTATGGGGTGGTGATATATGACGGACTGGTTTTAGACTGTGTCACACCGACGTTTGGACTTTTATGGACGTTTTTGATCACCATTTCTGCAAATGGGCGCTGTTTTTAGACTGGTTTCAGATATTCTTGATTCTCAGCAGTTTAGCTCGTTTCCGCAAAGCTGCAGTTGGACAGCGAGTGTGCCGATCAGAAAAACGTCGCTCGTCTGATCTCCGTCCAAGATAAGAGGTTTGAAGTCTAAATTGAGGGGTTCGAGTACCAGCGCAGACCTTTTGTGATCTAACTTTACCCGTTTAAGAGTGATGCCTCCATCCACTCTCACAGCACAGATCTTACCATTGGCAGTTTCCCAGTCTATCGTCTTGTGGATCAGGACTATATCGTCATTATTGATCTGCGGAGCCATGCTCTCGCCATTAACCAAAAAGGCCATGTAGTTGGATGCTCCCATCGGGATGTAACTATCTGGTATTTCAATCTGTTTACGTGATTCCCGATCATCGACTGCTTCTATGGGGGGTCCGGCGGAAATTTCCGCCAAGATTGGGAAGACTGCGGAGCGAATGTAAGTATCTCCATTTTCATCAATTAACAGATGCCTGCCACCCACAATCTGATATTTCTGATTACGCTTGATGCTATTGTCTTGCTCCCAGGGGCCGGGGATCAGCATAGGTCCTTCACCCTTCAAGACCCAGTTGAGATTGACCTTTTCGTCTGCCAATTTGAGCAGGAAATCGGGATCGGGGAGGCGGGTATTGGTCTTGTATCTAATCACTGAGTTCTTAGAAACACCAAATTTTTCGGCAAACTCCCACTGCTTCATATTCATCGATTTCATAAGGGTTTGGATGCGGTCACCGATCGTCATAATATTCATTATATCCCCCTTAGGGCGTTTATTCTCATTGACAATAACCGTGTGGGTATCATTATGTATCCGTGCACAACGCTAAATAACCACGGCGTTATGTCAAGACCAATTTTTCATAGTGTGTTTTAGCGGCGGATTCTTCCGGCGGTGTTCAGAAAAAAAACCAAGTTCCCGTTTTCGCAGAAAGGACTTCCCAAGTTATTGCTATTGTGTGCAGTAGCACCACAATAAAGAATGAGGGAGGCGCTTATGAAAGCGACTACTTACGAGCCAGTCAGGAAGGTGAAGAAAATGTCACAGTGTGACAAAAAACTCGCAGTGACTTGTGTCACACCGAAGCCCAAACGGGAACAACAGCGGTTAAAGCTATTAACAAGAACGATTTTAAGGCATGTCACACCGAGCGTCGGTGTGACAAAAGGGAAATCGCTCGGTGTGACACGCAAAGCGATCAAATATGTCACAGCGACGGTCAATCAGAGTGGAATCTATATAGTGAGACTTAGAATGAGTAAAGAGACGATTAAGGCAATCTGGCTCACCATTGAACGGGTGGCGGAGCTCAAGGGCTGTTCGAACCGGACAGTCTGGCGATACATAACCGGACAGCGGATGCTGACTCACAAGCAGTTGGTAAAATCCGGGCAGCGCAACGTAAGCAAGACATTCGTACTGACGAACCCGGAGATCTACGATTTGGAGATCAATGACTGTGAAGCTCGCGGTGTCACACCGAGTGAGTTTGTGGATGATCAGATCGAAGTGGATGGCAGGATGATCACCGGAGCCCTGATTTACGGGTATGCTCCGGTGGATCATGATTTGGGTGGAGGATCGGATGAGCTTCTATAAGGCAAGCAGTTCAGAATACGCACAGTTTTACCATAGTTATGTGGTTACCGGGAGCAAGCAGATCAGTGCTCCTGTGCAAGTCACCTTCGTAAGCCAGGCAGAGACAGATTTAGATCAGGCTGCTGAGGATGGCTGGGAGACTGAGAGCAGCATCGATAAACCCATCCCGGTTAGCGGACCCAATTATAGGGAACGCGATCCGGAAGACTATATCGATCTGACGCCTCCTGAGTACATCCCCTATAAGTATGAAAATGAAGCCAAGCTTTATGGTCAGTTCTGCTCGACCGTCCTTTATCGCCTGGAGCAATGCAGTTCCAGAATAGAAGAGTGGAAACAGATCACTGAGGACTACAATCGCAAGGAACTCATCCCGGACTTGTATAAAGCAGTTGGTGGACGTAGTGAACGCTCGCTGAGAGTCTGGCTGGAGCGATATTTGAATAACAACCATGATATGTACTCTCTGCTGCATAAGGGCAAAAATCAGAGCCGCGGACGTAAGGTAAGCTATATCGAACAGAACTACCTGCTCAATCTGCTGCTGAATCCCAATAACATCAAAATCTCCACTGCGGTGGGAAGTTTGAAAGATGCAGCTCGCAGGGAGCTATTGATCTCACCCTCCAGCGAACCAACGCTGCGCAGGTGGTGTAATGACTATGAAGCCAATAACCAGGCAATCTGGGTGCAGGCAAGAAAAGGCAGTAAGGCAGTGGCAGAGACCATCGTCAAGACGATCATCCGGGATGCCAGTCTCCTGAATGTAGGAGATGTCTGGGTAGCCGATGGTCATAACCTCGCTTTTGATATTATGAATCCCAAAACCGGTAAAGCCCAACGCATGACCATGATCATGGTCTTCGACTGGGCTTCCAGATACCCGGTAGGCGCATCACTTGCATTTACCGAAGATAGCCATCATATCCAGGTGGCCTTCCGGAACGGCTTCCTCAACTGGGGTGCCTTGCCTGAAAAGGTCTATCTGGATAACGGCAAGGCCTTCAAGAGCAAGCTGTTCCATGAGGGTTGGGATGATCACGATCTGGAGCAGGAACTCTGTGGGATCTTCCCCCGGCTGGGGATCAGTGCCGTATTCGCCAAGAGCTACAATGCCAAAGCAAAGGTGATCGAGCGGTTCTTCAGAACCTTCCAGGATCAGTTTGAACGCTTCATCTCTTCATTCAGAGGCTCATCCATAGCAGATAAACCCTCGACCTTGATGCGTAACGAAAAGTGGGCAAAGAAGCTGTTCGAAGCCCATCCTCCCACGATTGAAGAGACGATGCAGATGATCGCCTACTATATTAGACACATCTATGGCGAGCATCCCCACTCCGGGTTAAATGGTAAGACTCCCTGGCAGGTATTCAGCTCATCCAAACTTCCGGAAGACCGCATCGTAGTGCCGGGTAAGCTCAACAACATGCTGCTCAGCGCAGAACGCAAACGTATCCGTAACAATGGCATCCGGCTCGATAAGCTACTCTACTGGAATGTTGAACTGGTGAATAACATCGGTAAAGACGTGATCATCCGTTACGACTTGGGAGATGCCAGATGGATACTGGTCTTTGATACCAATGACAAATACCTCTGCCAGGCGGAACTACGCAGAACCCAGCATCCGATGGTGCAACTGGCTGAA
>JAQUJJ010000243.1 GCA_028681035.1 Candidatus Cloacimonadota bacterium
TTTCCCATCTACCTGATTCACGCGCTCTCAGTTCTCCACGTAGCTGTTCAAAAGCTTTGCTGAAGAAGGCACGGATGAAGTAGGGTTGGAGTTTTCTGGCTTCAGCTTTTTCCATTTCTTCTTTCACAGCAAAAAGGCGTTTTTCGTCTATCACTTCCTCGCATAAGGCATTGCGGCTTAGGATGTTTCTAATGTGTTCTGTATCTAGAGCACCTTCTACTACTTCAAAGAGCTTGGCTCTGATCACCGGGTCATCTCCATAGCGAATAGCTTCGATCAGTAGATCCCGTAGGCTCTTCTCTTCGAAGACATCACCCAGGATATCAAAGACTCTACCACCCAAAGCTTGCCGCTGTACCTCGAGTTTATTGAAGAGATTCAGGAACACATCGCCTTCACGGGTTTCCATTGCCACCATATTCCACAGGTGACATACTTCTTGCTGACCGATACGGTGGATACGACCAAAACGTTGCTCGATCCGATTGGGATTCCAGGGCAGATCATAATTCACCATCAGATTGGCATTTTGCAGGTTCACGCCTTCGCCAGCCGCATCGGTGGCCAGCAGAATGCTTACTCTGGGGTCATTGCGGAAAAGCTCTTGGGCTTTGCGCCTTTCCTCTCGCTTAATGCCACCATGAATGATGATAACGGCATCTGGATTGCCAATCAAATCGTTTAAACGGCTATGCAGATAATTCAAAGTATCCCGGTGCTCGGTGAAGATAATCATTTTGCGGTATCTTCCGCTCTGTTCCCGCATGTGGGGGTTATTTTCAAACAAGTTTGAAAGCTCTTCCCATTTACGGTCAAGCCCAGAATCTCGCAGCTCTTTCGCCTGTTTGGTAAGCTTGTTCAGGATGATTATTTCTTTTTCTAATTCTTGGATGGTCTGGGCAGTGGTGGCCCTATCGACCAATTCCTCTTCTTGGGTTTCCCTTTCCTCGGTATCCCAATCATCGTCGTCAAAATCATCTGGCAAATCAAATTCATGGTCTTTTTTCTCACGTATTAGCTCACCGCGCAGGATGAGCTTTTCCTCTTCCAATCTGCGGCTCAGCTTTTCGGTACGGCGTTTCAAGGATTGGTAGATCGCTTCGGGGCTGGATGCAAGGCGTCTTTGCAAGATAGTGAGCGCAAAACCGATGGTATTCCTGCGTTTGCCTTCCAGTCTGTCCGCTTTGTTCATTTCTTCACGTACATATTCTGTGACTGCCAGGTAAAGCTCTGCTTCCAGGTCTGAGAGTTTGTAAGAGACGGAATACGCTTTGCGCTCTGGAAATAGATGAGTGCCATCAAACTTGAGCAGTTCCTCTTTTACCATTCTGCGCATCAGGTCAGAGATATCTATGCTGTGAGCACTATCCCGGGTTTTGCCATAAAAACGGTCAGAATCCAGAAGAGCCAGGAAGGTCTGAAAATCCTCATCTTTACCCTTATGGGGAGTAGCTGTCATCAGCAAAAAGTGTCGGGTAATGCTGCCCAGTTCTTCCGCGAGTTTATAGCGCTTGGTTTTCTTGAGTTCATGGCCAAACCAAGATGCAGAGCATTTGTGCGCTTCGTCTATTACCATCAAATCCCAATAAGTGAGCTTCAGCTTTTCGATCAGCTCTTCATCTCGAGAAACCATATCTATACGGGCTATGAGATAATCAAAATCTTCAAAGGGATTACCGCTGTGGGATTGAGCTTCCATTTCGCGGGAAAAGATAAAGAAATCCAAGCCGAATTTCTCATACATTTCGTCTTGCCACTGCTCTACCAATGAACCGGGTGCAACGATCAAAATGCGCTTGGCATCGGCTCGCATGATCAGTTCCCGGATATATAGCCCAGCCATAATGGTCTTTCCGGCTCCGGGATCATCAGCCAGTACGTAGCGTAAGGGCTGCCGGGGTAGCATAGATTCATATACTGCGGTGATCTGATGAGGCAGGGGCTCCACATTGGAGGTATGGACTGCCATCATGGGGTCAAAGAGGTAAGCGAGATTGATGCGGCAAGCTTCGACAGCCAGCTTAAAGTCTGCACCTGGCGCATCAAAAGACCAGGGTCGTCCTGCCTTTGCAAGAGAGAGCTTCAGCTCATCAGAGCGGTAAATCAGGCGTTCCAGGAGGGAGCCATCACTCTTTTTGTAATAGACTGTGAGAGCATCTGCCCCGATGGGTTCACTCGCAACAATTCGAACCACTTCATCAGGCTCCAAACCCTGAATCAGAGCCCCAGATTTTATATCTTCTAATCTCATCATTATCAATACTCCTTAAGGCCCAAATATATACTGACTAAAATGCCCATTACTTATTTTAGCATTTATTGGCTTAACCATTATATTCTCAAATTCCTGATCGGGAATCAGATTCTAAACTATAAACACAAGTGACGTCCCAAATGTTGGTGTAAATTCCAACTCATAATTTCACGGTTATTTGAGAAAATTTTAAGTTCTCAGTTCTTGCCATTTATCTAGGATCATATGACCTGTTACAATGTTTTTCATCTTTGCTTTTTCAGTCAAGCACTATATTTGAATATTCCTCAACTGGTTAAAAGAGACTTTTCAATTCTCGCAACCAAGTTACGCCGCTCACTATAGCCCAGGACGTCTGCCGTCTGCTGGAGTGTCAGCAGATTATCACTTTTTGGTTTTACTAACAGTCACAGAAATACTGCCAAAAACTTCAGCATGATCGCTGCGTATGGGAGACAAAACGATATGGGGCGATTGATCTTTACGACAATGTCATCCCCCTGCCGAAGCACTGACCCGGTTCTTTGGATACTGGCTTTTGCAGGCATTTTCAATACCTCTAAATGACGTTACTTTAGGTGTCACTTTAGGCATATATTAATCTTGTAAAAACTTTATTACATGTGCTTAACTACACATACTGTCAATATTGGCGCCTTAGATCATGGCCGTTGAATCATGCGTTGTTTTGGAGATAAACCATTAACCATCTGGTGTTTTTTGTTTGCACATATGCGATATGTCAATTTGCGGGAAAGCTAAGATGTTGATGTGGTTCGCCCACTTTTTCGCTGTTCGAAGCAGCTAATCTATTGAAAATAATACGAATTTGGCTGAACAGTCTCCTTTTTTGGGAAAAATCAGCCGGGACAGACCAAAATCAGATTTTCTCAAAAATCAACAAGAAAAAAAAGGGTCGCATAATTGAGTTTTGCTTCGGATAAATCCGTCATAATTTTTTGACTCTTTATGACCCATCAGAGAAAATAAACATTCCCCAGTTTCGCCTCTTTTTACATCGAATTTAGTTTGAATCAAATCTACAATCATGACAATATATCCTCTATACATTATGATTAAACAGATCAGTTGCCCCAATTCCCCTAAATCAGTCTAATGCATCCTTCAACAAACCCACATATATCCGATAATTCTCTTCGTCAAAGCAAGAGAAATAGACCTCTATCGCAGGCAGATCAAGCAGAGCCTCCTTGACCGTGCTGATCGCAATCTCAGCCGCCAATTCTTTCGGGAAACGGTAGATTCCCGTTGAGATATTGGGGAAGGCTATAGATCTAAACTTATGTTCTGCAGCTATTTCCATACAGCGGCGATAGCAAGAAGCCAGGAGTTCTGCTTCGCCATGATCCCCACCCTGCCACACAGGACCTACAGTATGGATCACATACTTTGCCGGTAGCTTGTGTCCACTGGTCAGCTTGGCATCGCCTGTGGCACATCCACCCAGAGTTCTGCATTCTTCCAATAGTCCCGAGCCAGCAGCCCGATGAATTGCGCCATCCACACCGCCTCCTCCTAAGAGGGATCTATTGGCAGCATTGACTATGGCGTCGCCAGTGAATTTTGTAATATCTGATAATTCAAGGTGTATCATATGTCTATCCGTCCTTTTGTATCCGCTGAGGGACAATGTCTCTAATAATCTCAAGGTATTCTATTGTTAGTTTATTGGCAAGAGCTATTTTTGGCTTTCCCCCATTTTTTTCAGTCTTACCAGCCTGCAATTTGCCGCGGCCTTGCTGGATAGATTGTGCTAAAGATGCCGTGGAGATAAGAGGATTTTTTCCTGCTATCTCCACGGCATCTCCACCATATCGAATGGGGTAGGATAGTCTGGGCAGAAGCAGGCACAGGGATTTCGGGGCGGTCCTAAATGATAATGCTCACAGGGATTGTAGGGATCGGAAGGATTTGCAGGGATTTTTTGTTTGAGCAAAGCG
>JAQUJJ010000244.1 GCA_028681035.1 Candidatus Cloacimonadota bacterium
CTAACGAGGTTGTTGAACCACAGCTTGTTGCTATAAGTGATGGAAGATTCGTAGTGCTGTGGGAAGAGCATGGCAAAGCGACTAAGACTTATTATATGATACTCGACGATAATGGAAAGAAGCTTGTGGGTAAAACATCACTCGGTAATATTCGTCTACATGATGATGAAGACCCCGTAGTGACTGAGAATGCAATTCATTGGCTATCAGAGGAGGATGGAGTTTTGCTACACTACGAATTACAGTATTGATGTTAATATGCTTTCACACTTGGCAGATTTTAGCACAAAAAGATAAAAACAAAAAGATAAGACTATTACTTTAATATAATAGGAGGTTATTCAATGTGTAAAATATATAAAAAAGCTATGGTAATCATCGTAATGGCAGCATTGCTCTTAATCTTAGGATTCAATTTTGGATCAGAAAAAGTGGAAGCTGCAACCGCTTATGGAACGAACCTGGTAGTCAATGGGAATGCTGAAGCGAGCGGAACTGTTACTGATTATCCTGGTTCAACCAATTATGCAGGTTGGACTTCGGTTTCTTTAGAAACTGCTGGAACAACAGCATTTGTAGTAGGGAATAACGGAATTTTTCCAGAGCAACTTCCAAGTCTTGATGGAGGCAATTTCTTTAACTTTTATCCCGAAATGATAGCGTCAGATACTCTATATCAAACGATAGATATAGCAGATATCTCTACAGATGTTGATAGTGGATACATTGTATGTGATTTACGAGGGTATCTTAAAAAATTAAGAGCTGCTTCTAGTGCTACTATTGTGTTAGAGATGTTAGATAGTAGTGATCAAGTACTAGAATCTTATCAACTAACAGAAGATTCAGCAGATGGTTCGGATGACTGGGTATATAAAACAAGGAGTAATATACCAGTAAATATGAATACACGTAAATTTAAGATATCGTTAAATGCATTGATATCACATATAAGTCCGGCTTCTGATTACATTGAGTTTGATGGCATTGAGCTCAAATTGAAACAAGTACCAGCAATTAATGTAAAAGGAAATAACATCGATATTGCAAATAATGATTACATACCAGATATAACGGATCATACCAATTTTGGATCAGCCGATATCACTTCAGGAAGCGTCACAAGGACATTTGTAATTGAAAATAATGGAACAGGTGCTTTATCATTATATGGAGCATCAAAAGTTCTTATTGGCGGAGCGAATGCTTCTGATTTCACAGTAACGACAGAGCCAAGTTCTCCGGTAAGCGCTGGTGGAAACACTGCTTTTGATATCACATTTAACCCTAGTGCTGTTGGGGTTAGAAACGCTATAATTACGATAGAGAATAATGGTTCTCAAAGTTGGTATACATTTTCAATTAAGGGGACAGGAACCGATATACAAAACATTACAGAAGCCAGTGTACAAATCACAGCTCCTGTGCTTGGTGCTGATCCTCAAAATGCAATAGCAGTAGAGGCAGCAACCAATAATGCAGACTTTACAGTAACGGACCTGACCTGGAACGAAGCTCTGACTACAGGAGGTAAATTCAAAGCAGGACAAGTCTACACTGTCACTGTCACTTTGACCTCGAAAAACGGCAAAAAATTCCAGTCAGAAGCATTTACTCCGACAGTAACAGGCTCTGCATCCGTAGGAACGACAACCACTTCAGGGGAAGCGGTTGGTAATACAGTTTCCTTCATAGTAACCTATGCAGCAACAGGGGAATTGACGGTCAGCAGTATAGCAGTTACAACCCAGCCGACTAAGATGAGCTATATCGAGACGACTGATGGTGTATTAGCATTGAATGGGATGCAAATTACGGAAGTAAATAATGATGGCTCAACAAGAATTGTGTCCTTTACAGATGAAACAGCAGCAGAATATACATCAACTCCTGCAAACGGTACCGTATTGACAAATTCAGCTCATAATGGTCATCCGGTAACCATCACACACACCGTATCCGGCAAGACTGCAAATACAAATAATCTGACAGTAGCTGTATATGTGCCTCCTACACCCGTCACAGATTACGATGTCTGGGTCGGTGGCATACGGGTGACCAGTGCGAATATGGGTGATGTACTGGGCGCAGCAGATGAAGGCGCGACGGTCACCTACACCCCTGCCACTGCTAGTTTGGCTCAAACACTTTCCATGAGCGACGCAGCCATTACAGGAGCATACTCGGAAGAACATGAAGATTATGGTAGACAAAATTACACTATCTACGCCAAGGGTGATTTGAATATCGTGCTGACAGGAGACAACACGGTGACCGGTGAAGGCCCAATTGATAGCTATGGCATTAATACCACAGGAGCGCTTACGATATCCGGCACAGGTAGCCTAACCACAAGTGGAGCTTCAGGAGTATATATAGATATAAGTTATGGAATAAGAAGCTATGGAAATATTACTATTACAAGCGGAACGGTTACTGCCTCCGGTGGGGATGCGAATTTTCAATCGCGGGGAATAGCTGGAAATAGTGTAACAATTTCCGGGGGAACTGTAAGTGCCACCGCGGGTGATGGTGACCTTTCTTTTGGCTTAGACGGTTCTGATATCATCATCTCTGGTGGAACTGTGTCTGCCAGCGGCAAGGTAGGCACAAGAAGAGGACTTAACCTCTCGGGTGGAACTGTAACAGTCAGTGGTATAGATAATGCTGTCAGGGAGAACGATGGTTTCGTGTATTCAAACGGTATAGTTAGCGCCAGTACCAGATCCGACGGCTATAATGCTGGCCCTTACAATTCAGCAAATAAAAACTCTTACAAATATTTATACTATGAGCCCGCATCACCACTCACAGGAACGGTGACAATCAGTGGTATACCAAAATACGGACAGACTCTAACCGCCACCTATAATCACGGCAACAGCACCGGTACCTTGTCCTATCAATGGAAAAGTAATGGTAGCGATATAGGTAGCAACTCAAACGCCTATACTCTTGTAGCAGCCGATATTGGAAAGATAATCACCTGTAAGGTGACTAGTACGAAGCAGATAGGCTCTGTTACAAGCGCTGCCACCGAAGAGATCGCAAAGGCCGACGGCCCCGCCGCACCGGCAGGACTTACGGGAGTAGCTCCCACCACCTTTGGAGGCACAGACGGTAAAATTACCGGCACAACTTCTTTGATGGAGTATGACGACAACACCGGATTTACCAGTGCTACGGAATGTAGCTCAACAGAAATTACAGGTCTTTCCACAGGAACATACTATGTGCGCATCAAAGCTACGACTACTCATGAAGCAGGTTCCTACGCGACCGTCAATGTTTTTGCAGGAGTAACGACAATCGCTGTTCCTAGCGCAAATACAGGACTCAAGTGGAATAACAGCGAGCAGACCGGTGTGGAAAGTGGCATAGGCTATACCCTCAGTGGAACTTATAAAGCAACGGCTGTGGGCAACTACTCTGCTACGGCAACACTGCAGACCGGCTATGCTTGGAATGACAGCACTAGCACACCAAAGGAAATCTCCTGGAGCATCGCAAAGGCCGACGGTCCAGCAATCACAAATGTATCTGCTGAGGGCTGTACCACCGCAGAAAATAATGACGGTAAACTTATAGGCATGACTACCGCTATGGAATACAAGAGAAGCAGCGACTCAAATTATACCGCTGTTACTGGCAGTGCAATATCCGTTACCGGCAGCGCTATTACCGGGCTGACAAGTGGTGATTATCTGGTTCGTGTTGCGGAAACTGATACACACAGCGCAGGACCACACAGTATTTTTACCGTGGCATCATTTATTCCTGCTCCTACCTATACCATCAGAGGGACCATTATTGGCAGCGATACAAATAGCGGCATTGCCGGTGCTGTCGTGCAGCTAAAGAGTGGGGGCGGCAATATAGGTAGTTCTGTATATACGGATTCAAGTGGAGCATACACTATTTCTGATGTTCCTTCAGGAACTTATACCATTGAGGTGAGTGCTGCCGGCTACGACAGAGGCACAACAAGTAGCTTTAATGTATTAAGTGCAGATATCATCGGATATGATTTAACACTGAATAAGACAATTATCTTTATTCCTATAACAGACATCACCATAAACGGTGAGGCTTCGGTGCGAATCAATACCAATTTGACCCTTACGGGAGCTGCTATACCGAGTAACGCCACCAATCGTACTATTACATGGAGTATAGATAATGCAAATGGTACAGGGGCAGTCATTAATGAAA
>JAQUJJ010000245.1 GCA_028681035.1 Candidatus Cloacimonadota bacterium
TAGGGACAGTACGTCAAATCCCCGGCTGGTTTTTCATGTAAACTCCAAGGGTGGCGAAAAATGCAGGGGGAAAAATCCCCCTGCACCCCCACTGGGTCCTCAATGTGAAACTCTCTTGTTTTTCTGCAGACTTTGCAAAAGGCAAAAAGAACAAAAAACAAAAGTCAAGGGGAAACCCTCAGCAAGCGGAAACCCAAACCGGTGTCGCTACTGGTCGCATCGACGTAGTAGTTCCGAAAGGAGACGGTGCAGTTGCCGTCATAGTCGTTCCAGCCACCGCCGCGTAACACACGGTTAGACCCGCTATTTGGCCCCGTTGGATTATTCTGTGAACCACTGGGATAGCTGCCATAGATATCCCAATTCCATTCATAGACATTACCACTCATGTCGTAAAGACCAAGCTCGTTGGGAAGTTTTATGCCAACTGTGTGAGTACCATAATCCGGATGGCCACTTCCCATGTTATATGAGTTATCATAATACCAAGCTACAGAACCGATGGTATTACTCCCGCTGTAGGTATAATTATGCGTCTGATTACCACCTTTCGCGGCAAACTGCCATTCTGCTTCGGTAGGCAGGCGATAGCCATTGGCGCTCCAGTTGCAGCTTACATTGATGTGGTTGCTAAAGCTTGTGTTCCAGCCCGATGGCCAGTTATCGGGATTCGTACCATAAGTATCATAGCTGTAACAGGGAGTCAGACTTTCCTGTATGCTTCTTCGGTTACTGTATTCAATTGCATTGAACCAAGAGACCATTTCCACTGGATGATTGGGGTTTCCGCTAAAGTAAGATGGATTCATCCCCATAACCGCCTGATAATCTGCCTGCGTCAGCTCATATTTATCCAGATAGAAGCTGCTCACAGTCACATTAGAAGTACCGTTATGGAAATTCCCGCCTTCTACCAGAACGAAGTTCTCAGGCACCGCTGGCGTGCTCCCATCATCGGCATACACACGGTAAAGGTAGCTATCACCTTCCAAAGTATAGCTTTCTGCTCCGGCAGCCCAAACTATATGTTTATCCGTGCCCAAGCTCAGGTCATCACCAAAATCGCCACTCAGATTAGCCAAACTGGGGATTATATCAAAACTGTCTCCGTCATTGTCGGATACCTTTAGTGTGATGTCGCAGAGATCGCCATTGGCATCAAAGACGTCATAATAGATATCCATTAGCTTGCTGCCATCGGTGCGTTGGACTGCGCTTACGTTGCTGACCACCGGTGCAGTACTGGGATTGGGAGTCTTTCCTACTGTGATGTAGTCCCAATGGGCATATTTTGTGCTACCATCGAACTTGCTGCTCAGCCGAAAACGCAGATTGCTAACTCCGGTGGGAATATCCACCGTCACCTGTGTCCACGCGTTGCTGTTGTTATTCACCGTCACCCAGTTATCCCAATTGCTGCCGGTATCATACATCAGGCTATAGCGACAGTAGTCATTCGTGCTGGCCAGATTCCTTGTATAGTACCAGAAGCTTAGCTGATAGCTGTAGTAGGCTGAAAGAGTCTGAGTATCAAAGGTGACGGTGCTTTCCACATTGTCCAAGTCCCAGCCCGCCCAATACATTGTACCTTCTTGAGCAGTGGCTCCACCCATGGCTTCCGTGGTGGGGCCCCACCAGACGCGTTTGCTATCTGGGCTGGGATTGGCAGTGTAGCTCCAAGTATCAGTAGCGGCAGCTTCAAAGCTTTGCTGCAGGATTGTTTCGGCAAAGAGATAAAAAGAGCAGAAGATTAACAAGAGCGCTACGATATTCCTTCTCATTTCACACCCCCATCGGCATCATGCAAGCGGCTTTTGATTTCTGCCAGACTGAGACTGCGCTCGGGATCGGCCTTTGCTTCAGCCAGAATATCCGCCATTTTCCCATCATAATCCTTATAGGCCACGATCCGGTAAAACATCTGATCCCGGAAGCGTGCCACCCTTTGATGGGTGTAATTTAAGCTGTTGGTCTCAGTAAGAAAATAAAAGAAATGTTCATCCTGCTCGTAGGGGCTTTCGTTATAGAGCACGATATAGCCATCCGGCGTGATGTCACTATTGTAAGGGGGAATGGTCTTAGTCACCGCCTGCCAATTGATCACGGCATCCACGTTATTGGAGATATCCACCACCACTCCGGTAGGCTCAGCAGGTGGGACGTAGGTAATGGAAAAGCCAGCCGAACTTTTCTCGGTGGTATTGCCAAAGCTATCGGATACTTGGGTCTTCACTCTGGCATTGTAGCTTTGAGTGCTGGGCATCAGCCAGGACTGGCTACCGTCGTTGATAGTCCCTTCTGCGATTGGGATGTAATCCGTGCCGCTATTGAGGCTGTACCACAGATTTACCGAGTTATTCACCAGATTAGGGTCGCTTGCTTCCCACAGAATGTCGTTCGTATCCCCTATGTACCAGGCTTCCCCGCCATTGGGGCTAAAAATAGAAAGTGTTGGGTTCACGGTGTCATTCGCCACAGGTGCAGAAGTGCCATAGCTGCTGAGCGCGAAGGCGCTGGATAGCAGCATACAGAGCACAGTTTCCAGTAATGCTTTACGCATGTTTCCTCCATTGTGCCACGGTTTAGGTGGCTTTTCGTTTTTATTATCGTTTAGTTAAAATCTACAATTCACAGGGTATCTGAGCTGATGTTTTGTGTCAATAGCTTTTTGCCTATCGCCACCTTTGGAGTTCAAAACCCCTTGCTTTTTTCATATTAAAAACGAGTTTTACAGGGTTTTGGACTTCAAGCAGCAGGGGCATTGACTTGGAATCAAACAGCAAGACCATTGGTTTGGACTTCAAGCAGCAGAGCGAAGGTGCTATCTATCGGAGTGGAATGCCAGCCTGGTTCCGCAAAGTACTGTTTGAAGTCCAATGCGCGCGTAAATCTCTGTATATGTATAAGATATCTATGCGCATTGAACTCCAAAGTAGCTCGGAATAGCGGCACAGGATATCCGGGCTGATGTTTTGTGTCAATAGCTATCGCCCCATTTGGATGCAGGATAAGGCAGGCGCGAAGCGGAAAGAGAGAGCCCTACGCAATATAATTATGCAAGATCTGATAATAATACTTGGCTTTCAGGGTAAAGCTGTTTATACTATAATCAGCCTACAGACCCTACATAGAATGCCCTCCGATACGTGGAGACACCGCCTGGTGTTCTCCACGTATCATTTTATATAAATAGATCAGCGAAGCGAACTCTGCAAATCTGGCTGACTGTCTATACAGTGATCAAGTACATACAGCTCCTTAAGCAGAGCTGAGGGAAAATGGGGGATGCCAGGCCGAGTTTCACTTGACAGCCATTTGCCACCCTTAAAGCTTGACTCATAGTAAATATGGGGAGGAGATCAGCATGCGAAAACTGCAAGTAATGATCTGTCTATTGATTCTTTTCAGCACCGCGATGGCCGCCAAAAAGAAAGCTAATGACCGCCCGGCCTGGGTGGATAATCCGTCTATTGAATACAATACCACACTATTTCTTAGCGCTGTGGGCTGTGGATCAAACCGCGCTCAGGCGGAGGATGATGCCCGGGCGAATCTCGCCAAAATCTTTAGCAGCCGCATCCACAGTGAAAGCGGTTTTGAGCAGCGTTATCAAGAGATCATCTCAGAAAGTAAAGCCAACTATTCTGCGGAACTGGATCAATCTGCCCGGGTGAAAGTGATGAGCTCGCAGACCCTGAGCAATATCCAAATCGGGAAAAGCTGGACTGATGATCTGGGACAGACCTATGCCGCGGCTTATCTGAATCGCACCCTCACGGCAGAGCTGTATCGCAGCACTATAGAGGACAACGCAGCGCGCATCATGGCCCTGCTGAATAGCGGATTGGAGAGCCAGGACAATTGGGAGACTTTTGCCACCCTGAATGTAGCAGGAGCTTTGAACGCCCAAAATCAGCAACTGCTCTCTCAGCTCAGAGTCATCCGCCTGGATGAAGTCAGCTTTATCCATCTGCCTTACGATCCTGAAGTGCTTCAGGCACAACAGCAGGCTGCCGGCAGAAAGATCACCTTCCGGGTGGAAAGCGAAAGCGAAGCAGCCCAGGCACTGATCCCGAATCTGCAGGAAGTATTTACCAATCTGGGGTTTGGCGTATCCGATATCGCTTTGAATTTAGTCAAAATCTCTCTCAATATAGAAGATCTCAAGCTGGAAAACCCCCGCAACAAATATGT
>JAQUJJ010000246.1 GCA_028681035.1 Candidatus Cloacimonadota bacterium
CTTAACTAATGCAGCAGCAGGTGGTTTGGAAAGTTCTCCTGTAAGACCTTCCCGAGGAGCCAAATCCTCATGTCCTTGATAGTTACGAAATTGAATTAACATTCAATTTCTCCTGACACACTGGAGTCTGAAGCGCAGTGGACATTCTTTTGCCACCACAAAGCCTAATTTCATCGAAGATATCGAAACCCTCAATGTCTTTGGGATCGAATCGGACTTTATGGAGAAATTCAGGCAATATCTAAAAGACGAAGGTTTGCCAGGTAACGAGAAACGCTTGGTGATTACCATTCCTATGAACGTCACTGCCGATTTTGGCAAGAAGCTCAAAATCCTGAGACCGAAAAAGAAGAAAGACGGTTCGGAATACGACTTTAAGAAAGATGGACCTGTTCCCACTTTAGGCATTGTTCCACCGTATCTGCAGAAGAATCCTGTGGTCTCAGATTGGTACCCCCGCATCCAGACTATCAAGTCCAGTGGCACTGTCCGGGATGGGCACAAGGATGATGTAAAGCTAAAAGCTAAACAGATCAGCCTCCTGGATATGGATCGCTTGTATTTTGAACTGGAACGCTTCAAGCGGGAACAAAGGATGCATAACCTCAACCTCACTAAGCAGGGGATGCAGAATTTGCTTAGTGATTCATCCTGGTATAAGCTGTATCTACCTGAAACCAGGCTAAGTCCTCAAAACTATGATGAAGTGCTGATCCTGCAACAGATCGCCACCGAACTGCTCAGGCGGTTCTGCGAGAAATACTACAATTTCTGTAAGGATTCCTTTATTAAACCAAGAATGGAACTTAGAGACCTCACCCGTGAGGACGATAATCTGCCCTCAGATGATGTCTATCGGCTGATTGTGGATGGTGATGATGCCACCGTGATTGCGCAGATTAAAAAGCTGAAACAAGAGATTATGAACAATAAAGATGAACTCCTATCTGTCGGTGACCTCAAGGCTTGTAACTTTGGTAAACATCTATTTCAGCCCCTGTTCCATGTGCGTAATGATGGTAACATTACAATACTACCCATCGCGTTTAACGAAAGTGAGTATCAGTTTATCACCGATTTGAAAACATGGTGCGATAAGAACACGAAAGCTATGAAAGATAAGGGGCTGGAACTATATCTCTTGCGTAACCTCAGCAGGGGTAAGGGTGTGGGCTTCTTCGAGGCCGGTAACTTCCATCCTGACTTCATTCTTTGGATACTATCAGAAGATAAGCAGTACGTTCACTTTATCGAACCCCACGGATTGTTACATGAAGGGGTAAATAGCGAGAAAATCCAGTTCCACAAGCGCATCAAAGAGATAGAGACTAGACTGGGAGATCCCAATGTGATACTGAGTAGTTGGATATTGTCCTGGACTCCCAAACAAGAGCTAAGGCTCCGAGGATATGATCCGGATGAGTATCTGAAGAATAACGTGGTATTTATGGAAGATGATGGATACATCCAAGCGATTTGTAAACACTTAAGCAAAAACCAAGTAACTTTATAGGGTGAGATAAGTATGTTAATAAAGGAGAGATTGTGAATAAAATAACGGCTATATTGGATAATCAACTACCAGAAATTCTAAAAAAAATTGGAATTCTCGAAGACATACATACTGGCAATTACACGTGCATTTCGTGTGGCGAAGTAATTACAATTGAGAATTTTTCTACTATATCTGAATCAGAAGATGGTATATTTGTAATTACATGTACTAAATCATCTTGTCATGATAAGTTGAAAGGATGAAATAATGCTTAGTTTTTATATTGTTTTGTTAATCGTCTGTCTTTGTTCGTTTGTAACGTTAGGGGAATTGTGGCTTTGGAAGAAAATTTCGGTGTTTTTTATTACAATCTTTCATTGGGTACTATATAAGTTTCTCAAAGCTACGCTGGCGTTTGAACTGTCTTCAAGTATTAATGACTATATTTCGAAATTGAATGAAATAGACGAATCAGTAAGATTTGATAAGTGTGAAGTTGTATTTGTTAACGAGAATACCATTGAGAGTGAGCTTAAGAATGGCAAAGTTATTGTCAGATTGGGTGGCAGAAAATCGGAGAAGGAGAGGATGTACTATAAGGCTATAAAATGCTTTGTTGAAAGAGACCTACTTCTGAAGTTTTCAAAACACCTTTCTAGGCCAACAGCAGAAGCAGTTCAGTTAATGAGTGTTAAAAACAGCATCAAAGATAAATATCAATATGCCATTGAGTACTTTAATGATGATTATGATAACACCGATCCTGAAACTAAGTATACTTTCAAGAAGATTGAACAGATAAACTTGAATTTCCTTTATGATACTGCTCTATTGTCTGAATTAAAGCAATTTGGAGCAATAGTATATACTCAAACACCTGATGTTCAACATCATAAACAAGTAGATGAGTATGTAGACTTTTTATTCGACATAGCAAGTCGCGAACCTGAAGATTTAACTCGTTTGAAATTTAGTAGAAGCGACATCAAAGTTGGAGTAATTCTAATTGCGAACCAAGAAAAATATGAGGAGCAGGGGATCAAGCCATATTTAAGAAGACTTTTTATATATAAATCTTTGGGAATGAATAGGGTATATTTGCTTGGTAGAGATCATGTTAGTGCTGATAACTCAAAGTCTCACAGACAGATAATTGAGGAAATTTCTAACTACATCAAAGAGAATCTATTCCATTGCACTACAATAAAGAATAGGTTTTACAATGACCGTTCTGTAGTGACAACAATTGTAGCTTTTGACTTAACCAGGGGCAACTACCAACAGTATGTTGAACAGCGCCTTAACGAGAAGGCAATACTAAATGATACTATTACTGTTACAGTAATCGATATAATGGATGATGCACTAAGAGTTTCATATCTTGGAAAGAGCTTTTATATGTCTAAAGATCAGGTGACTAGCCTTGATGTCAATAGTATGAACAGCTACTTTCACCTTGGTGACGAACTCCTGCCTAAAGTCTATAAAGACGTACAAGGCTTTAAGCTGATGAATGCAGGGACAGAAACAGATCCTGCCAAAGAAATATACTCGATTCTAAATAAGCCTTTAGCATGTTATGTATCACAAGTGATTAAGAACAATCAAGGTGTTTTATTAGGTTATCAATTGAAAAATGTCACAGTAAACCATGCTTGTTTTTTGCCTGTAAAATACACGCACTATGATTTCAGACAAAGACAGGTATATGGAGTCAATTCACAATTCAGCGTAATTCCTTTTAAATATGACACGTGTTACGAGAATTATACTTGTAGGGAAGAAGGTTATTCGAATCCTTGGGATATCTATGAAGATTCCGTCATTAACGGCCGTGAAGAAAGCGTAGAAGTGATATCAATAAACAACAATTGGATTCATGCTATTTTAAATAATGGTATGCGGTGCTCAATACAATCAAATGGTTTTCGGAAATCGTCCGATAAAAGCACTGTATTATCTCACAAGGTTGGTGATCACATCGATGTGCATATTATTGGTATAAATAGAGATAGGGAAGTACTTACAGGTGCACTTGTGAATACTGAATAAAGTATTTCCCAACTCAGACTATGCACCAATCATATGGATGAATGCGACTAAACACCTATTAATCTATACCCACCAATCTTGTTCAAATTCCTAAGTTGACCCAATATACCTTTCTGGAATTTTCTGCCGATTTGGGGCACGTTTTGGCGGGAAATAACCACGTATATGAAGCCTCTCAGGTCTATGACTTCAATCGATGCCAGTGCCTCCAGATAGATATACACCCACTGCTTGGACTTGCCTGTTGCTTTGGCAATGTCTCTGATGGACTTATATCTACCATTTTCTAAGGTATCCAATAGATGGTGGGCATCAGTTATTCTGAAAGCCCCATTTCCCCTAAATCAGTCTAATGAATCCTTCAACAAATCCGTATATATCCGATAATTCTCTTCGTCAAAGCAAGAGAAATAGACCTCTATCGGAGGCAGATCAAGCAGAGCCTTCCTGATAGTGTTTATCGCAATCTCCGCCGCCAATTCCTTCGGAAAACGGTAGATCCCCGTTGAGATGTTAGGGAATGCTATAGATGCAATCTCATGCTCCGAAGCTATTTCCATACAGCGGCGATAGCAGGAAGCCAGGAGTTCAGCTTCATCATGACCTCCAC
>JAQUJJ010000072.1 GCA_028681035.1 Candidatus Cloacimonadota bacterium
TGTCTTCACTTTTGTTCAGACTTAAATCCTCTTTCTAGAGTATAGATAAGCAGATAGAACAACGCCATAAAGATGAATATCCCCAGCATACCCTGAGCCATAATCCATAGTGAGAACTTTACATTGTAAAGAGTGGACAGTATTATCTGAAACATTAAAACCTCGATATCATATGTGGTAAGAACGGTTCGCCTTAATCATCATCGCACGGTATAGCTGTTCACACAGAATCAAGCGCGCCATACGGTGAGTAAAGGTAAGCCGGGAAAGAGCTATGGAAGAGTCGGCACGGGTTTTTATTGCCTGGCTAACGCCAAACACCCCGCCAATAACAAACACAACATGTTTCTTCTGATATATACTAATCAAAAAATCGGCAAACTCAAGTGAGGTTTTTTCCGCACCACGTTCATCTAATAGAACTACATAATCATCAGGCTCAAGCCGTTTTAATATTGATAGTGCTTCACGGGTTTTTACACTTTCAGGATTTCCGGCTATTTTTATGCTTATGTCAGGGAGTTCAACAACATCTATTGTGGCGAAAGCAGAAAGTCTTTTTAGGTATTCTGCTATGCCTTCGCTAAGCCAGGCATCCTTAGTCTTGCCTACTTGGATAATGCTAATTTTCACTTAGTGGAGATAGTAGCCAGTCCCATAGCCATGCAAAGCATCTTTGTCTCTGCGTCATCTGCTCGGGATGGTATCAAAATTGGAACCTTTGTGCCCATAACAACATGTGCAACCCGATACCCGCAATAGTAGGTTAGGGTTTTTCCGAATATATTCCCCGCCTCTATATTGGGAACGATTAAAATATCAGCAGCTCCACCTACCTCTGAGGTAATCCCTTTGGTGCGTGCTGCTTCTACATTTACAGCATTATCAAAAGCCAAGGGACCTTCAATTATACAGCCCTGTATTTGTTTCCTTTCGTTCATTTTGGCAATAAGAGCAGCATCAATTGTTGATGGCATTTTGGGGTTAACCGCTTCCACCGCAGATAGAACGGCTACCTTAGGATTGGGATTCCCCAAAGCATGCGCTACTGCGACTGCATTCTTAATAATGGCTATTTTTTCAAAAAGCTCTGGCTGAATGTTTATCCCACCATCGCTCATTAATTTTAGACCAGAAGGGTGTTCGTATGCAAGAACATCTGAGATTACATCGCTAATTCTCAAGCCATTTTCTTTATCAAGCACAGCTTTCAATAGTACCGATGTATCCGTCTTTCCCTTTAGAATAAGATCACCTCTGCCTTCTTTTACAAGGGCAACTGAGACTGATGCAGCTTTTTTAAGGTCTGTTCCAGTATCTACTATTTCGAAACTATTAGCCAAATCGGGTGCTAAATCTTGAAGGATACTAAGTATAGCAGGTTTATCTCCTACAAGTATGCAATCTGCAAGATTTTCCCTCTTGGCTAAAATTGCCGCATCCAGAACCGAATCTGTCTGTGCTGCTGCAATTATCACGGTACCCTTTCTTCCTTGTTTTACCCTCTCCATCATCTCTTCAAAGTTTTTGTACATATCTCTTCCCTTTAACTAATAATTGTATTTCTCGATAAACTCATCTACGAATGAATCTTCTTCTGGCTTAATTTCATTCAGAATCTTGCGTAAGGCTTCCTTCTGAATCTGCCGCACTCGTTCCCGGGAAAGACCCATCACTTCGGCTATTTGAGCAAAGTTGCGTGTTTCATGTGCGTCATTTAAACCGAAGTAGGTACGAATGATATCAGCCTCTCGGGTATCCAACTTATCAATTGCTTGGTTTATCCTATCATGGATTCTTTCTTGATAATACAATTTCTGAGGGTCAGAAGCATTTTTATCTACCAGTAGGTCTTTCGTGGAGTAATCTTGATAATCGTCTGTTGAAAGTATTTCATCAAATGAGCTTGTTTCAGGGATTTGTCCCCTTAACTGATCAATTGATTTTCCTGTAACATTCATTCTCTCACTTAGTTCTTCTGTAGATGCAGTTTCACCTGTTTCGGTGAATATCCTATCTGAGGTAGCTTTCACGCGGTGGGCAGCACTTGATTTGCCAAGAGGGACTCTGATTAAAGAGCTTTTCTCGCTTACGGCAAGCATAATTCTCTGCTTTATCCACCAAATGGCATAGGATATTAGCTTTATATCTTTATCGGGATCAAATTTCTCTATGGCTTTTATCAAACCTATGTTACCCTCACTGATTAGCTCGGATAATGAAAGACCTCGATTCTGGTAACGTGCTGCGATTTTAACAACAAATTTAAGATTGCATTGAATCAGGCGATTGAGAGCTTCAGCATCACCGGCATTAGCTTTAATGCCCAGTTCATGTTCTTCTTCTCGGGTAAGGGTTTTAAACTTAGAAATATCATTTAAATAGTTTTGCAATGCTTTATCTGCAAAAACGCTTTCCCTCCTATTCATAAGTTTTCCTATACCCCTATTTCAAAGGCAACACGTTGCGGGGATTCAGAGCTTTCCCTTTCAAACGATATTCAAAATGCACATGTGATCCCTGAGCATTACCTGTTGCTCCCACGGTGCCAATCTGTTGTCCTTGCTTAACAACATCATTTACATTAACCAGATTCTTCTCGTTATGCGCATAGACGGTCATCACGAACTCAGGATGCTCAATAACAATCACATTCCCATAGGCACCTTGTACCCCAGAATATACTACCGTCCCGTCCAATACTGCATAAACTGGCGTTCCCTGTTTGGCACTTAAATCTATCCCCTTATGTGGGCGACCATTTCGCAATCCGTATTCTGATATCACTCTGCCATCAACAGGCATAATCAAATCTGTTCTAGTTTTGTCTTTCTTTTGCTCATCTTCTGGGCGAATCTCAGTGGGGCTAATGCTTCCATCTGGTCTTTTCTTTCCTGCGAGGTATATTCGTTGCCCAATTCTAAGGTCATTGCCTGTCATGTTATTAAGCCGTTTCAGCTCATCAACGGTCATGCCATTATTGGTAGCTATCCTATAAAGAGTATCCTTTTTTTGCACCACATAAACCCGTTCAATAACTACAGAATCTTGGGTAGCAATAGCAGGGGGAAGATTCTTAATTGTGGTACCCACTGATGCAGATAAGTCTGGATTATACGTTGCTTCTGATGGGTCTTTAATAATAATCTTATCCCCGGGATGAATAGGCACAGAGCTATCTGCAAAGCCGTTCCATGCAAGCATATCCTGCAAGACAATATTGTTGTCCACACTAATGCGATAGAGATTATCCTTCGCTTTTATTGTGTAATAGAAATCGGGACTAAGCTGGCTGGGAGGTAAAACTGCTGTCTTTGGAATTGGTATTGGGGGATTATCAGCAACAGGATCTGGCTTTGGTGTTTTCGTTACTGTGGGTATGTCTGGCTTAGGCTTAACAACTGGTGTTACCGTTGGAACGTCTGGCTTAGGCTTAACAACAGCCGCCTCTGCTTTAATTATCAGTTTTTGACCAATTGAGAGGTTGTTACCTTGCAGACTGTTTAGCTTCATTAGCTGATCCACAGTCGTGCCATACTGTTTACTTAGGCTATACAATGTATCGCCCTTTCTAACGGTATGCATTTGCTGATTTGCTGATAACATCGCAGGCATAATCAACATTATCTGTAGCACCAGCAGCCATATTGATCTATTTAATTTTAAAATCATGATACTTCTTTGCTGAACTTAGTTTATGGACTTCTATTTTATCCACTCTTGCCGCGTAAGAGCCAGTAGTTATGGCAAGCTGGAAACTCTCTAACACGTGTTCTTCCGCCTCGGCTAGAATAAAAACCGAGCCATCGGAAAGATTGCGCACATAACCATGAATTTCGTACTGAATCGCTACCTTTTGGACTAGCCAACGATAACCGACACCTTGTACTCTTCCATGGGCATAAAATTCCCAAGTTGGCATCTGACACACCTTTAGAGTATTTGTTCTTAATAATTGGGATGCCGATATTTGTCAAGGACTGGTTTTGCAGGCATTCCCCCATTCATTTCACCCTATTAACTGTTTTCCCAAAAGTAAATGGGCTAACAAACCATTATCTCTGTTCATTAATCTGCATTAGCCCCAATAGTATAACAACAGCGGGATGGCACTTACCAAGACTATTATCTGCAACCCTAAGCCCACTCTCCAGTAATCACCAAATCTGTATCCTCCAGGACCCATCACCAGTGTATTTGCCTGATGCCCGATGGGAGATAGAAAGACAGAACACGCACCCACGGCTACTGTCATTAAGTATAAATCTGGTGAAGTGCCCAAACTCCGTGCCAACTCTATGGCAATAGGAGCCATCACTATTGAAGTAGTAGCGTTATTCACCAAGTTTGTTAACAGCATGGTTAGCAACAACAACAAACCTACGAGGAGCCACTGGGCAGAATACTGTCCCAGATATAGCAAGGCGTTGCTAATCGTATCCGCTCCTCCAGATATTATCATGGCTCTGCCAAAGGGAATCATAGCCCCTAGCATCACAATCACAGACCAATCAACCGCTTTATATACTTCCCGATAAGGTATAACACCGCTTAACACCAATAACAAAGCACTTAGCGGGAAGGCGATATGCACGGGCAATAATCTTAATATCACAGATGCAATACCAGCAATCACAATCATTAAGTACACGGAAATCTTTCTTTCATCCCCAATTTTCTGCTCACGTTCAGTTAATGCCAGGCAACCCAAGTTAGTAATTTCCCCTGCAATTCTATTTGCATTGCCTTGGATTAATAGTACATCACCCATTTTTATCACTTGATAGCTTAGGCGTTTGGTCTTTGCTTTTCTCCCTCCGGTTTTTGCAAGCAGGTCTATCCCATAATCTTCTAACAGACGCATTTGCGCTACAGACTTACCAACCAATGGGGATTCTTTCATCACCACCACTTCGATGAGGGTGTTGTCCTTGTTAATCACTGGCTTAGTATGAGTATCTGATTCCACCAATATCTTCGTTCCGCTTACGTCCACGAAACTCTGCAAGTGCTTGGAATCTGCTTTAATCATTAGCACATCCTCACTCTGGATGGTAACATTTAGATTCAGTGCGTTTAGGTAGTTTCCATTGCGAACTACACCCACTAAGTCAATCTCGTATGATTCGCTATCAACAAGCTGTTTCAAGCTAAGCCCAACTAGCTTAGATTCTTCACTAACCTGCACTTCCGTATAATAATCTTCAATCTCCAAAGTGTCCTGCATGCTTATCGGACTTTCTCTTTTGGGCAAAAAACGCCATCCGATTAAGCTTGTATACAGTATGCCCAAGATGCTTAGTATTATCCCTATCGGCAAAAAATCAAACATCCTAAAAGGTTCATTAATGGTTTCAGCACGCACGGATGATACTATGATATTGGGTGAAGAACCCACTAAAGTGGTCATCCCCCCAAGTAGTGTGGCAAATGCAAGCGGCATTAAAATTAGTGATGGAGAGTGGTGCCGTTTTTTTGCCAGTTTTATAGAAACTGGTATCACGATGCTAACATTATTCATAAATGAAGATGCTAATGCGGTAAAAACGGACAAGGGGAAGATAAGGCTTGTAGGCTTTTTCCCAAACCAATTTAAGTGCCTGGAAAGCGCATCCAACAGACCGCAATACTGCATTCCCTTGCTGATTATCATTACTGCAACCACTGTTACAACCGCCGGATTGGAAAAACCATTGAAAGCCGTGTTAACTGGGATAATTCCCGCTATCACTATGGTAAACAATGCCGCTAAAGCTACAAAATCGTAGCGTATTTTGTCCCAAATGAAGAGAAATACAATCAGTGTCAAAGTAATGAATACTACTGCTTGCTGCATTGGCACTCCTGATACAGAATATTTAGGTTGTGCAGGCTTTTACAAATGAAGATTCTGTCAATTTAATCTTGCTGTGAACACCGTGATTTTAGTTTGAATATACACTTAACCCGATTGCTTTTTTGTTCAATCTCTTGGCTCAGATGGGATTATCAGCCACAATATACCATATATCAAGACCCCTCCTCCTGCTAACAGACTTAAACCAATAAATACCAGCCTGATTATAGAAACATCTACTTTCATGGCTTCGGATAAGCCGCCACAAACACCGCCTATCATGTTATTGGTTCTCGAACGGAACAAGCTGTTCTGGCGTTGTTCACCTTCCCCTGTTTCAATCTTGGGTAGCACTAGCCAAAGAATCAAATAAACCAGCAGTCCATTCCCTGCATAAACAAGAAAGATGATAAAGGCAAGTCTTAGGTAAATTGCTTCTATTGAAAGCGATTCTGCCAAACCTCCGCAAACGCCTCCCATAATTTTATTGTGAGCAGAGCGATGTAATTGCATATTTCCTCCTTTTGCCTTCTATAAAGCTAAACACTTGGATATCATATATCTCAATCCCGTCAAGATAATTATTAATTTGTCTAAAGATGAATCCGTGTAAATCTGCCCAATCCGTCTCATCCATGTTCCTATTACTTTTGGGGGAATGCCTGATTTATTGATTCTGTTGCTGAAATAGTGCAGCACACGAAGGTACACACTGTGTAGCGCAGGACGCTGCTCCAGATTGCCGCTAACTAACCCAAGCCTATCCGTTAACTATCCCGTATCGCCATACGGGATAGTTAACGGATAGTTAGCGGCTGAATAAGGGTAGCTTGCAGGCTTGTTTCAATAATAACAAGCCAATCTGAAAATAAGTGTTGACTCCATATAGGTCGTTAAAAAAGGTGTAACACTGGAGATAAATGCTAAGTATGAAAAGAATTATCGTAGCGATTGATGGTCCCGCAGCTTCTGGTAAGAGCACAACAGCCAAACTTTTGGCAAAAAGGCTTGGTTACATCTACCTAGATACAGGTGCGATGTACAGAGCTTGTGCCTATGCAGCAGCTCATAAGGGGATATCTATCGATAACAGAGCTGCGATAGAAGCTTTGATGGAAGGCATAAATCTCACTATAAGCTATTCTGAAACTGGCAATATCATTTACCTCAATGGCAAAGATATCAGCTCTGCCATCCGCACTTCAGAAATGTCCAATGCTGCCTCCGCTATTTCGGCAATCCCAGAAGTTCGCCACAAAATGGTGGATTTACAGCGCAAATTGGGGCATGATGGCGGGATAGTTTTGGATGGACGTGATATCGGCACGGTTGTTTTCCCAGATGCAGAAGCGAAGTTTTTTATCGTGGCAGATGTGCGTGAAAGAGCAAAACGCCGTTTTTTGGAACTACAAGAAAAAGGGATTAATACTCCTCTGGAACAGGTTTTAAGTGAGCTGCAAGCACGTGATTTGGCAGACAGCAGCAGAGCAATGGCTCCCTTAAAAGCTGCTCCAGACGCATTTTTAGTAGATACCAGCCTGCTTAGCATAGATGAACAGGTGGATAAGCTGTATGAGATAGTGTCTGTACGTCTTTCTCTGGGCAATATTGTTAATCCCAACCTAGTTGTCCGCTTGGCAAAACACTCAGGATTCTGTTTTGGGGTGCGCCGTGCCATTCAGCTTGCTATGGAAGCTAATAGCAGCGACAAAGATGTTTACAGCCTGGGGGATTTGATACATAATCCCCAAATTGTGAGCAAATTGAAAGATAGCGGTGTTAAAGTGGCTCTGAATGTGGAAAGTATCCATAACAGTGCGGTTATCATCCGTTCTCATGGCATAACACGTCAAGACTACGAGCTGTTGGAAGCCAATCACAATGAAATAATCGATGCTACTTGCCCCTATGTGAAAAGAACGCACGAACTTATCGGCAAAATGGCAAGCGAAGGATACCAAATTCTAATTCTTGGGGATAAGCTACACCCAGAAGTAATCGGAATGCTATCTTACGGTAACGAGCGCACTTCAGTAATTGCCCCTGGAGATTATTCCCCAATTTTACAAGGCAATAGGCTATGTTTAATAACTCAAACAACTCAGAAAATACAGAATCTTAAGAACTTGGCTTGTGAATTGCTTCCTAAGCTGGTGGAATTAAAGATTTTTAATACGATATGCTTGGCTACTTCGGAAAGACAGACGGCTGCAATCGAGCTAGCGAAAGAAAGTGACCTGATGATTGTTATTGGAGGCTATAATAGCTCCAATACCCGAGCTTTAGCATCGCTTTGTGAAGATATTTGTTTAACCTATCATATAGAAAGCGATACAGAGCTTGATAGTGTGGACTTCTCTGCCTACCAAAGAATTGGCATTGCCGCTGGAGCATCTACTCCAGAAGAGATGATAATTAACGTATTTAATTTTATAAAAGAAAAAAGTGGGGGTTCGGGCACCGTAAGGAGCATCGAAGAAATCCCCTTGTTTAAGGAGGAATCATGTTAAACCATGATCAAAACACTGTCGAGCCTGAAGTTAAGGAAACGGAGCCAGTAGTGGAAACCGGTCTGGATAGCGGAGCCGACGCGACGTCAAAATCAACAGTTGAAGGCGACGAAAAACCCGAAGAGTCTTCAATTGCCGCAACCGAACCTGAAATACTCGTCATCGAGGAAGAGCCAGTAATGGAAACTGAACCGGTTGTTCCAGAACATGAAGAAACCCCCACCGTGGAAGAGCCTGCTGAAATAGCAGAAGAACCACTTCCTGTAGTGGAAGAGCCTGCTGCAATAGCAGAAGAAGAACCACTTCCTGTAGTGGAAGAGCCTGCTGCAATAGCAGAAGAAGAACAACTTCCCGCAGTGGAAGAGCCTGCTGAAATAGCAGAAGAACCACTTCCTGTAGTGGAAGAGCCAATTGTAGACCCCAAACCGGAAGTTCCCATGAAAGAGCTTACCCAGAGTGAAAAAGAGCACGAAGCCATGCTTTCTATGTATGAAGAATCGTTCTCTAATTTCAAGAAAGGTGAGATAATCGAAGGGACAATAGTTGATATTTCCGACAAGGAAGTACGTGTGGACATCGGTTTCAAATCAGAAGGCGTTATCCCGATTTCCGAATTTGCCTATAGCGGTATGCCAGAGCGTAACACCGTTATTAAGGTATTTATCAACGAAATTGAAAACGGCGAAGGAAAGCTATTGCTCTCCAAGAAGAAAGCTGACTACACCCTGAATATCGAACGCATCAAAAAGACTTTTGCAGATGGCACCACCCTGTCGGGTGTAATTCGTCGTCGTGTAAAAGGTGGCATGATTGTGGATATCCTTGGTATCGAAGGCTTCCTCCCCGGCTCTCAAATGTCTTTAAAACCCATCCCAAACTTAGATCAATTCATCGGCAAGGAACTTGTTTTCAAAGTAGTAAACGTTGATGAAGAACATCGTAATATCATTCTCTCCCGCCGTCAGGTACTGGAAGAAGAAGCTGCCATCAAACGCCAGGAACTTCTTTCAAAACTGGAAGTAAATTCCGAACTGGACGGAGAAGTAAAAAATATAACTCAATATGGTGCTTTCATCGATCTTGGAGGCATAGACGGTCTGTTACATTTAACAGATATGTCCTGGGGTAAGATATCTCATCCTACGGAAATGCTACAGATTGGAGACAAGGTTAAGGTAAAAGTGATAAACTTCGATCCTGAAACCAACAAAATCTCTTTAGGCTTAAAGCAGCTTGTTCCCCACCCCTGGGAAAACATCGAGATTAAGTACCCAGAAGGCACACGCATCGCTGGTAAAGTGGTTAGTGTGAAATCCTTCGGTGCTTTCGTGGAAATCGAACCCGGTGTTGAAGGGCTTGTGCATATCTCTGAAATGAGCTGGACAAAGAAAATAGCCGATGCTCGCAAGATTCTGAAAGTAGGCGATACCATAAACGCTATCGTTCTGGAATTGGATAAAGAAAACAAGCGCATCTCCCTTGGCATGAAGCAGATGGATGCCAATCCTTGGCTTACCATTGAAGACCGTTATCCCATGGGAACTGTCCTTACCCGCAAAGTAAAAAGCCTCACCGCTTTTGGTGCTTTCGTGGAGATAGAGGAAGGTATCGATGGCTTGGTTCATATCTCTGATATTAGCTGGACAAAGCGCATTTATCACCCCCGCGAAATGTATCGCAAGAATCAGGATGTAGAGGCAATAATCCTCTCTATTGATCGGGCGCAACATCGCATTGCCCTTGGCGTGAAACAGCTTGTTCCAGATCCATGGGAAAGTTTAAATGTAGTGTTGCCCGTGAACACCGAAGTGAAAGGTAAGATAAGCAAACTTATTCCCAAAGGCTTACTGGTAGATGTTCCTATGGGCGACGATGTGGTGGAAGGCTTTATCCCCATCTCCCATCTTGCACTGCCTAAACTTGAGCGTAGCGAAGATGCCTTCCATGTTGGTGAAGAGCTTCCCCTCAAGGTTATCGAGCTTGACATGGAAAATCGCCGCCTTATCCTCTCTGTAAAGGCTTTCTTCTTCTCTCGCGATCCCATATTGCAAGAAGAATATATCGCCATACACGAGCAGTTTATGCGCGAAAAAGCAGCTAAACAACAGAAGAAAAAACAAGAAAAAGAAGCCCGCGAAAAACAACAAGCCGAAATGAAGGAAGAAGAAGCTAAAGCCTCTTCCGAAGCTGTCATTGCAGCTCAAGAAGAAAAAACTGTAGAAAGCATCATTGCCGAAACAGCAGAATCTGAGGTAGCGGAAACCACAACTGAAGAACCAATAGTGGAAGAAACTCCTGTTGTAGAGGAATCTCCTGTTGTTGAAGAAACTCCTGTTGTAGAGGAAACTCCTGTTGTAGAAGAAACTCCTGTTGTAGAGGAAACCCCTGTTGCAGAAGAAACTCCTGTTGTAGAGGAATCTCCTGTTGTTGAGGAAACTCCTGTTGTAGAGGAAACCCCTGTTGCAGAAGAAACTCCTGTTGTAGAGGAAACTCCTGTTGTAGAAGAAACTCCTGTTGTAGAAGAAACTCCTGTTGTAGAGGAAACCCCTGTTGTAGAGGAAACAATAGAAGAAGAGATTGCAGAAATCCCTTCTACCGAAGAAGAAGAAACAAAACCTGAATAATGAACAAACAAAGTATAACAGATGTGACGGCTCTTAGCAGCCGTCATTTCTTTTTAAGCTGGGATTTTATTGTCCCCCTGTTTATCCTGATTATTGGCACGGCTATCTTTCGGAGTAGCAATCTGGATTTATACATCCAGAATCATTACTATTCATCCGCCTCTGCTTGGTTGTTTAATAGCTCTTCCATCGCCATGTTTATCTACCATTATGGCAATCTTCCGGCATTGCTGCTTTGCATCGCTGCTTTGGGAGTGTATATCTTTAGCTTTAGTAACCCTCGCCTTAGGACATACAGGAAGATAGCTATCTATCTGGTGATAGTAATGATTGTGGGACCAGGGCTATTGGTAAACAGCATCCTAAAGGACAATTGGGGCAGACCCAGACCGCGTGATGTAATACAATTTGGGGGCGAATACAGCTATGAAGCTCCTCTTACCATAGATACTTCCAGCCCCGGCAAATCATTCCCCTGTGGACATGCAACCATGGGGTATTATTTCTTTGCTTTAGCTTTCGTGCTTAGGCAACATAGACGTTCACTGTCCAAGCTGGTGCTACTTGCATCATTAATCTGGGGAACTGTTATCGGTTGGGTGCGCATCGGGCAAGGTGGGCATTTCGCCAGCGATGTCTTATGGGCAGGAGCATTGGTGTACCTCAGTGCCTATTTGATGTACAGGGCGATGGGCTTGCACCACAATGTATTTTACCTTCCTGTTTCTCCGCCACGCAAGCTAAAGGCAATACAGAAACTGCTGCTTGCCATGCTTGGGCTACTAATAGTATTGGGAATTATGCTGGCAACTCCCTACAGTGCCAAGCAGGAGTATTTCCTAAGTACCAAACAGCCAAGCACTGATCCGCAGAGCATAAATATGGATTTAGCACAGGCAAATTTGAAGTTTAATCTGGGCAGCAGCTCTTACTTTAGTTACACAGTAAATGGCTTTGGCTTTCCCGGTAGCAAGCTAAAAAGTAAGCATGAATACATCGATAACAGCTTTATTTTATATCAGTTAAAGCATGGTTTCTTTACTGAATTTACATGTAATGCCACCCTATCTATTGATACATTGAATGTTAAGCGTACATATATCACAATAAAGAAGGGTGAATTACGCCTTCTAATTCCAGATTCATTTGCCGATACTCTGTATGTATCTCCCCAAACTAAGCTGATTTCCAATGGAGCTATTCAGCCGATTATTGCTGTTCGAACCAAGCCTAAAGGCAGGTATTGGATAGATGCTCCGGTACTGAGATTAGAGAATACTCCCTAATTCAGTCCTGTGTTACGCTCGTCGTATCAGCAATACCAATTCAACGCTTTGCAAATGGGGTTCTAACAGCCGAGGCGGCTGTTGTTACAGAATGATAGGGAAATATCGGCAAGAGAGAAACAAAAGGCACTTAAAAGCACAAAGCTAGCAAGATATATCAAACATAGTAAAAATACTTCTGGACAATAAATCATACCTAAGGAGAATGCTCCAAAATCAAATTGGGAGTTAAAATGAAAAAAGGACTAATAGCCTTACTTGTTGTAGTTCTGCTTGTTATAATGGCGGCAGGATGGTTCATAGGGCGTTACAACACAATTCAAAAAGAGAAAGTAGCCGTAGAAAATGCCTGGGCTCAGGTACAAAATGTATATCAAACCCGTTTCGACCTGATTCCAAATCTTGTTCAAACCGTGCAGGGTGCTGCAAACTTCGAGAAATCCACTTTAACCCAAGTTACTGAAGCCCGTTCAAAAATGGGTGGAAGTGTAAACCTTCCTCCGGAAGCATTAACTGATCCCCAAGCTTTTCAAGCTTTCCAAGCTAACCAAGCCGGATTGAGCAGTGCGCTTTCCCGTCTGATGGTAGTGGTGGAAAGGTATCCTGAATTGAAGGCTAACCAGAATTTCCTTCAGCTTCAAGCCCAGTTAGAAGGCATGGAAAACCGCATCAGAACTGAAAGAATGCGCTATAATGACTCTGCCAAACTCTTTAACCAACTAATTGTTACCTTTCCAAATAACATGATTGCCAATATGATAAAAGTGAAGGCATTCCAGTTCTTCCAAGCCGATAATGCCGCCCAAACTGCACCAAAGGTAGAATTTGAATAGTGCAGCTTTCTAAGTTATTTGTAGTACAAGATTAGCTACTCGGACTTATTTTCAATGCCTGCAAACTATCTCTGCATAGGAATCAGCATTTTAGTGTAAATACTATCTGTATGCCATTATCAATGCGGTATCTTCTGTATATTACGCTTAAGCCGCGCATCTTTATCTTTAATATCAAGAATATTATTGTGGACACAGCCTATTGTTTGATTATATTATGGTGAAAACAAAGTAGTTATTTTAGAGAGGTGATAATGCTAGCAGTAATAAACCTACCATCCTTATTGGCAGAGTACATAACCCCGGAAAGGATTAATCTGGCAGTACGAATCGTGCTAATTCTGGTAATTGGTATTCCCCTGGTTCGCTTGGTGAGAAACCTTATCAGAAAACTAGTGAAAGATCGGCTTTCAGCCCAAAGTGAACAGCTAGTTGTTAGAGCGGTGTATTATCTTTGCATACTAATCTTGATGGTAAGTATATTAAACGAATTTGGCTTCAAACTTTCGGCTTTACTAGGTGCCGCAGGAGTATTTGGTATTGCCATAGGTTTCGCTTCACAAACAAGTGTATCGAATATCATTAGTGGCATCTTCCTGATCTCAGAGAAACCTTTCATGGTAGGTGATTCAGTCCAAATTGGCACAACTATCGGAGTTATAGAATCTATTGACTTGTTGTCCATTAAACTTAAGACATACGATGGCAGATATGTACGCGTTCCAAATGAAACCATGATAAAAACGGAAGTAATCAATATTACACGTTACCCTGTACGTCGGGCTAATATAAGCGTTTCTGTATCTTACAAAGAAAACCTCACTAAAGTGCTGGAAGTGCTTGCTGACATCGCTGCCAAAGAACCTTTGGCTAACAAGGACATTGAACCTCTGTTACTAGTTGATAGCTTTGCAGATTCCGGGATAAACATATATTATGGTGTGTGGACTAACCAAGAAAACGTTGTATCGTTAAGGAATGCGTTGATGCTTAGTATTAAACAACGCTTTGAGAATGAAAACATAGAAATACCGTATCCCCATGTGAAACTTATCACTGAGGGAGAGATAAACAGCTAAACCCTGTACATTTTAAGAAAGGAAGTAAACAATGGACACGAAACCTCAAATTAAAGCCATAATCTTCGATTTAGATGGCACCCTTATTGACAGTCTCGGCGATATTGCCGATGCCATGAACCTCTCATTATCTGAATTGGGATACCCGCAACATCCAACCGAAACCTATAAAGCTTTTGTAGGTAGCGGGCTTAATGAACTGGCAAAACGAGCGTTACCAGTAAAACACCAAGATGCCAAAACTGTTGAGGCACTAGCAAAGAAATTCTGGGATCATTACGATGTGATGTGGTATCTTCACACCAACATCTATCCTGGAGTGCTATACCTTATTCAGCTTGCAGTTGCTCGTAAGATGAAACTGGCAATTCTTTCTAACAAAGCACATTACTTCACCAAGAAGATGATTCGTCATTTCTTCAGAGGTGCTATGATCCGCCACACTAAGAATCCTTTTGGCATTTATAGCGGAGAGGAACCCGGAACACCATTGAAACCGAATCCAAAATCTGCTTTAGAGCTTGCCTCCCGCATGAAAGTGAAACCTGAATTTACAGCCTTTATAGGTGATTCTGACATTGATATTAAAACGGCTAAAAATGCCGGGATGATAGCAATCGGCGCAGCTTGGGGCTATAGAACCAAAAAAGAACTGCTGGATGCCGGTGCGGACATGGTGTTTGACCATCCCACTCAGATTACTGCCTACCTTGATGCCCAGCCACTCTGTCCATGAAGAGTTACCGTAAAGAACTACATTTTAACACAGACACACGACGGGGTTTCATTAATATAACCCCCGAAGTTCGTTCTGCCATTAGTGAGAGCGGAATTACAGAAGGGTTATGCTTGGTAAATGCCATGCATATAACTGCGTCTGTATTCATCAATGATGATGAGCGTGGCTTACATGCAGATTTTGAGCACTGGCTGGAACATCTTGCCCCCGAAAAGCCCCATTCCCAGTATAAGCACAACGGTTATGAGGATAATGCTGATGCACACTTAAAGCGTCAGATTATGGGAAGGGAAGTGGTGGTTGCCATCACTATAGGTGAGCTTGATTTCGGACCTTGGGAACAAATCTTTTATGGTGAGTTCGACGGCTTGCGTGACAAGCGAGTGCTAATCAAGATTATTGGAGAATAACTAATAAACAAAGAACGGCTTTTTTTACTAAAGCCGTTCTTTTCTATTTATCCGAAATATCGCTTCTTTAGTTAATCAAAGTAATAATACAGCCCTGTCTGAGGGATGTACATCATGATATCCCCATCCTGATTTAATGTTAGGGGCATTTCAATCGCCCATCTGAAATTACGCCCGAGGTTAAGCTCGAATCCCAAGCCAGCTCCAAGGTAGTAAGAGCCTTCGTTTTTCCACTTCGTACGTTGGGGATGATTGTTTAGTATTGTGTAATAATCTTCAGAACCAACATTGCTCTGTAACTCATAATCTTGCTCAAATTGTTTAATTCTGGAAAGTAAGTATGATGCACCTCCAAGTAGGTAGAAACGTCCAGTAGGGTTATCTCCCAAAGCGTACAAATAATTAAGCCCGAAATTTACATTGGCTCTATGTCCGTCCTCTGTAAATGTAACCTGACTCGCTCCACCATAATTGTCATACATTGGGCTGTAAAAATACACATCATCGCTACCAAGTGAGATTGCCCCTATTGTCGCTTGAAATCCTTGTTTCCCACTAAACTGGCGATAGCTGAATCCATTGGCAGACACAGTGCCAAAATGCAGCCCTAAGGCACGCGATGTTTCTGCCATTAGAAGAGAGCCAAACACCAGCATGGCTAAGAGCAAAGTAATCCTAAATCTATTCATAATTTCCATCCTAACTATTTTTCCGATAATGTAATCATATTGTTCGATATAACAAGCACAATTCATGTTAGTGAGTTAACCTGTTCCGTCCTCTCTGCTCTATGTTATTCGCACAATCCTCCCCTCGAATACCACCTGTACAAAGCACAGGTGGGGCAGTGGTGGCTTTTTGGTGGCAGGAAAGGGAGCTAAGAGCACGATGTAGTTTGACTTACAATTATGCTGCGATAAGTTTGACTTACAATTACGCTGCGATAAGTTTCAATACAAAACAAGCTTAACTATCCATCAGCGTAATTGTGAGTTAAACAGAATACGGCAGCCACGCAGGTTTATCTTTTAACTCATAAATCTGCGAAATGGCAGCTCATAGTGTTTTATTTCGAAGATATTCTCGCCGATTTATAAGTCAAAAGCCTCGCTAACTTCCTCTTTATCTATTAGTTATATCTTATTCTCTCTTTTTAACCCCCTCTTTTTTCTCTCATTTACTCTTTTACTCTTTGTTAAATTAAACCTACGCAAAACCATATATTTAAGCTACTTGCACTCAATTCACCATGAACAATTGCCTATTCATCCTTGCTGCCCTGCCCAATCCTTCCGATAACCATCCGTTAACTATCCCGTATCGCGATATCGGATAGTTACGGGTTAGTAACCGCCAGTACACAGGATTTGAGCAAGGAAGCAAAAGAGACAATCGCCGTTTTCAGGCTAATTTGTACTGAGGAAAATGCCCCAAGCCCCATAAATGGCTTATCCCCCACCACATACCAGTCCTTCAATAAAAAATAGTTCTTGACATAGATTATTAGATGATAAATAGTGCAGCAGCTAGTTTGACTATTGATAGAGTATAAGATACGAAGATATCTAATGCTCTCAAAGCATTTCAGAACCAATGTGTGGCATGGAAACTAATCTAAGTGACTCAACTCACTTGCGAGGAAAATATGAAAGCTTATGCGAAGACATTGCTTGTAAGCATCGTTTTGTTGTTGTGCGCACAAATCGCAGCTCAGACTAATATTGATCTTGTGTGCAACTCTATGTATTCGTGGCAATCTTGGACTAATATTGCCACAAAGGATGATCAAGCCTACGCAGTTGGCACAGGTCCATCGATGTATCTGCTGGATCTCAGCGATTCCAATCATCCCCAATACAATGGCGTGTTCAATACGCCCGGAACCTATGCGGTAAAGGATATTGAGATTGTTGGAAACACCACCATACTGTTTCAGGATGGGCGTGTACACTGGGTGGACATCAGCATCCCGAACTATCCGGAGTTAACCGCGTCGGTTTCCTTCACCGGGCAGTATAGTTGGAAGGCAATCTCCGAGAGTCATGCCTACGTGATCAACAGACAAGGTGAACTTTACTGCTACAACTTCGCCGATCCATTTACTCCGGTGCTCACTGACTCATTGTATCTAGGGGGTACTAGTAACTATGCAAAAATTGGCATTTTGGGCAACCGTGCATACGTTAGCGGATTAG
>JAQUJJ010000073.1 GCA_028681035.1 Candidatus Cloacimonadota bacterium
CCCAACCTATTGATTACAAATCAATTGCTCTGCCATTGAGCTACATCGGCATAAGGTTTTGCCAATCAATTTGACATACCAGTTTTTGTCAACATCTTTTTTGTGGACACACTCTATATTCTTTCTTGTATCTTATTCTATTACCTTGATTTTAAATATCGTTTTTTTGTCAACTTAATAATTTGGAAATTTTAGCTTTAGTGGGTTTAGAGAGTTGAGAGGGTTGAGAAGGGAAAGCCCCAGGCCGGTGCCCTGCAGACCAAACATCTGCAATTCTGTGCCTGTAGCGGACTCCTCTTCCACCCACATCCCCTGCTACATTTCCGCCGTAAAAACCTCCCAGCCCTTCACCTTCGGCAAAAGCCCCGCCTCAATCGCCGCCGCCAGGTTTCTGCACGGCAACTCCGCCACCTGCTCCCGCTCTATCTGCGCCAAATCCACCTTATAAATATTGTGCATATTCCACATCATCTTGCTATACATATAGTTCCAGCTCAGAATGTTCTTCTCCAGATTCGCCCTCAGCGCATTGTATCCGGGCAGATAGGCCTTGAGATCCTGTTTAAAAGCCTCCGAAGGCTTCAGCCCAAATATCCTTTTTTGAATCTCCGCAAAGCGGCTCTGTCCCTGGTGTCTTTTCCCTTGAGGAGCGCGGCGCAGCAGGTATTTGCGCATTTTGGGGCTGTAGTAGATCACGCTGCCATCAGCCATTCCCGTGTAACCCATGATTAAGTTTTTGAATTTTACTTGCATTATTTCTCCTGTGGCGCTGGTTTATTTTATCCCTGCGAGAATAGCCTCGCGCGAGATCTCAGCACCTATCTTCTCTATGGAGACAGCCAGTGGACAATAATGCCTTTAATATGATTTTAATATGTTTTGGATTTGAGATGACTCGGGATTCTGAGTCATCTCGTGTCGATATTGTGTTAGAAGCAAGTCAGAGGGAAAGGTGCGACATATCCACTACCATGCCCTGCATATCTAGGAAATAGGGCTTTGAAATAAAAAGCATATTCAGAGAAGGATGCAAATATATGGAATTGCGCAGTATATGGAATAAATATTGCATTATAGTTATTGAAAAGCTGTGAGGCAAAAATGAAACTGATTGGTTTTAGTGTAAAGGATTACAGGTCTATACAAAAGGCATACAAACTGCCTTTGTCAGACTATACGGTAATAGTCGGCCCAAACAATGAAGGAAAAAGTAATATATTGAGAGCTTTAGCGCTTTGTTTAACATCTTTATTAAGCAATAGATTAAGCCCTTTAAGAATACCTGCTAGTAGGAATCTTAGAGATATCGAACGATTTGATTACGAGTGGGAAAGAGATTATCCAGTAAATTTGCAGACGAAGAATCCTGATGGAAAATCAGAATTTACTCTTGAATTTGAATTATCACAAGATGAACTTGATGAATTTCTTCGAAAGATTCGAATAAAACTAACTACAAACCTAAAAATCAAGTTAAGTATAAACAGTCGAAGACCAAAGATTGAAGTGCTTATGAACGGTAAATCAAAGAAAACACTAAACGACAAACTATCAAAAGTAATAGAATTCATTGACCAAAGAATCCTCCTACAATACATACCAGCTATCAGAACATCAGATCTTGCAACTAATATCGTTGATGTTTTACTGTCTCAAGAGTTTTCCGCGCTAGAATCGAAGCCTGAGTACAAAGAAATATTTGAGTCTTTGGCTAAGCTACAACAGCCAATTATTAAGAGCATATCCAAATCGCTCAAAGATACGATTTCTGGATTCATCCCAGATGTAAAAGATGTAAAAGTCAAATATCGTGATTCTTATGCGAGACATCTAAGTGCATGGTGTGAAATTGTCATAAATGATGGCACTGAAACAAGTCTTCAGATGAAAGGAGATGGTATTATAAGTTTAACAGCAATTTCTCTTCTGAGATACGTTAGTAATAGAGGGGCATTTGAGAAAGGATTAATTCTATTAGTAGAAGAACCCGAAAGCCATCTTCATCCTAATGCCATCCATAACTTAAAAACAGTGCTTTATGAAATTTCTAAAACAAACCAAGTCATAATCACAACACATTCACCCATCATGATTGATAGAACAAATATAAACAATAACATTATTGTACAAAAAGGCAAGGCATCTGAAGCAAAAAAAATTGTAGATATTCGAGAATCACTCGGTATTACTTTATCTGACAATCTTTCTAGTGCTCACTTAATCCTGCTTGTCGAAGGAGAAGAAGATCAACTGATTCTCAATACATGGCTTAAAAATAAATCCACGATAATAGAAAATGCTCTGAAGAATGGGGTTTTGGCAATAGACCATTTGTGTGGCGCTTCAAATTTGTCATACAAAGCAAGTATGTATAAGAACATGTTATGTAATGTTATTGCCTTTATAGATAATGACGAAGCAGGCCAAAAAGCAATTAAGCAAGCCATAGAAAAAAGGTTTATCTGCGAAAACGAGTATGTGGTTTGTAAGTGTCCCGGCATGAATAAAAGTGAACTGGAGGATTTAATAGAGTATGATGTATATATGGATATGATAGACACAGATTATGGAGTGAGATTAGATGTAAAAGATTTCAAGCACAATAAGGACATCTGGTCGAACAGATTAAAGGTTACATTTGGGAATCAAGGTAAATTGTGGAGCGATAAACAAGAAATGCAAATAAAATATGCTGTTGGACAAAAAGCTGAACGAATTGGTTTACAATCATTGAATGAACATAAAGCAAATTCGATAGATGCGTTAGTCCGTCTTATAGAAAGCAATCTAGGGGTGAAAAAATGAAAGGAAGATATTAGTATAGTCTATTTCTCATGAATACTACGAAGATTGTAGTCTTCTTTAAGCGAGTCTGTTGAAACGTCAAATTTACTACTTACTATACAAGAAATATGATACGATTTTTGTAATCTTAAACTCGTAATTGTAGTAAGCATATCTTCAGGCCATTTTATTGTTATTGGCTTCTTTCTACCTGACGGTAAAAACTCAATTATCTTTTTATATATAGAGATACCACCTAACTCGCCAAACATTGAGATCGTTTCATCTGGTATCGTTTTCTTAGTCTTGATGAAATCACTGATATATTTAGCCTTTTGAGTTGTTATGCTAACGATCTTTGGTTCTTTTTGATGAAATGGGGAAGTCCACTCCAATCTAATACTCTTACCTGCAGAATGAATCGATTCATAGAACTTGTATAAAGCTGTAATAGTATCCTTATGTCTTTTATGGTCATGGAAAATGTTTTCAAGACTATCTTCAGTATTTAAAGTAGTGATTAAATCCAGAAACTCTGATAAAACACACTCAGCTTTGTTCATATCACCCAGGAACTCCCCGAGATCGTATTGCTCTATCGGTTTTGAAGTAAATAACAATCCAAAGGATTGGTTTATTACAGCTCGTAATTCAAGTTCGGGTGACCCTTTGTAATTAAATTCTTTCTTGGAAATCGAATTCATTAAATTGCTCAAAGATCCGAAGCTCTTTGCCATATCATGTATAGATACGCCTTGCTCCATGGGACTTTCATAGTGATAAACAAAGACTTGCTTTCTATCATCTAATGATATTGATTTTAGATCAGTTACCAACTCATTTTGTCTATGTTTCAACTGACCAAGTTGGAAATATATTAGTTCATCACCTGGAAACTGAACTAAAAGATCCTGAGTGTTTGAAATCAATAAACCAAGCTCTGAAAGTTCATTCAACAATCGAGAGAGAACATCATCCATCAGCCACCTCCACATAGAGAGACTTTAGAGCAACGTAACCTTTGGGATTATTCTGCCTATCATGACCCCACCATTTATGCCAATACTCAAGCGGCTCTTTAGTTAAGACTGTATATCTTGGGTCAGTTTCAGGAAGCATTACAACAATGTATGCATCTACGTTATATGTTTGAGAAGAACCATTCTCAGATGTTAGCTCTTTTTGATATATACTCTGGAGTGTGCTGTTGATTAAGCAATCATGTGGGATTATGTTGACTAAATCCATATCTTTCGGGTCAAGCTTTGTAGTCGTCCACGAGCCATTTATCCATTGAGTGATATCAGCTCTTACAATCTTTATCAATTCTGTTTGATATTGGCAATACCCATTAAATATAATTGTGCGGCTTTTTGAATCAGGATAAGAATCCACGAAAGAACTTTCGAACTCCTTAGCATCGATTTCAATTTGCTGATAAGGGGTTAGATTCCCTTTTGTGTCATAGTTCATCTGTACCTCTTGTTTTCATTCTTATGAATCACACCTATACAAAATGCACTATTATGTCAATTGAAAGTTTTATACGCTATTCTGCAAGCGATTATTCTTCGACTTTAACTGCTTGATAGATATCTTTCGCAAGTAGAGAGAGTATTATCCTCTGAAACCTCTCATCGTCCATATATCTGCTCACAATCTTATCATTCTCTTTGAGGCGTTTCATCATGAGGTCTTTGATGGTCTGCTGAATACCCAGCTCAAACTTATCCAAGGGGTTTGCGGAAGCGGTTTTGAGCACTCCTTCGTCTTGCATGGCAGTCTCTTTGATCTGCTCAAAAAATAGCCTGTCCGCTTCACTAAAATCTGTGCCAAAGCGTTCATTGAGGGTTTCGATGATTTCGGATAAAGGCTTGTCGTCTTCTTTGGCTGTGCCGGTGCCTGTCTCAGTGGGTGTGCGCACTGGGATATTCTCACCTTCGGAAAGATCGATGGAGCCTTCCATCACCTTCTGCAAGCGGTAATATTGCAGTTCCACATCCTTTTCCGGATCGGCGTCTGTGTCATTATGGACATGGATATGAGGCAGCAGAAAACGCCCAAAGCTATAGAGCATTTCCTGTTCTTTATCGGTGTACTTGATCAATTGGGTTACAAAGGCATAGAGTCGCACATAGGCCTTGAGCTTGCCATAGAAGGTTTCTTTGTCCTCTTCGTTCTCTATCTGCCTGTAGCGCTCCACAGCATTCTGCAGATGCTTTTGCATAGCGGCATGGTCGCCCCGCTTTTGTGCACTCATAGGCTTGTAAAATACCTGCGCAAAAGCCTCCACATCTTTCCAGTCATAGACCTGCATCTGGTTTAGTTCATGTTTGAGAGTTTCCAGATGCGAGGGCTCGGATTCGGCTTCCAATTCGGTGACCGTGTAGTAAGGTTTAAAGGCGGTGAGGATATCCTCGGCTTTATTCACAAAATCCAGCACAAAGGGAGCTTCTTTGCCGGGGTAGATTCTATTGAGGCGGGAGAGGGTTTGCACGGCCTGCACTCCATCCAGTCTCTTATCCACATACATAGCGCAGAGCAGGGGTTGATCGTAGCCGGTCTGGTATTTGTTGGCGACCAGCAGGATCTGATAATCCTCACTGCCAAAGCGGTCTTTGAGCTGCAGTTCGGAGATATTCCTGCCGGTCTTGTAATCCACGTTCAGGCCCGGTTCAGTGTACTCAAACTGCGTATCAGGATCGATCAACGTGCCGCTGAAAGCTACCAAAGGATGCACATCGGTATAATGATGCTCTCCCAGATAGCGTTGGAAAGCCAGATAGTAACGCACTGCCTGCAAACGGCTGTCTGTCACCACCATCGCCTTCGCTTGACCAGCTATCAAAGGCATGATGCAACTGCGGAAATGCTCTATGATGATCTCGGTCTTCTGGCTGACATTGCGCGGATGCAAACGCATAAACTTACAGAGCTTTTGTGCTGCTTTCCCGGCCGGCATACTGGGATCGTTGCTGCTCTTTTTGATGATCTTGAAGTAGGTGCTGTAAGTGGTGTAGCGCTTTAGCACATCCAGGATGAACTTCTCTTCGATAGCCTGGCGCATGCTGTAATTGTGAAAGGCTCTGCCACCTCTGCCAAAGAGCTCCAGAGTCTTGCCCTTGGGTGTGGCGGTGAAGGCAAAAAAGCTGAGGTTGGGCTGCCGCCCACGGGATTCCATGATCAAATTCAGCTCATCCTGCCAGTCTTCTGCCTCTGCCAATTGTGATACCTTTTCCCCCAAGACCTCTTTCATGCCCCGGGCCGCTTCTCCGGTTTGGCTGCTGTGCGCTTCATCCACTATGATGGCATAGCGTCTGTCCGCTATCTTCTGCTGCCAGACTTTGGATTTTAGCAGAGCTGCCTCACCCGGCTGTTCCAGATCCCGGGCTCCGGCTATGCGCAAGAGGCCGGCAAGAATAAAGGGAAACTTCTGCAAAGTGGTGATCACGATCTTGGTGCCATCCACAAGTGCATTGGCAAGCTGTTTGCTGCCTTCTTTGATGGGCTGCACCACTCCGCTGGCATGCTCAATCTGATAAATGGCTTCCTGCAATTGCCTATCCAGCACCACGCGATCTGTAATTACGATCACACAGTCAAAGATCAGCTTATCCTCTGCGGTATGCAGATTCGCCAAACGGTGCGCCAGCCAGGAGATGCTATTCGTCTTGCCACTACCCGCGCTATGCTGGATCAGATAGTTTTTACCGGCCAGATCGCTTTGCACCTGCGTCAGAAGCCTGCGCACCACATCAAGCTGATGATAGCGGGGGAAGATGATACGCTCATCCTTCTTGCCTTCATTTTCGATAAAGATAAAGCTGCCTACGATCTCCAGGAGACTATCAGGTTGCAAAACCTCTTCCCAAAGATAGGCTGTACGATGCCCGGAAGGATGGATTGGATTACCCTTGCCGCAATCGATCTGTTGCGGATTGCTGCCTCTATTGAAAGGCAAAAAGAAGGTCTTGCGCTTCTGCAGACGGGTAGTCATATACACTTCATCGGTATCCACGGCAAAGTGCACCAGAGCGCCTGTTTTGAAGCTTAAAAGCGGAGTGGCGGGGTCCCTGTCTTCCTGATATTGCTCTCTGGCCTGTTTTACGCTTTGTCCCGTGCCAGGGTTCTTGAGCTCCAAAGTGGCGATGGGGATGCCATTGATGGCCAGAACCATATCCAGGGACTGCTGCTTATCCGGGTGATAATAGACCTGGCGGCAGACCTGAAAGGTATTGCACTGATAAAGCTGCTGCGCCTCTCTGCTGAGGCCGTGAGCGGGGCGAAAGTAAGCCAAACGCAGGGTCTTGCCCTGAAACTTGAAGCCGTGCCGCAGGATGTACAAAGTGCCCTTGCTGAGGCGCTCTTTGATGAGAGTCTTGAGAAGCTGCTCCGGCAATAAGGCGCCATTAACCTTTTCCAGCTCCGCCCAAAGCGAGGCCTGGCTGCTTTTGATAAAATCAAGGGCAGATTCGGCAAAGAGGGCGGTGTCGGCATCAAACTGGGTGTTTGGCACCGAAGTCCAGGCAGCTTGCATAGTGGATTCAATATAGGCTTCAAAGGCCTGTTCGTTAGTGTTCTTCATGGTAGCCTCGTAGATCTATTTTACCAGTGACGGCTGAGTGGATGAGGGATGAACGGTATTCTTGGAGGAGGGTGATGGAGTTTTCTACTGTGTGCATTATCTGTTCAATACCCTTTAGTTCTCCCCAGGCGGTATCGCTAATTGTATCCTGTTCATCTAAAGGAGGTATTGGCAGATATAGGTTCTCAATCACATTCATACCTATGTTTTGTTGGGTTCCAAAGCTCCAGTATAGCTGAATAGATGTGATGAACTCAATCGAGTTTACAAACAAGAAAATAAAGCGAGGATTTGCAATGGCTCTACTACATCTTATAGCTGCTAAAGGAGACCATATATTAAAATCATTCTCTGTTTCAACAATAGCACTATTTCCGGTTGTAGCACCAGACTTGATAACGAAGATGTCGTCCAATTGAGGTTTATACTTTTTTGAATATACTATATGATCTTCAAGGCTAATATGCCCTCTTTTCAGATCAAAGTCTATCTTCCCACCCTTGATCGACTCTGCAGAGATGAAAGGGATGCCATCATCAAGAATCTCTGGCGTTTCATGGGGGCCATCAGTAACGGGAACGCTTACTATTCTCTTTATCGGTAATATCATCCAATGTTCCGGTACCTCACCCAACCACTCAATTCCAGAGTCTTTCATTTTGGCATTGGGGTCAAGCCCTTTGGTGACAGCCTGGGTGATAAGCGCAATCCGCTTCTCTTTCAGCAGTTCTATCATCCGCTCTTTCTTCTGGATCAGGGCATCTATCCTTGCTGTTTCATGGTCAAGGAAGGCGGCGATGGCTTGTTGTTCCTGAGGTGGTGGCACTGGGGAAAAGAAGTTACCAATTTCACCTGCATTTATTGCTGGGTAACTAACGCCTACAGATCTTGAAACCACAGATTCAACGCTATAGTGTGAGGTTAGAAAAAGAGACAAGTAGTCTGATGAGATATTTGCTGGCCGTATTACCGCAAACCCGGTTGAGACTATCAGATTGTCTTCTGGCATTTTGATACTTGCTATTGCTCTGAGATATGTCCTTACTGTAGATATAATTGTGTCCCCATCTTTTACAATTCTTCTTGCACGTGATGGAGCATTCTCAAAATTTAATTCTTCTTTTTTAACAATACCCTCAGTCCTTGATACACTGCCAATATCTACATACAATATTTCAAACGAAGGGTCTGTTGATTCAGGCAATGATTCATCGTTACAACTCGATAAATATTTCAACCTTTTAACTCCCCACCCTTCTGGGACCTCTCCCAACCACTCAATTCCGCTATCTTTGTAGCTGGGATATGGCTTCGGCATCATTTCTTTTTCCTTCTGGCAGCCACCAGTTTGCTGGTTTGGTTCAGGTCTTCCAGATATTTGGCTTCGGCTTCGTGCTCTTTTTCTGCTCTGCGTCTTTGTTCGAAGCTGTCGTAGCTCTCTTCAGCCAGGGCTCTAGCTTGGGCGTGGGAGATACTGCCAGCTCCATCCAGGATGGGCAGTTCATTATCATGCAGGAATTTATTCAGGTAAAGTGCCCAATCTGCCGTAAATAGCTGCTGTTTTCGCAGGACTTTCAATTCAGCCTGTTCCAGAAAGATATTTACAATGCGGTTCAGGATGTCAATTTCCTGGGCATCCAGATAGTTTTTGGCAGTTACCACATCCCGTTTGCGCACTACGCTGCCTTTCCAATTGGTCAGTCCCATATTGGCCTCGTCTGCATTGGCACGGGTAGCAATCAGTTCGGCAGCGGTTTGGCCCGTTGCGGCATAGTGCATTTTATTTTGCATGGTAGCAAAAAAGGTCTTTGCCATGTCACTTTGGGGATTATAGTCTGTGGCCAGAGCGAATATTTCTCTCACTCTCAGGTAGGCTCTTTTTTCACTGGCGCGAATATCCCGGATGCGGTCCAATAGTTCATCGAAGTAATCTACAAGGGCATTGTTTCCCTTCAGGCGTTCATCATCCAGAACAAAGCCTTTTACGACATATTCGCTTAAGCGTTCTGTAGCCCATTGGCGGAATTGCACTCCTCTGCTGGAACGAACGCGATAGCCGATGGCCAGGATCATTTCCAGATCATAGAAGTCCACATTTCGGGTAACTCTTCTATTTGCTTCAGTTTGAACTATTCGATAATTTCGAACAGTTGCCTCAGCACTCAATTCCTCATCGGCATAGATCTGAGCAATATGATAACTTATGGTATTCACACCTACCTGGTAGAGTTCGGCCAGTTGTTTTTGGTTCAACCAGACGGATTCTGCTCCCCGTATCACTTCCAGAATGATTTTGTTATCTTCAGTCTTGAATAATATGACTTCATGCTCAGGAGCTTCAGTATCCATGGATACAATGTGGGTTTCGTTCATAATCCCTCCAGCAAGTTGGCAATCTCTGCTTCAATCGTCTTTAATTCTGCCTCTATCACATTCAGAGGCCTTGGTGGCTGATACACATAAAAATGGCGGTTCAGCGGGATCTCGTAGCCGATTTTGGTCTTGCTTTTATCAATCCAGGCATCGGGCACATGGGGCAGGACTTCGCGCTGGAAGTAAGCCTGGATATCTTCTTTTAAGGGGATGCTTTCTGTGTCTCGAAGCTCGGTATCAGCTTCGGGCTTGCCCTTGCTGTTTGCGCAGATCTCGGCGGTTTCATCTCGCAAGGAAAGCGCTTCCAGGATGGCTTTCAGCTCTGGAGCGGATAAGCTAAGCTTATTTGCAGCTGCGGCTTTATCTATAGCTTGGATAAATTGCTTCCTGTTTTTATAGAGGATGCGCGCGTCCATGCTTTGTAACATTTCCTTAATCTGCTTTTGCCGGGCTTTACCAGCTTCAATTTCTTTCAGGCTTTGGGCTGGGTCCTTCTTCTTGCTTTCAGCCAGCCTGGTAAAAGCTTTGATCTCATCCAGATTCGCAATCCGTTCTTCCGAGGCCATAAAGTTCAGGCGCAGGGGGCGTTCCACCACTATTTTGTGGTAGCCAAAGTCTTCGTTATCAAAGATTTTGCTTACTATTGCGCTTGTTGGCTCTGTGTTGCTGATGATTTCAAGCTCCTGATTATGAATAAAATCAGCATGGATTTTGGTGATCTGGGAGATGTGATCAAAGCGATTGTCTTCACCATCGCCGATGATGTGGCGTTTGTTGCCCAGACTTTTGCGCATCTTGTTATAAAAGAGGCGGGCATCTATAAGCTGGATTTTACCCTGGCGATGCGGCTCTTTTTTGTTGGTGATGATCCAGATATAAGTGCTGATGCCTGTATTGTAAAAAAGCTGATCCGGCATGGCGACAATAGCTTCCAGCCAGTCGTTTTCGATGATCCATTGGCGGATATTGCTTTCTCCGCTGCCGGCATCTCCGGTAAAGAGAGGGGAGCCGTTGAAGACAATAGCTATCCGGCTGCCGCCTTCCTTAGTATCTCGCATCTTGGAGATCATGTGCTGCAAAAAGAGTAGAGAACCATCATTTATACGTGGCAATCCTGCTCCGAAACGGCCATTATAGCCAAGATTCTCATGCTCTGTAGTTATCGTCTTTTGCTGTTTCTTCCATTCCACGCCAAAGGGGGGATTGGCCAGCATATAATCAAAGCGATTTGTGGAGAAGCCATCCTGCTCAAAGGAGCAGCCGTAATGGATCTCGGCTTTTTCACCTTTGATGAGCATATCGGAGCAGCAGACGGCATAGGATTCCTTGTTCCAGTCCTGCCCATAGAGATGGGGCTGGGCATCACGATTCAGCTCTTTGATGTAGTTTTCTGCGGCGGTGAGCATGCCACCGGTTCCACAGGCGGGATCGAAGATGGTTTTTACCACGTGGCTTTTGGCCAGATCTGCCTCCGGGCTGAGCAGCAGATTCACCATCAGTTTGATCACCTCACGCGGGGTAAAGTGCTCTCCGGCTTCTTCGTTGGATTGCTCTGCACCGATGCGGATGAGCTCTTCAAAGATCAAGCCCATTTCCATATTATCCACAGCCTCAGGGCTGAGGTCCAGCTCGTCATTCACAAACTTTTGTACGACGAGGTAGAGCAGGTTGCTTTCTTGCAGGCGGGCGATCTGTTCGGAAAAGGAGAAATATTCGATGATCCTGGCTACATTTGGGGAAAAGCTATTGATATAGGATTGCAGATTGATGGCAAGCTGATTGGGGTCGTCCAGCAGTTTCTTCATGCTGAGCTGGGATTTGTTGTAAAACTGCACTCCGGTGATGCGGGTAAGGCTTTCAAACAGGATGTTGTCGGATTTATCGTATAAGCGGGGCAATTCAGCCAAAACCTTGTCCTTAGTAGCTTCCAGGATGCAATCAAAGCGGCGGATTACGGTAAGCGGCAGGATCACCTTGCGGTATTCATTGCGTTTATAGGGTCCCCGGAGCAGGTTGCAGATGCTCCAGATAAAAGATGCGATTTGTGAGTGTGATTGGCTCATAGATCTTTCTTTCTCTCCTCTAATATTGATTCAGTCGGTACGCTGATTCTTTGAACATATATCTAATCCCACAAGATTTTGCAAATGGCTATATCTGTCAATGGAAAATCGATTTTGAGGCTTTCTCTATTTTCCGTGAAGGCCTGTATATGGTCTAGGACTTGGTGCTAAACAATATGTCGTCCCCAGGGGACTCAGGCTATTGTGTTGGTGGCATTTGCTATCTGAACTACCGTCCCGCTGGGACTCACTCTTAACGAATTGAATCGCTTCCTGCTCATCCACCCCAAAAAAAGCTGGTTCGTAAAAAAAAAAGCAGAGAAAAAGCAATTTGTCCACTATCTGGCAGTATAAAGAGATTATGGGCAACAATACAGATTAAGGATGGAGATGAGGTAAGTCCAGCAAGCCAGAGCAGACCAAAATCAAGCTCTAATGCCCAAAGAGGGCTGTCGGATAAAAGAATCAAGTTGACAACATATCGAGCTTAATTATATTAGTATAACAAGCTAAACTGCAACTTAATAGATCAAAATGAACAGCTATTGTGCAGAAATAAGGTCGTGATAGACGGCCATCAAAGGAGCTAAAAAACAATGATTGGGACTTTATATAATTATTTGCGAATCAATTCCGCTTTTGCTGAGGCGAGCTATAGACATGCAAATCACGTAACTTTATCTTGTACAGGCCGTAAATCATGCACTTGAAAAACATAGGACCTTTAAAAGGACTGTCTCAGATCATCTCCCGGCACAGCACTTGGATGGGAGCGTCCAAAAGCAAACTGAAACACAGCTCCACAGATCTTCCCCTACGTGCTGAGATTTTATCCTCCGAGCAAATGACTCAGCGTGGAAAGATCCTGGCCAGAGGGCACATTGTGGGGATGGGAAAATCGAAAAGAAGCCTTTTGGACCGGCTGGCAGAAAATGAAAGCATACTTTGGGAAGTTTACAATCTGCTGAGCGAAGACCTGCGCCTGGACACTGGCGTGAATCCCGCAGGAGAATGGCTACTCGACAATTATTACCTGATTGAAGAACAAATACGCATCGCCAAGCGTCACCTCCCCAAGGCTTATAGCAAGGAACTGCCGCATTTGGAGAATGGCATCCTGGCTGGCTACCCCAGGGTTTATGACATTGCCTTGCAGATCATCTCGCATGGTGACGGCAGGATCGATATAGAGAATCTTGGCAATTTCATCTCTGCCTACCAATCTGTAGCCACCTTGAAACTGGGTGAGCTGTGGGCAATCCCCATCATGCTGCGTTTGGCTTTGATAGAAAAGCTGAGAAGGACATCAGTACGAATGGCTTCAGCCAGGAGCGATAAGCAAAAAGCAGTGTACTGGGCAGACAGGATGACGGAGACAGTGGCCAAAGACCCCAGCAGCTTGATCTTGACCATAGCCGATATGGCGCGCTCGGATCCCCCTTTGGTGAGCTCGTTTGTGGCAGAGCTGGTGCGCAGACTGCAAGGCCAGGCTCCGGGACTGTCTTTACCCCTCAATTGGATCGAACAGCGTCTGGCAGAATCCGTCTTAACTACGGAGCAATTGGTACGGGCAGAAAACCAGCAACAAGCTACGGAACAGGTATCCATCAGCAATACCATCAGCAGTTTACGTCTTTTGGGCAATACGGATTGGCGACTATTTGTGGAGTCCATCAGCGAAGTAGAAGAAATCCTCTGCCAAGACCCGGCAGGGCAATATGCCAAAATGGATTTCCCGACCAGAGACAGCTACCGCCATGTTGTGGAAAAACTGGCCCGGCGGAGCAAATACAGCGAAAGCGAGATCGCGAAACATGCAGTGCGCCTGGCCCAAAAAGGTGCCGTCAGCAAGGGCGAATCTCACAGAGAAGCACATGTAGGATACTATCTGCTGGATAAAGGGCTTTTCAAGACGGAGCATATCGGAAAAGTCCAGCTTAAATCAAACGAAGCCCTGCGCAAGCTGATAAAAAGAATCCCCCTGTGGACTTATCTCGTCGTAATCCTGATGATTACCCTGGCCAGTGGCTACTCTATGGCCTTCGTCGCCTCCAGAGCAGGCCTGCACGGCTGGAAATTGTGGCTGTTTTCTCTCTTTACCGTTATCGGCAGCTCTCATCTGGCAGTCTTGCTGGTTAATTGGCTGGTGACCTTATTTGCAAATCCCAAGCGCCTGCCTCGCATGGACTTCTCCCGAGGCGTACCAGATACGGCGCGCACTCTGGTGACCATTCCCACCATGCTTACCAGTCCCCAGAATGCAGAAAGTCTGCTCAATGGTCTGGAAGTACGTTTTTTGGCAAACAGGCAGGATAATTTGTTCTTCTGTTTGCTTACAGATTTTGGTGATGCTGCCCAGGAAAGCCTGCCGCAGGATGAATCGCTCTTGGCCATTGCCGAAGCAGGGATCCAAGCCTTAAATGCAAAGTACTCATCAGGCGATGGAGATTTCTTCTTCCTCTTTCACCGACCCCGGCTGTGGAATGATATAGACAAAATCTGGATGGGTTTTGAGCGCAAACGTGGAAAGCTTTCTGCCCTGAACCGGTTTCTGCAAAACGGGCAAAAAGATGACTTTTCTCTGATCGTGGGCGACACCACAAAGCTGGAAAACATCAGATACATCATCACGTTGGATACCGATACCCAATTACCGCTGGATTCTGCCCAAAAGTTTATCGGGGCAATGGCTCATCCGCTGAATAGCCCTCAGTATGATCCTCAGCTAAAGCGCATCGTGGCCGGCTATGGCATTTTGCAGCCCAGAGTGGGCATCAGCATGGACTTGTGCTGCCGGTCTCGCTATTCCGCTATGTGTGCCAGCGATCCTGGGATAGACCCTTACACCCGCGCTGTTTCCGATGTCTATCAAGACCTCTTTGGCGAAGGCTCCTTCGTGGGCAAGGGTATCTATGACATAGAAGCATTTGAACAAACTTCGGGAGATTGCTTCCCGGATAATCGCATTTTGAGCCACGACCTTTTGGAGGGTTGCTATACTAGATCCGGGCTTTTGACCGATGCAGAGCTATATGAAGAATACCCTTCCAGCTATCACGCCGATGTCAAACGCCGGCATCGCTGGACCAGAGGAGATTGGCAGATAGCTCAGTGGGTGCTTCCCTTCATTCCCAATCAAGATAACAAGCTGCAGAGGAATCCGATCTCGATGCTCTCGCGCTGGAAGGTATTTGATAACCTGAGGCGTAGCGTAATGGCTCTGTCACTCACGATCATGCTTTTGGTGGGATGGCTTGCACTCTCCCAGCCCTTATTCTGGAGCCTGGTGGTGATGACTATTCTGCTTTTGCCCCCGGCCCTTGCGGCTATGGTGGGTATCGTGCGAAAACCCGCGGATATGAAGTTGCTGGATCATCTGCGCTCTGAACTAAAATCTGTGGGCCAAAAGCTCACCGAGACTACTTTTTATTTGGCTACCATGCCTTATGAGGCTTATTACAGTTCTGATGCCATCCTGCGCACCCTGTGGCGCACACATTTCTCACACAAAAATATGCTGGAATGGGCTCCTTCGGCAGATACCAACAGAGACGAATCCAGTCTATGGGGCACTTTCCGCAGGATGTGGGTATCCCCCTTCCTGGCCGTGATTACTGGCTTTGTGATGATAGCCTTGCCGGCTTATCAAATGTCTTTTGTCGCCTTGGCCGTACTGGCCTTGTGGCTGGTTTCTCCAGCGGTGGCGTGGTGGTTTAGCAAACCTATATTGGAACGTGAAGCCAGGCTGAGCCAGGCTCAGATTACCTTTTTACGCAAACTTTCACGCAAGAGCTGGGCTTTCTTTGAAACCTTCGCAGGTCCGGAAGATAACTGGCTGGCTCCGGATAACTTCCAGGAGCATCCTGTGCCGAAAGTGGCGCACCGCACCTCTCCCACCAATATCGGGATGTCCCTGCTGGCAAACCTTACGGCGTATGACTTTGGCACTATTTCGGCGGGCCGGCTGATCGAGCGCACCTCCAAAACATTTCAGACCATGGAAAGCATGCGCAAGCATAGAGGACACTTCTTTAATTGGTATGATACCCAGTCTCTTCAGCCTCTTTATCCGCTGTATGTTTCTACCGTGGATAGCGGAAATCTAAGCGGGCATCTGTATGTCCTCAGGCAAGGCCTCCTGGCTTTGATCGATGAAAAGATTGTAAATAACCGGGTATATGAGAGCTTAAGTGATGTGCTTGGTATCCTGAGTGATGCAGCGCATGCCGTGCCGGAAACAGAAACTAATCTCTTCCTGGCGCCCTTGCAAGAGGAGCTGGAATCTATCCTGGTTTCGCCTCCCGTCACGCCTGCAGACTCCAAAACCTGCCTGGAAGGGCTCCTGCACAGTGCCGGACTCCTGGCCAGAAAGATGGCGAGCCTGGATACTGACGAAGACAGCCCCCTGAATTGGTGGGCCAGAGCCCTTGTGGGCCAATGTCAGGATGCTTTGGAAGAATTGAACCTGTTTTTGCCGAATCTGGGGCAGACGGGCTTTGCAAGATTGTCCGATACCCAGGAGATCCCCACTTTAGATGAAATCCGGCTGTCGGATACAGCCGCCGGACAGAAGGCCAAAGACAGGATTGCTCTCATCCATGAACTTGCCGAAAGCGCAGAAACTTTTGCCCAGGTGGATGTTAGATTCCTCTATGATGAGGAGCGTCACCTGTTTTCTATCGGCTATAATGTCAGTGAACTGCGTCTGGACTCCGGTTATTACGATCTTTTGGCTTCTGAAGCCAGACTTGCCACCTTCGTGGGCATCGCACAGGGTAAGCTCCCTCAGGAAAGCTGGTTTGCTTTGGGACGTCTGCTGACCACGGCGAGGGGAGAGCCGATCCTGCTTTCCTGGAGTGGCTCCATGTTTGAATACCTGATGCCGCTCTTGGTGATGCCGAATTATGAAAGCACCCTCTTGGACGAGACCTACAAGGCTGCCGTGAGGATACAGAAAGAGTATGGCAAGAGGAATTCAGTGCCTTGGGGAATCTCCGAAAGTGGCTATAATGCCATTGATGCGCAGCAGAATTACCAATACCGCGCTTTTGGTGTGCCCGGTCTGGGTCTAAAGCGAGGCCTGGCGCAAGATCTGGTGATCGCCCCTTACGCTACAGCCTTGGCGCTGATGGTGATGCCAGAGGCCGCTGCCTCCAATCTTGAGCGTCTGGCCGCCGAAGGTTTTGAAGCCCGCTACGGATTTTACGAGGCGATAGATTACACCCGCTCCAGACTCCCGAGAGGGCAAAAGCACACGGTTATCCGCTCTTTTATGGCGCATCATCAAGGCATGAGCCTGCTTTCTCTGGCCTATCTACTCTTGGATCGCCCCATGCAAAAACGCTTTGAAGCAGATTCCAAGTTTCAGGCTATTATGTTGCTCTTGCAAGAAAAAGTACCCAAAGCAACTGCATTTTATGCGCGCACCACCAGCCTGGAAGAGCACCATCTCACCTCTTCAGAGCTGGCCCCGCCGATCCGGGTATTCACGAATCCAAATACTGCCAAGCTGGAAGTCCAATTGCTCTCCAATGGCAGATATCATCTGATGGTGACCAATGCCGGCGCCAGCTACAGCCGCTGGAATGATCTGGATATCACGCGTTGGCGGGAA
>JAQUJJ010000074.1 GCA_028681035.1 Candidatus Cloacimonadota bacterium
AGATAGTAGAAGCTTCTCTGGTTCCCGAAGGTTAATCTGAATTCCTGAGAAGAGTTAGTCACTCTTCCAATCTTACATTTAGACATATTTTCCAGTGGGGGAGTCAATCGGCTCCCCTTACTAATTCGAGGTTCTTATGAAACATCATATAAACATAGCCCAAGTATTTTCCTGTGTTCAGCCTGGACACCTACTGAACTCATTCGGCAATGAACGGCAAGAGCAACCAGCAAACATTGTAATACCTGATGCAGCATTAACCACCGACATTGGTAATTCCATTAGGTTCATAAATGAAAACAGGACAACAGCTCGGTATTGTATTGAGCTTAATGCATGGGCTATCTGGACTGGCAGCCATTGGGAGATTGACCCATGTGATAACAAACTTACAATCGGCAGTGATACTGTGATGAACATAATGCAGGAGGCTCGTGCTGCTTCTACGCTAGAGAAGCAGGTGGAGCTTGTCAGGTGGTGTAAGCAGTGCCAGAAGCCTGAGCGTGTAAATGCCATGCTTAAGTTCGCAGCACCGAAGATGGCAATATCCTGGAGTACTATGGATACTGACACTTACATGCTGAATGTTCAGAACGGAACTATTGACCTCCGTACGGGTGAGTGCCTAGATCATAATCCTGCTCATATGAACGCAAAGATTGCACCTGTTACCTACGATCCAGGTGCTGAGTGTCCGAGGCTCATTCAGTATCTTGAGTCAGCATTTCCTGGTAATTCGGAGATGATCCACTACATGCAGAAGGTGTTTGGATACATTCTGACCGGCGATACCAAGGAGAAGTGCTTCTTCATCTTCTATGGTCCTGGTGGCAACAATGGTAAATCTGTTCTTATAAATGTAATCAGGCACATCCTTGGAGAAGATTACTCATTTCAGACACCAGTCTCTACACTCCAGAGGAAGAAGCCAGGTGGCAATAGCAATGATATTGTAAGGCTTAAAGGTGCTCGGTTTGTTGCTGCCTCCGAAATAGACCCTAAACAGCGTTATCAGTTCGATGAGGCTCTTTTGAAGATGCTTACCGGCAATGATTCCGTTGCTGCCAGAGCATTGTTCAAGGAGTATATTGAATACTATCCAGAGTTCAAGCTGTTCATCGGGACTAATACCGAACCAGAGTTCAACACTAAAGATACTGCTCTAATGGATAGGGTAATGAAGATCACGTTTAGAGTATCATTCCCAAGAGATCATGCTGAACGTGACAATGATTTGCTTGCCAATCTAAAAGCTGAGGCTTCTGGCATACTGAACTGGGCTATTGAAGGTTGTCTGTTATGGCAGAGTGAGGGTCTTGGTGCTGTTCCTGATGAAGTGGCTTTTGAGCTGCCTACAGATGAGAGCTTAGCAGCTATAGATAGGTTTCTGCATGAGAGTTGTGATTTCCAGGATGGTTCTATGCAGAAGTGTGGTGTTCTTTATGAGAGATATTCTGTTTGGTGCTCAGCTCATAATATGGTGCCAGTAGGGAATGCTATCTTCAGCAGACATATTAAAGATCGTTTCAAGCTTTCATCTCGCACCTATAAAAACCTTGGCACACATTGGTTTGGTATCCTTCTCAAGGAAGCATTAACAGACACTATAACCGCATGAGCTTATATCTGTAATAAGTTTCTCAGAATACCAGTAGCACATTAGCCCCCTATCCCAAGGGGGCTTTTATGTTTCTATACAATATAGCTTTAGTAGTTCTGTTGAGCCATCTGAGGTAAATGAGGCATTTTTTTGAGAAAGTTAACCAGTAAAAAATTTACACTGAACTGTTTTTCAGAAAATTTGGCTCATATGGTTCATTCACCTCACGAAAATCAAGCTTATCACTATAACCAGTTATAATATCAAAACTATAGAACACACTGAATATGGTTGTATCCCCTCATAGGGATACACCATGTTCTTGTATGATGCTCTATTGACAGTGTTCATATTACAGAGCAGATATCACTCTCCAAACGCCTTCAAACACAATAACTATATACGCTCACAACAATTGGGATGTTGTATCGCTACTGTTCCTCAAAGACCTTATCCTAATTGCCAACTCAGGAAAGCGGTTATATCTCTCATCAACAGCTGAGACAGCACTCAATACATGTTCACATATTAAAGTATGTTTTTCATACTATCTGATAATATTAAAATCCTCTGTTCTGGAGAACAACCCACTTGAGAGGCTATGTCTCCAACCAGTGCATTAGTGCATAGCATTACAACCCAGAGAACCTGTAAAATCACCATTACTGGCAATCATCACGAGAGCCACTAAACCACCCTAACAGCCATAACAATTCTAGCATATCCAGAACATTAAACGCCTTCTAATTGCTGTAAAATCATGCTATTGGTATGCTCTTAGTTAACGTTCCAATGCCCAACCAGAGGTCTATCAGGAAAATAGCATGACATTGATAATGTTTCTGGTCGTACTGGCTGTAATAGCACTACCCTCAATAATCTGGCTCTACGCACTTGCAGACGCAACAATTAATACATTCAAGACATTTAGTTTAAAAATCATTTGGATATTGGCAATCTGTTTTTTTCCGGTAGTGGGAGCATTGCTTTATTACCTGATAGGGCGAGATCAGAGAAGGACACGTTATCCAGTTGGAAGGTTTGTGCTCGTTTGTATCCTGATTTTTCCAATAGTGATGACAATAGCCTATTACCTACAATCACCAGAACCAAGGACATACTTGGAGCCATCAACACCATTGCCTTCAAAGGCTATTCAGATATAAACAACAAGAAAGGGGCAGCTGGTACTCATCGTTATGACTGAACTTATGAGCATATTAGAAAGATTGACTGCACTGTATTTCATTGATAATCCATCAAAGAGTATCATTCTTGCCATTGCCGTAATAATCATAGCCGTGATGATAGTATCAGTGGTTCGCATCATTAAGCGTAATCTACTCACTATTTTAATGTGTTTGATGCTTTTTGGATTATACGCTTTAGCATCAGTAGTCCTATTACCGCCAAGTGTCACTGTCACATTTAGAATATTATTAGCTGGTGTATGCAGTATTCTTACAACGATTTGCGGTGTGTCTGTTTTGAACTTCATCGGTATTGCAGACAACACCTCAATCAGAAAAATCTATGAGGACAAAGCGAGAAACTTGAAGAGGAGCCTATAGGATCATGACCAAAGCCGACATTGCAGAGAAGATACGCACCACTACCGGCCTATCTAAGAAGGACTCTGTAGCAATGCTGGAGGCTGTGTTCTCGATCATGAAGAGCACCCTGGAAACAGGCGAAAAGATCAAGGTTGCTGGTTTTGGTAATTTTGAGGTGAAGCAGAAGAAAGATCGCAAGGGCAGGAATCCACAGACCGGAGAAACCATAACGATAGAAGCCAGGAAGATATTGAGCTTCAAGCCGAGTATGCTGTTACGTCAGGCAATGAACAAATAATTACTTATTTCAGATTCTACTGGAATGCATAATGAGCATTGATCTTAGGAAGCAATTAGTACAGGAGGCTGTATGACCAACGATAATACAAAAAAAGTATCTTCTATAACTGATGAAGTAAAGGAGCTTCATCCATTATTAAGTAAGCTACTTCCTAAGTTACCAAACGTAATTAAAGTTGAATACACACATGGTCAAAGTGAAATGGGTGCTGATTTTATAGTTGCCAAAAACAATGATGTTTTTGGGAATACAGAATATATTGGTTTGATTGCAAAGATAGGTAAAGTAGTACAGAATTTTACTGACATAGAAAGGCAGATAGATGAATGTAATGTGCCAAGACCGGTCTTTGGCGGTAAAGAAAAAGCTAGATTAGTTGAAGTATGGGTAGTTGTTACTGAACACATAACAAAGGGGGCCCAAGAAAAGATATATGATAAATTTAGTACAAGAAAAATTAATTTCATAGATGGTAAAGCACTTGAAAAATGGATTGATGAACTTTTGCCAAACTATTGGTATGACGTATCATTGGAAGTAGGAGAATATTTAAACTTGTTGCATGCAAAGAATACAGAAATAGATAACAGTCTAAACTTAGTTCAGGTCGCAAGCAACCACTTCTATATCGAGCAAGATATTTACGACTTTCCTAGATTCGATTATAGAATTAAACTTAAAAAATTACAAAAGAAGGCCACTAAAGTAGATATACATGATGTAATAAAGAGTAATAAGTTTGTTCTTATTGAAGGCGGAATGGGAGCAGGGAAATCTAAGCTATTGAGAAAGCTTGTTGATTACCATACTAGGCCAGATATATATTCAGAAAACAAAACTATACCAGTTATTACAAGCTTTAAAGAACTACATGATGAATATAAAGGAAATGTAACTCAATTAATACAGAATAAACTTGGCAGTCAGTTATATGGAGAGCTAAGTGAATATAAATGTCTGTTACTTATTGATGGATTTGATGAGAAAAATTTACCAGCAGATAAACAGATAGAGGCCTTGAAATCTATAAATAGCATTATTAAAGCTGATAGTAACGTAAAAGCTGTAGTTACATCAAGATATCTAAAAGGATTGGATCAAAGTAACGAGTTAGAAGATGACATTTCAAGAGTTGAGATTAGGCCACTATCGCTGAGTAAAACCATATTATTTATATCTACAATATGTAATGAACTTAATATGTCAAAGAGGATAATAGAAGACCTTAAAAAGTCACCCCTATTTAGAGAACTTCCAAAAAGTCCAATTGCTGCAATCTTGCTTGCTAAGTTACTGAATGAAAACTCAAAAGATATACCGTCTAACATGACTGAACTTTATTCGAAATACACAGAATTCGTATTAGGAAGATGGGACATTGATAAAGGCTTACAGTCGCAGAAAGAATATCAAGCACTGGATAATATAATGGCTGAGTTGTCAACATATATGGTTGATAACGAACTGTCAGCAATATCAATAGATGAGGTAAAGAAAGCATTCAGATTATATTTAAAGAAAAGAAATCTAGAAATTGATGGTGACGATTTATTTAACAAGATGGTTGATAGATGCGATATTGTTGTAATTGACAATGATAGAAACATATTTGCATTAAAGCATAGAACTTTTATTGAGTTCTTTTATGCTAAGTCAATGATCAAAAACAATAGTTTACATATTGATAATAGGATATACAGCCCATACTGGATGAATACTTTTTACTTTTATCTAGGTATACAAAAGGACTGCCCAGATGTTCTAAGAGCAATGCTTGAATTAAATGCAGAAAGCGAACCTGAAAAATGGATGAAGATAGTTAATATGCCCAACTATTTACTTGCCGCTTACACTACTCCATATGAAATAATTTCTGACGGTGTTTATAGTCTAATAAAAGAAGCGGCAAATTTGTATAATGATATTGTAACAGGCTGTTTACAGTCACCATTTACAAGTTTACCTAGGATGCACATTTTGTATATTATGCAGCGTGTTATACGTGACACATTTTCATATGAGTTTTTCAAAGTAGCCATTGAAGATGCTGCTTTAAAAATTCACGACAGTACTTTAAGCACTGAACTTAAAGCCTATTCTTTGTTTTTCTTGAATGTAGCTTATATAGATTTAGGTGCAGATCAATCTTTTGATTTCATGCTAAAATCAATTACTGACACGTTACCAATAGATATTGCTTTAGCATTCAGACACGAATCAGATAAGTTAAAAGAGTATACAACATTAATGAAAAAACAAGATAAACGAATAAACAAGAAGCTTAAACATAATAGTTCTTTACATGCAATGATTAAAAAAATGTATGACATGCCAATATCTGTAGTTGAGGCTAAGGCTCTAAAGTAAGATTTTTTATTAATGTGAGCAACAATAGTTATTATGTAATAACCGTCATATCAGGAGGTACTACTAAAATGTCTAATCTAACAGAACTAACAGCACAGATAATAGCGGCAAGAGCAGCAAAGAAAGATATGTCTACAGAGGAACTACAACAAGAAATGCAGATGGTATATTCCTTCCTCAAAGGTATTGAGTCTGGTGATATGCCTGCACCAGTAACAGTGGCTCAAGAACCAACTGTAGAAGAATCTAAGCCACAGTTGACCCTTAAACAAGCATTCAAGAAAGATGAAGTAATCTGTATGATCTGCAACCAGGGATTCAAAACCCTCAAGAGACATCTAACTATGGCTCACAACCTTAAACCTGGAGAGTATAGGAAGCAGTTCAATATTCCTTCAACACAATCTCTAGCCGCAAAGAGCTACAGTGACTCCAGAAGGCAAATGGCATTAGACAAGGGGCTTGGAGCAGGTCTGGTTAAGTATAGAGCAGATAAGGCTGCTAAGAAGGCTGTTGTTCCAATGGTGAATGTTAAGTCCACTGCTACAGGAGTTAAGGTAATAGCACCAGTACCGGTAGCCAAAAAGAAACCATCAGTGCCAGTAGTGAAAGTGAAAGCTGCTGTACCTGCTAAAGTGGCTAAGAAGAAGTGACTCGATTATGCGACTCACGCAAAGCCGTGGTTGACAGTAAGGTGGTTTTCTTTTGCAGGATGAATAAGAAGAAGTTTGATAGCAAGATACTCTGCCGAGACTGCCAGCAAAAACTTTCTAAATAACACAGGACTTATAATGTCATTCCACGACTATCTCTCCAACACAACCAAAGCCTACAATGCTGGCAATGCTACTGAGCACACCCACAGACCAGCACTTAAGGATTTAATAGAGTCACTTGCAACTGGTATTGTTGCGACTAATGAACCCCGCAGGGTGAAGTGTGGCGCTCCTGATTACATAATCACAAAAGGTCATACTCCCCTTGGATATATAGAAGCAAAGGACATCGGGAAACCGTTGACAGAAGTTGCACGTGGAGAACAGTTAAAACGGTACCTGGAAAGTTTGGGTAATCTGGTATTGACTGACTATCTTGAATTTCGCTGGTATGTAGCAGGGCAGCATAGATTGACGGCAAGGCTTGCATCTATAGTAAATGGTAAAATCAAGCTTGATCCTGATGGAGAGCAACAGGTACGTGAACTTCTACAGGCATTTCTTACTGCCAAGGCCTCTACAGTTAACTCTCCGAAAGAGCTTGCTGTCAGGATGGCAGCATTAGCCAGACTGATACGTGATACCATCCAGAAAGCATTTAACTCTGAAGACCTTACTGATGATGAACCTGATCCGCTACATGACCAGCTGGAAGGATTCAGGAAGGTTCTATTACATGATCTAACACCAGAGCAGTTTTCTGATATGTATGCACAAACTATCTGCTATGGCCTATTTGCCGCCAGATGCAATGCTGACCCTACAGAGAAGTTCACCCGCCAGAGTGCAGGATACGCACTACCGAAGACCAATCCATTCTTAAGAAAAATGTTCAACTACATAGCCGGTACTGATCTTGATGATCGTATTGTATGGGCTGTTGATGATCTTGCCGAACTGCTTAACCATACCGATATAGAAGCCATCCTGAAAGACTTTGGCAAGCGCACCCGACAGGAAGACCCTGTTGTTCATTTCTACGAATCATTCCTTGCAGCGTATGACCAGAAGATGAGGGAAGCCAGGGGTGTTTACTACACGCCTGAGCCGGTAGTCTCGTACATTGTCAGGAGTATTGACCATATATTAAAGACCGACTTCAAGCTAGCAGATGGACTGGCAGACTCCAGCAAGATCAAAGCCACCATCCCAGGAACCAATAAGCAGACAGAAGTACACAAGGTACAGATACTTGATCCTGCCACAGGGACAGGTACATTCCTACATGGAGTAGTTGACCATATCCAAGAGAGCTTCAAAGACGATAAGGGTTTGTGGTCAAGCTATGTATCCCAACACCTGTTACCAAGGATATATGGTTTTGAGCTGTTAATGGCTCCATATGCTGTAGCTCACATGAAGTTAGGACTACAGCTAAAAGAATCAGGTTACGACTTCCAATCATCAGAGCGTATCAGAATCTATCTGACAAACACCCTTGAAGAAGCACATGCCATGACCGGCCTACCACTATTCACCCAATGGATAGCTGAAGAGGCCAATGCAGCAAGCAATGTTAAGAAGGACTCGCCTGTAATGGTAGTTCTGGGCAACCCTCCCTACTCTGGGCATTCAGCCAACACTGGTGAATGGATAAGCGGCTTGTTGCGCGGCATTGATAGCTCTAACAATAAGAAAACAGGCAATTACTTTGAGGTTGATGGACTGCCATTAGGTGAACGGAATCCTAAGTGGCTGAATGATGACTATGTAAAGTTCATCAGGTTTGCACAGTGGCGAATAGAGCAAACTGGTTATGGTGTGCTGGCTTTCATCAGCAACAATGGCTACCTGGACAACCCCACATTTAGAGGTATGCGTCAGAGCTTGATGCAGACCTTTGATGACATCTATATTCTCGATCTGCATGGCAACAGCAAGAAAAAAGAGAAATGCCCCGATGGTACAGAGGACAAGAATGTCTTTGATATTATGCAGGGTGTCGCAATAGGTATATTCGTTAAGCGCACCAAGAGCAGAGAAGGGCTTGCAACTGTTCACCACACTGATCTATGGGGCAAACGTGAGGTGTATGAGAAGGTCGGCAGTGAAAGTAAGCTAGTTGGTGGTAAGTATCAGTGGCTCTGGGAAAATGATCTTGCATCTACGGAATGGGCATCACTTAAGCCACAGGTGCCATTCTATTTATTTGTTCCACAGAATACGGTGTTGGCCGCTGAATATGATGCTTGGCATAAGGTAACAGACATAATGTCTGTCAATGTGCTTGGCTTTCAGACTCATAGAGATCATTTTGCTGTTGATCTTGATAGAAGTGCTGTCCTGCAACGCATACGAGACATGCAAGACACCTATATCACAGACGATGCATTACGAGATAAATACACGCTAAAGGACAATAGAGACTGGCAAGTTTCATCTGCAAGAAAGCTGCTCCGAGAAGATCAAGCATGGGAGACAAAGCTCATCACCTGCAACTACAGACCCTTTGACAAGAGAACCTGCTATTTTAGCCAGGTAACAATGGATTACCCACGTCGAGAGTTGTTGGATCACGTAGCAGGAAAAGACAATCTATGCCTCAATACAGTTCGTCAGACTAAGATGCAAGCATGGCAGCATGCGGTAGTATCTAATGCTCCAGCACCGGCAGTATTTGTGGAAATGAAAGATGGCTCTAACATATTCCCTCTCTACCTCTACCCATCAGAGACACCAAAAGCTTCGCTGTTTGACGAAACACCTACTGATGCACCAGGAGGACGCAAGCCCAACCTGTCACCAAAGTTCATAGAAGACATTACAGCCAAGATATCCATGCAGTACATCCAGGATGGTAAGGGAGACAGAGAGCAGACCTTTGGCCCAGAAGATATATTCAACTACATGTATGCTGTATTCCACTCCCCAACCTATAGGAGCAGGTACGCTGAGTTCCTAAAGATAGACTTCCCTAGATTACCTCTTACATCAAAACCACAGCTATTCAGAGAGCTATGTACATTAGGACAACAGCTTGTTGATCTACATCTTATGGAGTCAAAAGCACCTAAGATTACAGGTTATCCTGTAGCTGGTGATAGTAATATTGAGAAGGTACGCTATCAGGAACCACTTGATGATGTTAAGGGAAGAATCTGGATCAATAGCACTCAATACTTTGAAGGTGTTCCTAAAGAGGTATGGGAGTTCCACATAGGCGGCTATCAGGTATGTGACAAGTGGTTAAAGGATCGTAAGGGTAGACAGCTTACCTATGATGATTTAACCCATTATCAGCAGGTAGTCTCAGCACTGGCAGCAACAATGAAGCTGATGAGTGATATTGATGTTGTGATTGATAGTCGTGGCGGATGGCCGATAGGATGATTTTATGACCGATCCAGTTCTTGTTGCATGTATTACAGTTGGCGGTGTTATAGCAGGGGCATCAATCTCTGCCATCATTCAGCTAAAGATTACAAAGCATGTTCTAGGCAATGAATACAATAAAATCATTACGCAAGTGCGGTTAGAGGCAATATCAAAACGCAATGACAAAAAACGTGAGTTGCTATTGCAAGCTGTTCCAGAGCTTCTTGAGGTGAGTGATCCTGATATACATGTAAGTATCGACTACGGCATGGTAGTGAGGAAGATACACAAAATACAGATACTTCTAAATCTGAAAAACCCTTCTGATGCTCAACTAAATGCTGCCGTGAATGATCTTGGGCTAATGGTGAGTGGTTATCTTAATAGGCAGTGCGACAAAGCCTCGTTATTAAGGAGCCATGCAGCCATAACAGACACAGCACGAGAAGTATGCTTGGCTATATAATATGATCACTTAACACGTTTATTGACATTACTAACCAGCTTTAAGATACAACCACGCATCTCAGCATTCTTGATACTTCTGAAAGCCTGTAGCAACTGATCCTCTTCACCAGAGAGCCTAATATGCTGCGTAGGAACCGAACTAAAGAAGTCTGAAACCTGTACCTTGAGTGCATCTGCTATCTGTTGGAGTTTGAGGATATTAAGGGTAGTATGGCCTGATTCATACTTCTGAACCTGCTGAAAACTAACACCAATCAACTCAGCAAGAGCCTCTTGAGATAGACCAGCATCCTGCCTGAATTGCCTTATACGGCGACCCACCTCTTTAGTATCTACAATACCACCCATAGCACACACTCCTATGTCAGGAGATTACAACTATGAGTATGTGTAGACCATGTATCTTAATTAGAAATAATGCGGCTTGATAATTCTAATATGAGGTGGTATAGGCTATAGATTAAATCTATGTTAGCGGAGGGTAAATGAAGCGCATTTTAATATGTCTTTGTGCTGTTATGGTCTTTGGAAGTTTAGTTAGCATTGCTCTGGCGTCAGAAGATTTAAAAGTTGTGAATACAAAGGGTGGAGTATTAAAAACTATTGCGCCTGAAAGTTTTTTAGACATGAAGGTCATGCTTAATGACAAGATTCTATTAGAAGATGGCGGTCGTTATACAATTGTTAAGAAATATGACTTTGATAAATACACCGTAGTCATTATTTCAAGCTTTGCAGGTGGCAATATAGAAAAATATGGATTTGATCTCATAAAAATCAATAATAATGGTGCTTATAAAATCTATGACACTAAGATATTCACACGTGAATTGGATTCAAATATAAAAGTTGGTAATAAGATAATTTTAGTAGGCGAAGGATATGACAACAACATTGTGACAGCGACACTTGAGGAAGATAGGCTAACGATAAAGAATAAAAAAATTGTTATGAAAAAGCTATCTGACAGCGATTATAAACACTTATATGAAATTTATGGAAATGCATGCGCATATCCTGAATCAAAACAAGATAAACCATTTATTCCTAATGTGTATGGTATGGATATAGCTTCATATAGGGATCGCCCTGGATTTAATGAGGATAAATTTTATAAGCTCTGTACTGAAACATATGTGCATAATAAAAGAATTGGCGATAAAGGTGTAGGCCTTAAATATTCAGAATTCAAAAAGCGTATATCAAAAAGATAGTTAATACATCAATAATACTAATAAAAAGGGCAATATATATGCAAAAACTATCATTAGTTAAGTTACGCCTTACACTAGCTATCATCTGCATAATAATATTGTCGATAATATTTACTGCTTGTCAACGACAAGACTCAATCACAACAACAAATGACAAGAAGTTAAATGCTGAATCAATTAAGTCTGTTGCAAATACAACTGATACAATATCGGGTTCGAACATCAACAAAAACCTGTTTGCTTCAGTGAATACATCATCTTACATTGATGATAATGGTAGGCTGTGGGCTTGGGGGTATTCTGCTAAAAACACACCTAATATTATTAGTAGTGGTGAACTGAAATATATTGCTTACTCAATGGACACAGAAGAGGAAGTGTATAACTTTTTTACATTATCCCAAAACGGGCATATCAAATCTTCAGGCTATAACAACTCAGGTTTATTAGGTGATGGTACGTCTGGTATCAGAAAAAGCATAGCTGACGTAATATTGCCAGCAAAGATAGAAGAAATCTCTATTGGAGCAGGGCATGCTCTCGCCCGTGATGATAAAGGAAACGTCTGGAGCTGGGGCAGTAATTCTGCGTATCAGTTGGGTGATGGCACAAATACCGTGTATGGCAAGGACAGGCCGAACTTGCTGCCAGTGCAATTAAAGAGCTTTAGTAATATCAAGCAAGTTGCAGCGTGTGGAAGAGCGTCATTAGTTCTGTCAAGTAACGGTGATGTTACTTTGTTCGGAAAATCCAATAGACTATTAGATAATAATGTGAGTTTCATAGGAGCTGGTTACAGCCACGCACTTTTCTTGAAATTTGATGGTACTGTTTGGGCGTGGGGAAGTAATGAGTATGGGCTTGGTGATGGAAGCAAATACTCAGGTGGATCGGTGCAGATAAAAGATCTATCAAATGTTCTATCTGTATCGGCAGGTAAGGATTTCTCATTAGCCTTGAAGAGTGATGGTACTGTTTGGGCATGGGGAGTGAATAAAAGTGGTCAACTTGGGAGTGGTACAACTCAGGCTAAAAATCTGCCGTCGCAAGTTAAAGGGCTTTCTAATATAGTCGCTATTGCTGCTGGCAATAATCACTGTTTGGCACTTGCAAAAGATAAATCTATTTGGGTATGGGGTGAGAATAAAAATGGTCAATTGGGTGATGGAATGTATGTAAACAGGACAGAGCCATATAATATAGGTAAACTGGTCAAGTTATAGTTAAGGTCAGATAATTCTGAGTGATTTTGGTTTTCATATTTATATATTTTGAGGCTAGGTTGTGGGGGAAATCGGTTTCATTTTTATATATTTGAAAGCTGAAAGTATAGGGGGAAGACAAAGGACTATGTAGGGTGTGGGGAGTAGGACCCAATCTGACTATTTTCTACCCCACCTTCCAATATACAGCCACACATAAGCATTACCAATAGAGCGTATTCCTTAACGGGAGATACGCTCTTTTTTTTATTCAGCAGTCGGACTGCATACCACCTGACGAGGTGGAATCTAAGCTGGATAGGAGAATAGTATGAATGTTTATGACGTAATTAATCAGAGGATCATGGAGCTATTGGAGCAAAATGTAATCCCCTGGAAGAAACCCTGGAATGCCCAGAGCAGCTATCCAAAGAACATTATCAGTGGCAAGAAGTATCAGGGTGTCAATGTGTTCATGTTGGCATGTAGTGAGTTCAGTAGCCCATACTGGATGACCTTCAAACAGTGTCAGGACAAAGGTGGACATGTTATCAAGGGTAGTAAGAGCACGCCGGTTATCTTCTGGAAATGGCTGGATAGAAAAGATGCACCTACCGAGGGAGACAATAGCACCAATGGTAAGATACCTATGCTCAGGTTCTATTCAGTATTCAACATAGAGCAGACAGAAGGAATAACACCCCCACCAGCAGAAGAGACACACAACATATTCGATCCAGTGACCAGAGCTGAAGAGATCATAGCTGCAATGCCCATGAAACCGGATATTCGGTTCGGTGGAGGTCGAGCATACTACTCACCCACCCTTGACTATGTGCAGTTAAGCCACCAGCACACCTTCGATACCATAGAGCATTACTACAATACGTTATTCCATGAGCTATCACATGCTACCGGACATGCTAACAGGCTTGGCAGGAAGGGTGTTATCGAGACAAGTTACTTTGGAAGTCATGAGTACAGCAAGGAAGAGCTTGTTGCAGAGATGGGGGCTGCATTCCTATGTGGTCATGCTGGTATCGAGAATACCACTCTGGAAAACAGTGCTGCATATATTCAGGGATGGTTGAAAGCCTTGAAGAACGACAAGACTCTATTGGTACAGGCAGCAGGTCAGGCACAGAAAGCATCTGACTATATCCTTAATGTGAAGCCAGATGCACAGGAGGATGCAGCATGAGCATTAACAGGCTGATGTTCTGGTGCGAAGAGTGCCAAGCTTACACCTATGATTACGATCATGGGTGCTGTTGCATTTGTGGAGCAATGAGAGACAGCAACTAACCAGCAATCAATATCAACTACCAAATAATCTAAGCACAAAGGGACAAAGGCTTTAACGGCCAATGTCCCTTTTGCGTTCCAGGAGGCAATACCATGACTCAGATATCACCAACTATCAAGCTGTTCACTTACAGAGAATCATATGAGTCAGGACTACAGATAATGTCCTTTATGTTCAGCCACAACTGCAACAACTACCATCTACAGGGAAGAACAACAGACACCATCTACATTTTCACAGAAAGCATCGGAATCTATGTGCTCACAGTAAACAAGGGTCTCGGATACATGGGATTGAATAGCTATATGGCACCGGAACCAGACCCCATTAACAGCATCATTCTTCACAACTGCCAGGAGATCAAGGAAACGCTAGGTGCGAAGTGGAAGGGCATGAAGCCCATTGCTATTGTCCAGAAGTTAATCAGCTGTCTGTACTGACAAGGAGACCAACCATGAAATCAGATCATATAGAAGAAATCACCTGCGTCATGTGTGAAGGCTGTTACGACATCATCATAGAGGATGACAGCCGAGAACTAAGGGGTATGTCCTACTGTTCCGATTGTGCTGATATAGAGGTTCCGCTATGAGCCGCTGCGAATACTGTACTCGGAAGTTTGGAAGCAGGGAGATTGCTCATGCTGTCAGATACGGAACTGTTGACCATGATACTGATGCTTTCATCCCTGCCAGGGACTCAGCACCTACTGTCATATGTCAATCTTGCGGAGAACTGCTGTTAAACCTCATCTACGTTAAGCTGAACCTTACCAGCAACCCCTACCAACAGCGTTGATCTAACGATTAGTCCTTCGCGTTTCAAACGCGGAAGTTAAACAGCAGCACCAACCACCACCAAGTACCACCTATGGCTCATTGCCATTTGAAATGTGAATGAGCCTACCAATCACAATATTACCGTTAACACATCCACCAACCATTAACTTAATCACACAATACAACCAACAGCGCACTATAGATGTGTCTAACAGGAGACATTACCATGACCCTCAACACCCTATTCGGAACTAACGTAACAGCCCCACAGAGGCTTCAGCTTAAACAGATCAAGGCAGTCTATGAAGTTCTCAATGTAAGCGAAGACATTACCGGCTATTTCACCACAGGCACACGATACACAGCACCTCAGCAGGTTTACGAGGCATTCAAGTTTCTGATGCTTGAGACTAAGGAGGTATTTCTGACGTTACACCTTGATGGAAAAAATAAAATTGTCTGTGTTGATCTGGTGTCGATTGGTAGTTTAAATCAGTCGATAGTATGTCCACGTTCTGTATTTCAAACAGCACTTCTCTCTAATGCAGCAGCACTGATATGTATTCATCAGCATCCTTCAGGAGACCCCACACCAAGCAGTGAAGATATTGCAATTACCAGAAGACTCAAGGAGGCAGGAGAGATCATTAATTGTAAGGTGCTGGATCATATTATCATCGGTGACGGTGAGTACCTTTCATTTGTTGAGCGTGGGCTGTTGTAGTACCTTAGCTGTTGATAAGAGAATCATCATCTACAACCTTGACACTACATACATGTTGTGCTTAATTGGGCTTGCAAACACAATATATTGTGGAAACAAAAAACTCCAGACGTTGCGCTAACAACAACTGGAGCTTGCCCAACATGGAAAGGTTGGGGCTTGACGGGTGAAGCTGTATACAAGTGGAGAACAAGTATCATACAGAAGATACCTTTTCAAGTTTTCTGATTCCGGAAAGGAGGTGTTTTACATGGCTTGTAAGAAAGGTGAGGTAACGTCTAGTAAAGTAGCATCTAAAGCAGGTAAGCTGCTGGCTAATCCCAAAACACCCGCAGCGGTAAAAAGTGTTGCAGCATCAGCACTAACGCAGAAACCGGGCAAAAAGAAGTAACTGACTGAACGGAGGGGGCAGCAATGCTCCCTTCGCACATTACAATGTTTATAGGTGGCACTTTATGCCTCAACAAAAGTATTGGCAAGAGATGTATGATCTAAAATCTCACTCTAACTACATGGAGGAGTACCTCCACAGGACTGAGCATGTTGATCGTCTCATAAAAATATTGTTAGCAGTAGCATCATCATCAAGTATCGGAGCATGGGTGGTGTGGCAGCAATATGGATTTGTATGGGGAGGCATTATAGCAGCATCACAAGTTATAAGCGCAATAAAGCCATTCTTGCCATACAGATCCAGACTAAAGGCTCTAAGTACCCTTTCTCATGATCTTGAAGAGCTTTTTATCCAGGCAGAGGCGAAGTGGTTTGGGGTGTCTGGAGGGATTATGGCAGCAGAGGAGATAAACAAGCTACAATTTGACATCAGGTCAAAGAAACAAAAAATATATAAGAAGCACTTAGGCAATCTTAGTTTGCCAGACAAAAATGCCTATCTAAAGGTAGCAGAGGAAGCAGCGTCAAGACACTTTAAGAACTATTACAAGGAGGCGACAAGTGGTTAAAGGTTCAACACATTCTCTCTGTAAAAAGGTTACATTGCCTGATGGGAAAGGCTATCCACCTACACAACAAGCCCCACCTCCAATGCCAGCGACTACTCCACCCAAGCAAAAGTAACCTCTGGCTCTCACGAGACAATATTCGACTAAAATGAAACACACGTAGGCAATAAAGTAGCATCTAACGACCACAACTGAACACATGCTTACCTACAGGGTATGGGGCCAATGGCTCTGTATCCTGTTTTTTTCTTCAGCAGCATCAATCTAAGCTGGAGAAAGGGGTAACGTATGAGCATTCACAAAAGAGGCAAGCAGGGTATCTACTATTTCAACTTCACAATTAACGGCAAGAAGTATTTCAGGTCAACAGGCTGTACCAGTAAGCGAGAAGCCAAGCAGGTAGAGCATACTGAACGACTAAGGCTTATGAAGGAAGGTAAGCTGTCACCACAGGAGAAAGCAGCCAGGACAACACTTAAAGATGCAATCGAGATCACGTACAACTCGAAGTGGAAGAACAACAAGGATGCAACCGGCACCTACAGGAAAGCACTACGCTTGTTAGAGCTGATAGGAAACATACCAGTAGGCCAGATAACAGAAGAGACTGTTGATAATCTCATAAAGACACTTGAAACTACCGGCATTGAAGGGGCAACTATCAATCGCTATCAGGCTACCCTTAAGACGTGCCTCAAGCAGCTTAAACAACCAGCAGAGATATTCACACCATTCAAAGAGAGCAAAGGCCGCATTAGGGTAGTATCCAAGGACGAAGAGACAGCCTTGCTCAGATTGCTGAGAGCCACAGAGAAGCCTGTTTACCTTGAGACAGCTGATCTCGTGGAATGCTTACTGGAT
>JAQUJJ010000075.1 GCA_028681035.1 Candidatus Cloacimonadota bacterium
ATGATTTGGCATACGGTGCAGACTTTCTCTCTCCCATAGCATACGGCATTCGTTTGGGAGCTTCTGCGCTTACTTATCGAACTCTGGGAGCAACCGTGTATAACCAGAGGGATGTATTTGCCAGCAGAGTGCAAGTAGCATGGAGTAATCTGGATGCCTATGGTGAATATGCCAACAGCGAAACCTATAAACAAGTGGGGCTTTCCACCGGCTTTGGCAGCGCCATCTATGCTAACGCTGACTATAATCTTGGCAAGCTTCAATTGGGCGCGGCTTACAAAAAATACGAGGATTTTCAATACCGTCTGCACGATTTGGCGACGGCAAACTATCACAGCGAAACGCTCTCTGATGCCTTGGCAACCGGATTGGATGAAGAAGGCTGGCAGGCACGCGGAACACTATCTATCACTTCAAGCTTAAGCTTATATGCTGACTATGCGGAAGCATGGGACAGCCCTAAAACCAAGCAAATGAACGACCTTTACACTTCGCTGGACTGGATTGTGGATAGCACTACAATGGGCATCGCCTATTCTCAAGTAGAGAAAGCTGATGATGTAAACCGCTATTGGCAGAAGGAGAGCACGCCCGCTTTGTCCTTTGGTTTACCCGTGTTTGGCAAGCCCGTGTTTGTGAAAGCCGATTTTATGATCTCAGAAAAGCAGATTTATGCAGTAACGGGCAAGCACTACGAACCTAAAATCCAATCTGACCTCAGCATCGGCAAGCTTGCCATTTCCCTTGGAGCACAGAGTAATTGGGCTGATTTTGAAGCTGTTATAGACAGCCGTTACTGGGCGTTCATGGAAGCTAAATATCCCATCGCCAGCCATAGCGACTTAGTTATCTTTGGTGGCAAAGAAGCCGGTGGAAAGGTCTGCCGCAATGGAGTCTGCCGCTATGTTTCTGCTTTTGAGGGTTTAAAAGTAGAGCTTAGCACCCGTTTTTAAAACTACTATTTTAAGGAGTATCTTATGAAATACATTAGTTTGCTTTTAGCCTTGCTGTTTATCGGCAGCCTTTATGCAGAGGCGCAATACGTTCCCTACACTATTTTAGCAGAGGACTTTGGCTCCCTCACTTGTGGAGCATGTGCTGTGGCTTGGGAGGGATTGCAAGTGCCCCTATCCAATACACATAACGGCGAGTTCATCCTTGCCAAACTATACACTCAAAGCGGGGATTTAACTACTCCCATCGTGCAAGACCGTTTCGATTATTACGAAGTTATCGGCATTCCAGCACTTATCTTTAACGGCAAAATACGGGTTAACGGCAGCGGAGAAGGTATCGCCGACGGCAGCCTGTACAATGCCGCTATAAACCAATTCCGTTACAGCTCTTCGCCTCTTTCTATGGATATTACCAATTTCTCCACCACAACCGGTGTTTTAAGCGGCAGCATTGTGATGGTTTCTCCCACGGTGGAAATCACCAATGCAAAAGTGGTCTATTACCTGCTGGAAGATAATATAGGAGCTGCTGAAACCAAGGTTGTGCGCAGCATTTTATACGATGATATCAATCTAACCGGTGCAGGTTCTACCTTTAACTTCAGCAAAACATTCAGCATCAGCCCCACTTGGAATGCTGCCAATCTTTGGGCTATTGCATCTGTCCAACTACCAGATAAAGCCATTGTGCAAAACGTTTCCACACTTCCCTTGCCCGAATATAATTTCCGTGCAGCGATGGATTGGAATAATAACATCATAGGCTTGCCGAATATAGACTACACTTCTCAGGCTTTCTGGCTGTACAACATGGGAATAGCGGATAATTATACTATGCGCATTGAAGTGGATTCCGCTCCAGATGGCTGGTATTTTAACTATTGCGACGCTGACAATTGCTATTCTGGCAATATGAACGTGCCTATTAGCCTTGGCAATGGGGAATCAAAGGACTTTCACCTGAACCTAATCATTGGCGATGCCGGCGTGGCGAATTTCCGCTTTGTGCTCACCTCTCCCAATCTTGGCACATACAGCATCCCCTTCCGCTATGCCATGGAAGGATCTGCCAATGATGATGATACGCTGGTGGAAAAGCCTATGAACCTCGGCAATATGTACCCCAATCCTATCACCACCAATGCAGAACTTACTGTAAATAGCAACAAGACTGTTGCTGCGGTGAACATCGATGTGTTCAATATAAAGGGACAGAAAGTGCAGAGTTTAACCGCTCACAATCTGGTTCAAGGCGAGAACCGCATTAGCTTTAGCCCCAATGCCAGCCTGCCCAATGGTATCTATTTTTACAAACTTTCTGGCTCGGCTGCTCCTGCGCTTAAGTTTATCTTATTGAAATAATCAGCTTGCTTGCTTGCATTGCCCTATCATTGCCCTATCATTGTCCATGTGGAGGGCATTGGGTGGACAATGATAGGGCAGTTCAAGCAAGGGATGTGGAAAGCACTCTAAGAATTAAAAAGTTAAAAGTTAAAAGTTAAGCTGCGCTGTGAGCTAAGTCTGGAGTCGTTAACACCACTATTAGCTATCATTAGTCTGTATCCTCAGCGGTGTTAAGGACTACAGCGATGCAAAGTGGTGCTATTTACGCTGTAGTCCTTGCTGCCCCATAGTTTTAGGTGTCGTTATTCTTTTTATCGGCAGCAACGACTCCAGACTTAATCATTCTCAATTCTCAATTATTTAGCCTCTTTTCTCTTTCCCTCTTTTTTAATGATTCTTTTTCTCTTTGCTCTTTTACTCTTTGTTAAACCTTCGGTGCCTTCGGTGTTCTCGGTGGTAGAATAAGTCTGTGTTCCATTCCCAAAGTTATGAGTCTTTTTTTCTCTTTTACTCTTTTACTCTTTGTTAATCTATCTGTTAGCTGTGTAGTTATTGTGTCGCCCCAAGGGGCTTATTTTGGTTTTGGACTTATACGAGGGTCTTCGTGCCTGCGGCACTCCGAACCCGTCGCTATCGTATTTCGCCCTACGGGCTTATAGGTGACACAGATTGATTGATTACGAACTTATCATATTGGAAAGCGTAAAATTGTACATTACCTACGGGCTTATAGGTTTTGCACTTCCACATTTCAATTGTTACTCGCTCTATTTATATTCTTTTATGTTTACGCTGTAGTCCTTGCTGCCCCATAGTTATGGGTACTGCGGAACTATATTTCGGCAGCAACGACTCCAGACTTAATCATTCTCCATTTTCAATTCTCAATTCTCAATTGTTTAGCCTCTTTTCTCTTTTACTCTTTGTTAATCAATCTGTTACTTCTCTCTGTTTGAAACTGTTCAGTAAGATTGGCATTGACAGATTTACAGAACTTTAGCAGGGTTACCATATGAAAGAAATAGTAAGAAGAAGTACCCGACGCATCATGCTTGGCAACATCCCCATTGGTGGTGCTGCACCCATTAGTATCCAGTCTATGTTATCAGTAAAAACATCAAACATCCCTGAGGCAAGCCGGCAGATAAGAGAATTAATAAGTGCTGGTTGCGATATTATCCGTTTTAGCGTGATGGATATAGATGATAGTAAAGCCATAAAAGAACTAAAAAAAGTCTCATCCGCACCTTTGGTGGCTGATATACATTTCGATTACCGCCTTGCCTTGGCATCCATATCAGCAGGGATAGACGGTTTGCGGATAAACCCCGGCAATATAGGCAAAGTGGAAGGAGTGCAGGCACTTGTAGCGGCTGCCAAGGAACGTAAGCTGCCCATCCGCATTGGGGTGAATAGCGGCTCTTTGCCGGCAGAATTGCTCCAGAAATACGGTGTATCCGCCAAAGCAATGGTGGAAGCTGCCTTACAGCATATCCGCATTTTAGAAGACTTAAACTATCAAGAGATAAAAGTATCGGTGAAGGCTTCGTCCATTCCTCTCGTTTTGGAAAGCTACCGTAAACTTAGCCAAGTGTGTGATTATCCCTTGCATTTGGGGCTTACCGAGGCAGGAACCATGATGCGGGGCAGCATAAAGAGTGCCATCGCTTTGGGCGTATTACTGGAAGAAGGCATTGGCGATACTTTGCGGGTATCTCTTACTTCCGATCCCGTTAAAGAAGTAGCAGTAGCAAAGGAAATACTGGTATCTTTGGGCTTACGTAAAGGGCTTTCGATAGTCTCTTGCCCCACTTGCGGACGCACCCGCATAAACCTAATTAACCTTGCCGAACAGGTGGAGGCTGCGCTATCCGCTTATGCAGATTACCCCGTTTCTATAGCCGTGATGGGCTGTGCGGTAAACGGACCCGGAGAAGCCAGAGAAGCTGATTTTGGCATTGCCGGTGGAAAGGGAGAAGGCTTGCTGTTTGCCCGTGGAGAAATCGTTAAAAAAGTCTCCGAAGATAGGCTTGTATCCGAACTTGTCGCCATGGTGCAGAACCACCTAAAGAATAACTGACGTGTTATTCCAGATTTTCACCACCTTTCTTAAGATCGGAGCGTTCACTATTGGTGGGGCTTATGCGATGCTTCCTCTGATTCGTCGCGAAGTATGCGATAAGCATAAATGGATAAGTGACGAGGAGTTTATGGATGGCTTAGCCGCTGCACAAAGCTGTCCTGGACCCATTGCCGTGAATATCAGCATCTATATCGGTTATCACCTTAGAAAAGGGAAAGGTATGGCAGTGGCGGTTTTGGGGACTATTATGCCGTCCATTATCAGTATTCTGCTTATTGCCATGCTGTTCAACCGCTTTGCCGATACAGTGTTGGTGCACAAGGCTTTTCATGCTTTGCGTCCTGCTGTGGTAGCACTTATTGCGGTGCCCTTGGTGGAAATGGCGAAGAAAGCGGGCGTAACCCTGAAGAATGCTTGGTTTCCCTTGTTGATAGCCATTTTAGTGGGCGTTTTGCTAATTAGCCCCATGTATCTGATTAGTGTTACAATTGTGTTTGCCGTGGTGCAAGGACTAAAGGCTAAGAAAGCATGATTTACCTGCAAATGATGCTCACTTTCATGAAGATAGGCTTGTTCAGCTTTGGGGGCGGATATGCAATTCTGGCGATGATTCGGCAAGAAGTGGTGATTACCAATCCCTGGCTTACCCAAACCCAGTTCATGGAAGTGGTGGCAATCTCACAAATGACCCCGGGACCCATAGCGGTAAACGCTGCCACCTTTATCGGCTACCAGAAAGGCGGAGTGTTGGGAGCCTTGCTCTGTACCTTTGGGGTTATCTTACCCTCGCTGATTATAATGCTGATTGTAACCATCAGTTACTTAAAACTTAAGAAACAACCGTGGTTTATGAATGTATTTAGTAAGCTGCGTCTGCTGTCCGTAGGCTTAATTGCTGCTGCGCTGATTATGGTGTTCGGAGATGCGATGCGTGATTGGTTTTCTGGCATTGTGTTTGCGGCATGCCTGTTAGCGGGATGGCGTTTTAAGCTGAACCCATTCTATATGCTTATTTTAGCTGCTATAGTAGGGATGGTTTTTGGCTAATAATAGTTAAGCAAAAGAAAAGGGACACGACGTGCCCCTTTTTTTAACAAATGTGAATTGAGAGCCTATTCTCCCGTAACCTTGGTTTCATATTTCGTCATGAATACCAACCAAGTCGAATTGAAAGTAACGGTTGATATCTTGGTGATACCCCCGTTCTGCGCAGCTTTGGCTATGCAGTCCTCGTCGTTCATCATAGGAAGAAAACCTAAATAACCAACCTGAGTGTAAACACCAGTTTTCTGTCCCAAGGGATTTGATGTAGCCGCAATGGGAATATTGATGGTGCATGCTGCGAGCAGCATGATCAGCAACAGTGCTGATAGAATAAGAACTTTTGTCTTCATGTAAAACTCCTTTTTCTTAGTGGCTGCACGATAACAAAGCTAATTACTTATGTCAAGCTTTTTTATCTTAAAAGCAATTTATAGGGTGAAATGGATTGAATAGGAACACGGATTTTGCGGATTAAACGGATTAACACAGATATTCGAACAAGGTGTAATAGATAATCAACTGCTAAATTATTCCAGATTTACCTAAACTAATCCGCGAAAATCCGTGTTCCTATCATTTTATTGGGGGGATGACTATTATCATCTTAGCTGTTGTTTCTGTTGGTTTTACTTTCTAATAGGCTATTATATCCTCATACCGTCCCAACCAGGAGGAACCATGAAAGACACTTTTGCAGACAAGCTTTCTCATCTTAGTGTGGAAGGAAATGCAGAGCAGATTGTGCTGCGCTTTATGCAATATCTTAAGTTCGAATTGGGCAAAGACCAATACTCTGCCACTCCCATGGATTGCTACCTCAGTTTTGCCTCTGCCGTGCGTACTATCTTGCTGAATAACTGGCTGATAACCCAACCCCAGGAATATGCAGCCAAACGTAAAAGGGTGTATTACCTCTCAATGGAGTATCTCATCGGACGCAGCTTGGGTAATGCTATCCTAAATCTTGATATCCAGAGGCAAAGCATAGCCGCCCTTACGGAAATAGGCTTTGACCTTAGCATGATAAGCGAACTGGAATGGGATGCGGGGCTTGGTAACGGCGGATTGGGCAGGCTTGCAGCTTGTTTTCTGGATTCACTTGCCACGCTTAAAATACCCGCTTACGGCTATGGCATTCGCTACGAATATGGCATATTTAACCAGCACATCATCAACGGAGAGCAGGTGGAAAGCCCCGATAACTGGCTGCGCTATGGCTCAATCTGGGAAATCCCGCATCCTGAGCGGCTATTCCCTGTTTCTTTTGGCGGCAGTGTAACAGAAAGCACAAGCGCAGATGGAAGCCAAACCCCACGCTGGAATCCCGATGAATATGTGATGGCAATGGCCTATGATTATCTGGTTCCCGGCTTTCAGAATGGCTATGTGAACACCCTTAGGCTTTGGAGTGCAAAGAGTAGCCGTGGCTTTAACCTTGGCTATTTTAACGAAGGGGATTATGTGCAGGCAGTGGCAGAAAAGAACCACTCCGAGATGATTTCCAAAGTCCTGTACCCCAATGATAATAACATGCAGGGCAAAGAACTGCGCCTGAAACAGGAATACTTCTTTGTTAGTGCCACCTTGCAGGATATCCTGCGTCGCTTTGATAAAAAGCATGATGATTATCGGCTGCTGCCCGATAAAGCAGCGATACAGATGAACGATACCCATCCCGCCATAGCAGTGGCAGAGCTGATGCGCAAGCTGGTGGATGAAAAAGCTGTCCCTTGGGATGTTGCTTGGGATATTACACAACGGTGTTTGGCATTCACGAACCATACCATCCTGCCCGAAGCACTGGAGAAGTGGCAGGTTTCCTTATTTGAGCGGGTGCTGCCCCGCCACATACAGATTATCTATGAAATTAACAAACGCTTTATGTCTGCCTTACAAGTGGATGCAGCAGCCGTAAAGAATCTATCCATAATAGAGGAAGAACCGCTAAGAAGTGTGCGCATGGCGAATCTGGCAATTATCGGCTCACATAGCGTTAATGGAGTATCCGCCTTGCATACGGAAATACTGAAAACTAAAGTATTCAAGGATTTCTATGCTTTATACCCGAAACGCTTTAATAATAAGACAAATGGCATCACTCCCCGCCGTTGGTTGATGCTTTGTAACCCTCGTCTTAGTGGACTGATTACCAAGGCGATTGGCTCTTCCTGGAGGAATGATCTGTTATTATTAGAGCAGCTAAACAAGTTTCAGACAGATAGTTCCTTCCTGGCTGAGCTTGCCGATGTGAAACACCAAAACAAGGAAGACTTCTGTAAATATTATGCCTCTGTACATCATCATAACCTGAACCCGCACAGTATCTTCGATTTTCAGACTAAGCGCATGCACGAATATAAACGGCAATTGCTAAATGCCCTTGGCATTATCCACCTGATTCAGCTTATCCGTAAAGGCGTGGATGTGCCACCTCAGAGCTTCTTCTTTGCAGGTAAGGCAGCACCCGGTTATTATACGGCGAAGCTCATCATACGCTTTATTTGCGCTCTCGGTGCCTATATCGAGAAGGATAAGCAACTGTCCGAACGCCTCAGCGTGATATTCCTGCCTAACTATCGGGTAACTCTTGCGGAGCGGATAATGCCTGCCTCGGAAGTATCGCGCCAGATATCCACCGCCGGAACAGAAGCATCGGGAACGGGAAATATGAAGTTTGCCCTAAATGGTGCGCTGACAGTCGGCACCTTGGACGGTGCTAACATAGAAATACGTGAAGCTGTGGGAGCAGAGAACTTCTTCCTGTTTGGTATGACCGCCGAAGAAGTGCAGAGCCTGAAGGCAGGTGCTTATCACCCCTATGACCTTATGCAGCATAATGCGGATATCAAAGCCATCTTTGCGTTTATCGAGTCAGACGAGCTTTCTCCCATGTCGCCAGGGATGTTTAAGCCACTTACTGATTTGCTACTGTATCAGGGCGATAACTACTGCTTAATCGCCGATTTGCCGGATTATCTGAAGGTAAGTAATGATGCCTCTGCGGTGTATTTAGATAAACAGAGATGGAATAAGATGTCTTTGGCTAACATAGCCAATATGGGCAAGTTCTCTTCCGATGAAACTATCAAGGAATATGCCAAGGAGATTTGGGGAGTATAGCTACAAGAGATTTGGCAGAGGGGACTATGTGTTTAAACCAAGACGTTGTTGCTGGTAGCTTTTGTTCTGGATGTTTTGCCACCACCGCCTGTGTTCCAGATACCAAAGGATGGTCTTTCTAATGCCAGACTCAAAGGTTTCGGCAGCTTGCCAGCCAAGTTCTCTCTGAATCTTTGTGGCGTCTATGGCATAGCGTAGGTCGTGCCCAGGTCTATCTGCCACGTAGCTTATCAATTCTTTGTAGCTTTGCAGTTTATCAGAAGGCAGCATTTCGTCCAGCAACGTGCAGATAGTGTTTACTATTTGTATATTCTGCAGCTCGTTAGCACCTCCGATGTTGTAAGTATCACCTGTCTTTCCACTGCGGATGATGGTATTTATTGCCCGGCAATGGTCGTCCACGTATAGCCAATCTCGCACATTCAGCCCTTTGCCATAAACTGGTAGAGGTTTATGTGCCAGACAGTTCAAAATCATTAGCGGGATAAGCTTTTCGGGGAATTGGTATGCGCCATAGTTATTGCTGCAATTGGAAATAGTTACGGGTAAGCCAAAAGTGCGATGCCAGGCACGTACAAGATGGTCTGAACCCGCTTTGGAAGCAGAATATGGGGAGGATGGATCGTAAGGAGTGCTCTCTGTAAACAGCCCGCTTTCACCCAGAGAGCCGTAAACTTCGTCCGTGGATACATGATGGAAGCGGAAAGACTGCTTTGCCTCTTCGGACAGGCTGCGGTAATACTCCAAAGCAGCCCCAAGCAGGCTTGCCGTACCCACCAGATTAGTAGTGATAAAATCCATAGGTGCATCGATGGAGCGGTCAACATGGGACTCCGCAGCAAAGTTAACAATGGTATCAGGCTGGAAGGCTTTTATAATAGAGGCAATACGAGGTGTGTTGCAAATATCTGCCTGCTCAAAGAAGTAGTGGTTGCCCCCGTGTTCTGTTTCGATATCTATCAAGCTTTGCAGGTTCCCTGCATAAGTAAGCTTGTCTATATTCAGTACCTTACCTGTAAACGCAGGCTCAGAAAGCAACAGGTGGATATAATTCGCCCCGATAAAGCCTGCTCCACCGGTAACTATTACATTCTTCATGGAGATTACTTCAATTTGGCTAAGATACTCTTGAGGAGTTCCAATTCTTCCGGGCTTTTGTATTCAAGGGTTATCTTGCCCTTGCCTTTGTGTTCCCGGATTGTGGTTTTAAGCCTGAAAAGGGAGCTGAGTTCCTGCTCAAAACTGCGTACAAGGGCGGCTTTCTTGGGTGCATCGTCATCTTTTTGCAGCGACTCCACATACACCTTGGCTTTTTCTTCCGCCTGACGCACGGTAAACTTGTATTTAACAATAAAATCGGCAAAGCTCTGCTGGTAATCTGGTTCTACAGAAAGCACGCAGCGGGCAAGTCCCGGACTTAACATCTCGCCTGATACCATGCTAATCACTTTCGCAGGCAACTTTAACAGCCTAATACTATTGGTGATGGTAGTGCGTTCTTTGCTCATCACCTGCGCTATTTGCTCGTGAGTAAGCTGGAAATCTTCCGCTAACGCAGAATAAGCCATTGCTTCCTCTATGGGATTCAGGTCTTGGCGCTGGATGTTTTCTATAATAGCAAGCTGGAGCTGTTCTTTCTTGGAAACGCTGCGGATAACCACCGGAACCATATCCAGTCCGGCAAGTTTAGCCGCTTCCAGCCGCCTTTCGCCTGCTATCAGCTCGTATTCTGTAGCACTGGTTTTGGTAACAATCAAAGGCTGGATAATGCCATTTTCTTTAATAGACTGGCTAAGCTCTGCCAAACGCTTTGGGTCAAAGGTCTTACGCGGTTGGTAATGATTGGGCTTAATCTTATCAATCGGAAGCATTCCGATGCCCAATTGCTGATTTGCACCACTATCCCGCTCTGGAATAAGGGCGGATAATCCACGTCCCAGATGTTCATTCATCTCTTGTTTTCCTTATTTACTGCGCTCTATTACTTCATTGGCGAGGTTCAGATAGCTCATTGCTCCCGAAGAGCGGATGTCGTATAAAAATATAGGTTTACCAAAGCTTGGTGCTTCGGTAAGCTTAATATTGCGTGGGATAACCGAGCGGAACACCTTTTCCTTGAAATAGCGGTGCACTTCCTTTGCCACTTGCATAGAGAGGTTCACCCGTTTATCGAACATGGTTAGCAGCACGCCAATAATGCCCAGATTGGGGTTCAGATTCTTTTGAATGAGGCGTATGGTAGTGAGTAGCTGGCTAACTCCTTCCAGGGCATAGTATTCGCATTGAATAGGAACCAACACATCCGTACTGGCGGTCATGGCATTCACGGTTAGTAAGCCCAAAGATGGCGGGCAATCTATCAGAATGAAATCATAATCATTCAAGATAGGCTGCAAGGCTTCTTTCAGCTTATGTTCACGGGCAAACTCGTGCACCAGTTCAATTTCTGCACCGGTTAGATGAATGTTACCCGGAACGCAGAACAGGTTGGCTGTATTGGTGGGAAGAATCGTGCTGGCAATGGGCACGCGCCCGATAAGCGCATCATATATTTGCAGCTCCAGCTTGTCTTTATCTATGCCTACTCCGCTGGAGGCATTTCCCTGAGGGTCAAAATCTATCAGCAGTGTCTTTTTCTCCAACACAGCCAGACCGGCAGCAAGGTTCACCGCTGTGGTGGTCTTGCCGACACCGCCTTTCTGGTTCACAATCGTAATAACTTTCGCCATATATGTCCTTATCTAAAAAGTGCTTTATTAATGTTTCATTAGGTCGCGTTGTTTAATTCCTATAATCTTGCGTTGTCCCAAATCTGTGTCTGTGCGTTCCAGCAGGATTTGATATTTCAAACCTTCCAAATCCGCCAGCTTTTGTGCTTTGTAAAACACAGCCATACCGGAAGGTTTCAGCAATCTCCTCAGTGGTGCCAGATAGCGTTCTTCCAGAGCAACAGCACGGCATACAATGATATCAAAACTGGGGCGTCTGGGGGTAAATGCGTAATCCTCCAGACGGGAGCACACTACTGACGTATCCGACAAACCAAGGGCTTCCACAAATTCCTGCATACTGTGCGTCTTTTTTTGCACCGAATCCAGCAGCACCATCGTACACTCCGGCACCGCAAGCTTCAATGGAATTCCAGGGATACCACCGCCTGAACCGAAATCCAGCACGGTCTTATCTGCCAACTCCAAACATTCTAAGGCAAGCAGGCTGTCAAGAAAATGCTGAATCCAATACTTAACCTGTGGAGTATTACGGGAAACGAGGTTAACTTGGCGGTTGGTGATGTTTAATAACTGGAAATAATGCTCGAACTTACCCATAAGCTGGGGAATGTCTGTCAGTCCGATTTCCTTGAGATATTCCTCAAAGCGTTTCTTCTGTTCGATCATGGTTTCTCCTCCGGGAGGTTACGGATTAATGCCTGAACAAGGAAGGATTCATCCTGGTTCATGCTTCTTAGCATGGAGTATGCTGATTTGCTGCCAATTTCCCTTAGGGAGCGTGCAGCTATGTAGCGGTAGCGTTCACTGGTGTGAAACGCATAAGAAGAGAGTATTTGTACGCTTTCTTCGCTATTGATGCTACCCAACAGCGAAATGCAAGCAGTTATATATCTTTTATTTTCCAAGTGTTTACGAATGGGAACTATGAGAGTGCTGTCTTTTACACCCGCAATCAGACTCATTGAAGTCTTTGCTTTCAGACTGTCTGCATCGTCCACAAAATCGAAAAGCCTGGCGTGGAAAGCCGGTACATCTGTCAGGAAGGTTTCCAAAGCACGGTATTCCAAGCCGGAATTAGTGCCCAACTTGTTGTCCAAAATATATGGTAAAGCTTCCTCGCTGCGGGCTGCAAGTACTTTTCGGGCTTCTCGGACGCGCTTGATGGCACTGCCCACTTCCCATTCTGAGGCAGCGTTAAATACTTCTGCAATAGGCGCATCGGCAGCCACCAAGGGGGCATCTCCAGCCTGAACTTCTTCTGCGGGAGCTGTGGCACTGTAGATTTCAATATCCCTGCCAATGCCATAAGTTCCTTTCTGCCAAGTGCTGTCATTGGTCTTGGTGGAATCGGGATATACATCCTTGCCACCCATATCCAAAAACAAGCCAATGCTGCCAGTGGAACGAGCAAAAGCACCATTACCATAGTTCTGGGGTTCACCACGTTCATAGCGGTCGTCTCCCTGTTTATCCACAAAGATGCCAACCGAATTGCTTAAGCCTAAGCCGTTACCACCCTGTATGGAATATGCATCGTTGCCACTTGCATCTATCAAGGCACCAAAGCCCCAATCGTGACCGGCACCTTCTCCGGGACCGTGGCGGCTGTAATAAGCGTCGTTGCCGCCGCCATCGTACAGGAATCCGCAGGCAAGATGAATGCCCGAACCCTGCGGGTAGTATATAGCGTTATACACATCGTTTCCGTCTTCGTCTATTAGCACACCCGTGGCATACCAATAGCCTACACCTTGGGCATAAACTCCGCCTAAGTATTTATCGTTGCCGTTCTTATCATACAGCAAGCCCAAGCCTCCGGCAAAATCCGGGCGCATACCAAAGCCCATGCCTTGCCCCATACTGCGGTAATCATCGGGCATAAGAGGGGCATGAAAGTACTTTCCCCCGAGCTGATAAACATCTGCACCGGAATAATCCAGCAAGGCACCCACTCCGCTCACGCTGCCCAAGCCCTGAGCCATAGTGGTGGCAGAGTAGGTATCGTTCCCTTCCACATCAACCAGCATGGCAATGCCCTGCATGGCAGCACCTTGGGAGAATATGCCACTGTGGTATATATCGTTACCTGCATAATCAACATGCAGATTAGTGCCGATAAAAGAGCTGAAGGCAAAATCGTCATTCTGGTAAAGATCATCGCCTTTTATATCATAAGAAACGCCGTGTCCTAATAGGCTGAAAAACATGTCGGCAGGAGCTTTGCTGCGGTAAACATCATCTCCGCTATAGTCTATCAACAGGTAAGTGTAGTTATCTTTTCCGGTATTAAGGTTCATTTCGTAGATATCATTTCCAGCGGGATCAATCAGCAGACACAAATGGTTTTTTGCAAGCGCAGTTATCTCGTATTGATCGTAGGTATCCGCCACCACCGTGCCAATAATCATCACTCCGTGTTTAGTTAGCTTTATCAGAGGTTTCCTGTTGGTGTATAATAGCTTTGCTGCGCCTTTTTTCATTACTTGCGTGGCGGCATAGTATTTGAGGGCAGAGAGATATAAGAAGCCGTGGTTTATTCCTTTAAACATATCTGCAAGTGCTTCTGTTTCCAAGTTATCGGGGCTGGGCAAGGCTCTTTGGGTTAACAGCTTAGCATATTTCTCTTTGTCTTCACTTTCGGCGAATGTATTAAAAAAGAAAGCGGTTAAAGTGTCCAAACTTGCTTTGGGAATATCGGCATAAGCAGCGGCGATTTCTATATCCAATCCGCCTAATACCTTGTTCCAGAAAGTAAAGAGGTCTTTGGGTTTTTTCACCGTTGCATTAAAAATGCTTAGGTAGGCAAAGTAAGCCTCCGCATATACTTCTATCGCATCATCAGTTCCCCAGGCTATATTGGCAAAATGATTCATGCTTACTGCCAAGCCGGCATCGCTGCTGTCTGCACAAACTGCGCGCAAAGCTCCCACCTGCTCAATACCTGTAAGTGGTTTCTGTAAAGCATTCATGTGCCATGCGCTTTTTTCGCGAGTGGAGAGATCCCAATCCTTCTCAAAATTCAGGGATTGCGGCAATAACTTGGCTTCAGCCAAAAGCTCTTTTATTTGCATAATATCTGTCTCATTCAAGGGAGAATAGCTGTGGGGAACATCATTCTGCGTTACTTCGGGAGACACCTCAGCCTGTAAACCAAAGTGAATCAGCAGAATCATTACTGCAATAACGAGCATAGATATCTTCATTTAATCCTCATTTAGAAACAATGTAAAAACTATGCTAATAATTGTCAAATGCTTTCAAGTATTAGAACAGAAAACAGTATTCCCTTTTAACTCATAAATCGGCGATGTGCAAAGCGAGTGCGCTTTTAGCCGAAGATATAGTTGCCGATTATATCAGCCAAAAGCTTAGTTCCCCAGAAGAGTAACTACCGCCCTAAATAAAATATTGCTTGACGTCCAGTTTAGGGTAAATACTATTTGCACCATCATGAAAGTAAGGGAGATACACATGCTAGAAAGTTTCGAAATCAGAGCTGAGGCTCGCAGATTACTTACCGGACAGTGGAACAACTGTGCCATTATCATGTTTGTTTATTTTCTTCTCCAGAGCGGAATTTCGGCTATCCCTAGGGTCGGCTGGATCGGTTCATTGGCGATAGCTGGACCTCTCGCTTTAGGACTTGCCACCACGTATTTAAACTTGGTGAAAGGATATAAATTCGGGATTGATACTTTGTTCAGAGGTTCAGAGGATTTCATGCGGAGCTTTGTTGCCGGTATCTTGGTATATGTTTACACAATATTGTGGACTCTACTGTTTATTGTGCCTGGGATTATTGCTTCCCTGTCCTATTCTATGACCTTTTTTATCCTGCATGATAACCCGCAGATAAGTGCTCAGGATGCCATTAAGCGAAGCAAAGAAATGATGGTGGGTCACAAAACAGAGCTTTTCATGCTGATGCTCTCGTTTTTTGGTTGGTTTATTCTTGGTATTATTGGTTTCGGTATTCCCTTCTTCTGGATTGGTGCTTATTTTTATACCTCAGCCACCTTGTTCTATCAAAACCTATCAGGGGCTGCAAACGAGGAAGTGATAGCTTATATGAACAACGCAAACGAAACTATTTAAACTCTCATAAAGCTGTTGCCGCTGCTCTTGGCAAGCATACCCTTTAGCTCCAGATTCAGTAGCACGATAGACAGTTTCCCGAAGCTGAAACCGGTGAGCATCAGGAATTCGTCGAAGTTAATTTCTCGGTTCTCTGCTCCCATAATGTCGTAGATTTGCTGCTCTTCGGTGCTAAGTTCGGGCAAGATTTCAAGCTGTTCAGGAGCTTCTTTGCTATAGCCAAGCAGCGCACACAAATCCTCTGGACAGGAGATAAGCTTTGCCCCGTCCCGAATAAGCTGGTTGGGACCTTGAGCATTGAGGTGGTTTATATTCCCCGGCAAAGCATAAATGGGGCGAGATTGCTCACGGGCAAACTTGGCAGTTAGCAAAGCACCGCTATCAAGAGGAGCTTCCACAATCAACACAGCTTGTGCCAATGCGCTGATAATCCTGTTGCGAGCAGGAAAGTTCCAGCGTTCCAGCTTGGTTCCCGGCTCGTATTCGCTTACCAGTGCGCCGCTGCTAACAATCTTTTCGGAGAGGTGTTTGTTTGCAGGAGGGTAGATGCTTTCCAAGCCTGATGCCAGAACAGCGATGGTCTTGCTTTTGGCGGATAATGCCGCTTGGTGGGCTATGGTATCGATGCCCATGGCTAACCCGCTTACAACTGTGGTTCCCTTTTCGCAAACGGGAGCAAGCATCCGACGGCACATCTCCACTCCATAAGCACTGGGCTTGCGTGTCCCCACCACAGCAAGACAAACCGAACGCAGAGTAGCCAGTAAATCACCACGATAATAAAGTATCAACGGCGGGGCATAGATGCTTTGCAAGCTTATTGGGTAATCTGCATCAGTTATACATATATAGCTGATATGGTGGTTTTCACAAAGGTCAAATGTCAAATTGGCATTAATGGGAAGCTTGGCTTGGCTTAAATACTCTGCACTTGCAGGACGCAAGGTGTCGCTTAGGTACAGCTCATGCTCGGGATTGCCCACAAAGCTCTGAGGGTCTGGGAAACGTTTCAGCAGCTCCAGAGTGTTTTTTAGGCTTAACTCTGGTGTGCTTTTCAGGCAAAGCCAGGCTTTTAGTTTATTAACGTTCATTGGTCTTGGTGAATAGTGCGGAAAACCAGGTGTTTCAGCTCCTCAAGCTTGCTCTGACTAACGGACGAGATAGCAATGATATCCTCTCCAAATTGTTTCTTGAAACCCTTGTTTATCTCTTTTAAGCGGGGTTTCAGTTCATCATCGGGAATGGTATCCGTTTTGCTGATTACAATCAAGTGCGGCTTCTTATCCATAAACGAATCGTACAGATAAAGCTCCTCTCTCAGCGTGCGATATGCTTCCACAGGGTCTGCTGCTGCAACATCAATTAAAAACAGCAGGATGCTGGTGCGCTGGATATGGCGTAAGAACTGGTGTCCCAATCCTTTACCCATGTGTGCACCTTCTATGATACCGGGGATATCTGCCATCACAAAGCTCTTGTAATCTCCCACACGCACCACACCCAGCATGGGTTCAAGCGTGGTGAATTCATAATTGGCAATCTTGGGACGTGCTGAGGACAGAACACTTAGCAGGGTGGATTTGCCGGCATTGGGGAAACCGACCAAGCCCACATCCGCCATTAGCTTTAGCACTAATTCCAATTCCATTTCATGGGCTGGACCACCCGGAGTGGCATGTCGGGGAGCCTGATTGGTAGGAGTGGCGAAGTTACTATTGCCTTTGCCGCCATGTCCACCGTTGGAGAGCACTACTTTCTCGCCGGCTACAGTGATATCAGCAAGCTTAATCCGTTTATCGTCTTCCAATATGTATATTTCTGTGCCTAAAGGCAGGCGTAGCACACAATCATCACCGGAAGCACCGGACTTGCGTCCACAGGAACCAGCTTTGCCGCTCTCTGCTTTACATCTTTTGTTGTAACGATAATCCAGTAGCGTATTCATGTTAAAATCGCCTATTGCAACTATATCGC
>JAQUJJ010000247.1 GCA_028681035.1 Candidatus Cloacimonadota bacterium
TCGCCATGGCTACAACTAGAAACGAGAGTTTGAGAAAAAGCAACTTGTTGACCCAGTTACCTGCTGGTGAAACGCTCTCTACATGGCAGCCAGCCGCAAGTGATAAGATCGACATCACAAAGTGGGTGTATGATACCGCAACCGGACTGTTGACGGATAAAGTGTATGCCGATGGCCACGGCCCCTCCTACACCTACACGTCTGAAGGCAAGCTCAGCCAGCGCACCTGGGCCCGCGGCATAACCACCGACTACGCCTACGACTTCGCGGGGTCACTCACCAACGTGGTTTACAACGATGAAACCCCGGCAGTCACCTACACCTACGATCGTTTAGGTCGTCAGCTCTCGGCGACAACATCGGTTTCAACCAACATCTTTGTATACTCGCCCGTAACCCTCGAACTCGACTATGAACTCCAGAACGGTGCTAAAATCGACCGCTCAGCCGATACTCTCGGGCGCAACACTGGTTATGCCCTCTTCAATTCAGCAGAGCAACCACTCATTGCAGTGTCATATTCTTATGACACATACGGCCGCTTCTCCTCTGTGCTCTCTGTGCGCTCTGTGGTTTCCAATCTTTTTGAGTACAGTTATTTATCAGGCAGCGACCTTCTCGCTGGCTACACTGGCATCTCATCAGCCAATCCGCAATCACAAATCCAAATTCAAAAATCATTTGAACTCAACCGCAACCTCGTAACCGCTATCATAAATTCCGTGGGTTCCGTGCCTTCCGTGGTTAGCTCATTTGATTACACTAACGACGCCCTTGGCCGTCGCACAGCCCGCAGCGATTATTACATCAATCGCGGCTCGACTGAAGCGAACACCTTCGGGTATAATACATTCTCAGAGGTGACAAACGCGCACATGGGAACCAACACATACAGCTATGCCTACGATCCGATAGGAAACCGGAATCAGGAGGTGAAGAATTCCTTGGCCACGGATTATACCGCCAACGGGTTGAACCAGTACACCAACATCACAGGCGGATTATCTGGCACCCCGGCCTTTGATCTCGACGGCAACATGACCTTCCTTCCTTCCACCTCTGGGGCCGGGGGTGAGGGTTGGCATTGCCAATGGGATGCAGAAAACCGTTTGATTAGTGTGTCTAACCTCACAACCGCAGTCATCGCAAGCTACACCTACGACCACCAATCCCGCCGCATTTTTAAAACTACTCTAACCCCTTCAACTCCCTCCAGCTCCCTAACCTCTAAATTCATCTACGATGGTTGGAATCTAATTCACGAACAAACCTCCACTAATAATTCATCCTTCATCCCTCATAATTCATCCTTCTATTGCTGGGGTTTGGACCTCTCCGGCTCCCTTCAGGGGGCTGGTGGTGTAGGTGGATTATTGTGTGAAACCAAGGTTGTAAATTCTGAAATCAACACTTATTATGCGACGGCGGATGCCAACGGAAACGTAACCGAGTACATCGATGATTCCGGCACCGTAGTCGCGCATTACGAATATGACGCATTCGGCAACACCTCCGATTCATCCGGTGTAATGGCCGATGATTTTGTCTTCCGTTTCAGCAGCAAGTATCTAGATAAAGAAACTGGGTTTTATTATTATGGGTATCGGTATTATGATCCTGTGACGGGAAGATGGTTGAATAAGGATCCGATTGGTGAGCGGGGTGGATTGTTGCTCTATGGATTTGTTGGTAATGGAGGGGTGAATAAGTGGGATTTTTTGGGTACGGAAGTATCATGTAAGCATTTTGTTTCAAGTTGGACAAGTCACATGGATCAAACCCTTAGACAAGAGTTGATAGATGCTGTGAAGAATTGCGGATTGAGAGTTCCGATCAAGATAAGATGTAGATGTTGTGATGAAATAGAGTACTTTTTTGGAATGAGAGGCAGTCATGGACATCAAACCTGGTTGGAATATAATGTTACGGGGCGCAAAAGTATTGTCCTTTGTAGTAATGAGAAGCGGGATATAGATGAGTGGGCTGAGACGCTAAATCATGAGCTGGTACACTACTTAGATAGTTTTTGCAAAGGAAAGACCGATTGTGGTTATGATATCGAAAACGATACGGTTTCTGATGGTTTTAAAAGAAAGGTGTGTACCGAAATGCGTGCGTATTCTCGATTTGGTTACGGTACTGATTCCCTTGTCGATGCAATTTTTAACTCCATAAGAAGTTGTTTTGATAAAGAAATGGTAAATTCTTCCGATGCAACAGAAGTTATTGTGAAACAAAAGGCGAGTGAAATTATTAATGGGAGTGATTGTGATAAATACTAGGAGACTGTTAGGCAATGCGTTTGCGATTTTAGGGATATTTACCTTTATCGGGATGATCCTGTTGTATCTATTCGGGGCAGACCTTTGCGCGTGGCGAATGAGCAAATCCATATCAATTACGCATAACAGTTGTAAAACTAAGTATCTTCCATATGAACCTATTTCTTTCACCTTGAACATATCTAACAACACGGGAAAAGCCATAAACAGTCTCGGGTTGTGGAATTATTTCTTGAAAAACAAATGTGTGTCGCAGGTATATATGAAGTACTTTCTTGATGGAAAGGAGATAAAAATCAAAGGGACAGCACTAATGATATCAACACCTGCATGGGGAGGATATAGTCCAAATCAAATCATGCACGATTTGATATCGAAAGATAAAGAAAAGGATTGGTCTAGGCAAATAGTATGTGTGGCTGGCGGACTCACTAATGTCCATACAGATGTCAAAATAATTCCTAAGTTAATCTATTGTCGAAAGAAAAAGTTAGTTTTGACGGAATTCAACCCCATTGTTTTCAAAGTTGTATTTCCTGAGTGTGAGAATGACAGAAATATTTTAGGGGTAATCCAATCCTATGAAGCTGAAGCTGATGTCTTATTCGAGTACATATTCGATGTTGACCGCCGAAAAATGCGTCTAGTTATGGAGAACATAGTAGGTCAAAATCCAACTATTGCATCGGATGACTTAAAAGTAGAGCTGTACAAATGGGCATTTAATTCAGTTGAGTCCGTTTATCTGGACTATTTGCGTTGCTATGCAATTAATCTGATGGAGTTTGACGAAATACATTTGTTAAGTTTTTCAAATTCAACTCAAGCAGATTTTCCACTTATGGGAGTGCAAAATAAAAGAATGCTTTTTGATGTGTTGTCTATAGCTGATCAAGTTAATGCCACAGATGATGAAAAATGTTTGGTTGTGTTACAAATAGTCAAGAAGAATAAAAGAATCAAAGATGTAATTGATTTAGAGTTAAAAGAGTTAACACTAACAGGAAGATTCTTACTGGATATATCTGATGAAAAGGTTAAGTATGAAGCGGAACTCATGCGAAAACATTTACTGCCTAAGATACGGAGTAGAAATAAAAAGAAGGTCATCCAGAAAGTGCCGTTTAAAACCGGTGGAGAGCGGAGAAGGAAAGAGTCTTACAATGAAGGCGTAGCGAGCCACATTGGCCCCGAGTCACCTGTCTGTGCTTCGCACGCAGGCAGGCCTGTCTGCGTGGCCGCACAGGCACGTTGATCTTCCGCAAGGGGATAGCGAAGCGTTACAGTGTTCATAGAGTCGAGAAAGGAGTTTTAGGAGAGTGAAAAACTACATGAAATATTGTCTTCACTGGATAGATTTCGTTTATCGTCTTATAACGAGTGAGATAAAAGCCACAGACATCCGCGGCAATGAATCAACTTCCCTCCAACTTCTCAACCGCGAGCAGAAGCTCGTGATTGGCCTTGCGTTAACACCATGGTCACCTTCCTCAACCCTAACCAACGCCACTATAATCCTTGCTGGCCTTCAGGCAAAAACAATCAGCTCAACCGGGGTTGTGACAACCAACTGGTATGACAGCCTGGGACGCAGCATCATGTCCGGCAATCTCTCTACCGATGTACTTGGAGCCAACCCTGCAACCATAGTGCAACTGGAAACAGTCGTAGCCGCCTCCGGCAGCCGCAACACCTTCACTCTTATGGGCTACAACGATAAGGGTCAGGTCGCGTGGACACGCGACTCCGCATCCAACACCACCTGGTTTGCCTACAACGATTATGGCCAGCGCTATGCAGTTATCCGGGCAGTAAATA
>JAQUJJ010000248.1 GCA_028681035.1 Candidatus Cloacimonadota bacterium
CAAAGATGAAAAACATAGTAACAGGTCATATGACCTTAGATAAATTGCAAGAAGCGAGAACTTAGAATGTTCTCAAATAACCATGAAATTATGAGTTGGAATTTACACCAACATTTGAGACGTCACTCGTCCCTGCGAGATTTCATGCCCTCTTACAAAATAGTTTGCTTTAAAAAAGAGCTTGACTGAAATGTGTGGCATGGTAGATAATGAAATTAGCCGTATGACCTTGATAGTGTGTACGAGGTGAGGACTTCTCGTGTCTTCAAAGAACGTGTGAAACAATGAGTTGGAATGTACTCCAACCCTTGGGACGTGACTTCTGACTAAGGATTAAGTAAGGAGAAATTATGCAAAAGCTAATGCAAAAGAAGCACCTACTAATCTGCCTATTATTATTGTGTTTTGCCGCTCTTCTTGCGGCTACAAACACAATGGAACCAATTACCACACTGTATGGCGAGAATATTGGCGATCAGTTTGGAGCAAGTATTGTGGTCATAGATATTAATGGCGATGGACTCGCGGATGAGAGTATTTGGATACCTTTGTTTGGAAATAATGAGAAGGCATTTATTTGGTCCGATGCCTTTGGTGAGTCCGAGCTATGTGAAGCTTACCCTATAACCTGGATAAACGGCGTAGGTGACGTGAATATGGATGGTTATTCGGACATGGTAAAATACGCCATTAACGGGCCCTATGATGCTCGGCAGCATGACTTTACTCTTTACTATGGTGGTGAGGACATCACCTTGTCAGACAGTCTGTTAATCGGTACTTCGAATGTGCCTGTAGATCAAAGACCTGGTGCTTTGGGAGACATCAATGGAGATGGCTATCCGGATTTCTTTGCCTGGACAGATGTCCCTCGAAGTGTATAACCTGAAAGGGCAATTGGTCAGAACTCTCCAACAAGGTTATCTTGATACCGGCCAACACTCAGTTACCTGGAATGGAAGAGACGCATCTGGAAACTCCTGCGCCAGCGGAGTCTATTTCTATAAACTCAGATCAAATGATCTGGTTTTGGTTCGAAAAATGCTAATGCTTAAATAAAAGCAATGTGTGAGGGGAGGCATAGCTCTCCCCTCATGAATTGGAGAATGTATGCCAAATATTAAGTGGATTGCGGTATTTTATTGTGTACTATCCCTTACAGGATTGTGTGCCATCACCAGAATTGTGGATGTCAGCGGTAGTGGACAATATACCTCTATTCAGGCGGCGGTAAATGATTCAGCACCCGGAGATACGGTTTTGGTGTATCCGGGGAGATATTTGGGACTAGTCATTATAGGTACTGATAACATCAGTTTGATAAGTCAAGAAGCTATAACTAACAATCCAGTTTACATAGATTCTACTATTATCGATGGGAATGGCTTACAATCTATAAGAGTATTGAGTGGGAAGCAGAGCATTGTAGTCAGAGGCTTTTCTCTTACAAATGGAAGAGGAGTAAATTTACTTTCATATTCATCTTCACGGATAGTCAATTGCAAAATCTTCGATAATGAAGCTCTAGACGGAGGAGGCATGTATCTCAGTATGTGCACCGTCACTCTTAGCGGAGTTAAGGTATATGATAACTATGCCTATCGGATGGGTGGTGGGATTTACATTTACGGCTATATGGGCTCCGTTAACGTCATCTTTGATCCCATTAACCTTTGCTCTATATACAATAACAGAGCCGGATCAGGGCAGGATATCTTTGCCAATTCCCTCAATTCTGATCTCACAATTCCCCTTGAAACCTTTACGGTATCCGAATCTACCAGCTATTATGCCAGTATTTTAGATGGCAATAACAATAATTTTCAAGTATATGTAAACTCTCAGAGATCAGTTCATCAAGAGATTGCCAGCGATCTCTATGTCTCTACTGAAGGTGATGATACCAATGATGGCTTGAGTCTGGCTACCCCCCTCAAGACTATCGGCACTGCCATCTACCGGATTTCACCAAATAGTGCGAACTCCCGCACTATACACATCCTCCCAGGAGTTTATTCTACCTTTACTACTCAAGAGAAGTTTCCCATCCCACTTAAGGGTGGGGTAACCGTCAAGGGAGCCGGTATGGCAAGTACTCAGGTGATAGGTGAGATGGATCCGGTTTATGCCAACATCACCAGAAACACCCTCTTTGTTTTTGCCGGTATAGGACAAGACAATTTTACCCTGCAAGATCTATCTATCACAACCCAAAACTATCCCAGCACCTCTGCGGTATGGGGTTTAAAGGAAGATGGAATGGTGTTGCGCAATCTGAGGATGCACAATCTGTCCCCGAATGAAGCAGCTGTTATTGATCTTTCAAAATCCACAAATGTCTTAATGGAAAACGTGATCATTGAGGACTTTAGTACGCCACAATACGGCTTTCTGCGGTGTGAGGGCATCTTCACAGGTAGGATCTCGAATTGTATCTTCCGCAATGCCACTTCTACGTATGTCAGCAGTGATGTATGGGCACGTGCTTTGATATTGTTGAGAATAGGTTCATATATAACCATAGAAAACTCGATCTTTAATAATATCACTATGATGGATGATGACTCGCAAGCACTCTCCTTTGGAGGCAATACATTAATCACCGAAGATCAGACATATACCATCAACAACACCCTTTTTTCAAACATCCATTGTAATCTAAGAGGTGTAATCATGCAAGGAAGAAATTACCCAGAGATGAACATCACCAATTGCACTTTTGCCGGACATACCGGCAATGGTGAGGCACTGATGGTCAATGGGATTGTGACAATATTCAATAGCATTTTCTATAACAATCGTTCCAAAGAGATAGCCATCAACCCTATGGACTTTTCTGGCTTGACTACTACTCTCACTCTTCACAACAACTTAATTCGTAATGGCTATGATGACATTTGGCAGGGTCCCCAAAGTACAATCCATTATCATGATACTAATATCAGTGGTGATCCTCAATTTTTGGCCTGGACAGACATCAATGATCCGCTATCCTTCCGCCTCTCTAATCTATCTCCCTGCATTGATAGCGGGGCATTGGATAGCTCCGGCTTGGGTCTTTTACCTTATGACCTTGCCGGTAACTATCGCATCTGGAATAACAGAATAGATATGGGCTGCTATGAGTATGGCAGTGAACCGTGGGTATCAAATGATGATCCGGTGGCTCCCGAAATTCCTACAATCGGCATGACTGCCTATCCCAATCCCTTTAGTGCCTTTACCAATATCAAGGTGAATTTACAAGCCTACGGAGGAGACAGAATGGAGAGCATAAACGGTGTAAGTATCTTTGTCCACAACCTCAAAGGGCAGAAAGTAAAAAGTATCAGTCTTGATCCCAAAAAGACAGGCGAGCAGTTCACATACTGGGATGGTAGAGATACAGACAACAACCGATGCGCAAGCGGAATTTACTTCATAAATCTGCTTGTTAATGGCAGAAGCATCAGCAGCAAAAAAGTGACATTTATCAGATAATTTATAGCTATATATAAGACAAGAACTCCAATCATTTTGATATTCGATAACACGCTTATTTGATGAATAGCTATGCAGTTGTCCTACGCTTCCAATGAAAGCGAGGGAATAGAGTATGTGTTCCGGCTACGCCGGTCGGGTTAATGTCAGAGCGTATTCGATCTGATCGTCTTTGAGCCAAAGTGCGAGGGCTTTGATGTCACTGGTGCAACCATCCAGAATCACTACGAGTGCCTTGCAACCAGAGTCAGGACACATCCCACCCTTATCTGCCGGACTTGTCTTTAACAAGTCTTCGACTCGAGATGACTCGAAACCCTGAGTCATCTCGAGGCGAAATTGCGTTAGAAGCGCATTAGGTAAAGCAGCAAGACCCGAGATTTCACCAAGGACATACCCCGCTCCCTGTTTGCCATTCTGAAAATTCCGCTTATATTTTCTTTATACTCAAAATAAAAGAATAAAGGAGCCTATCATGGCTAAAATTAAATTACACGAAAACCCCGTAAATACGAATGCTGAGCTTCCCAAAATCGGCAGCATGGCGCCAGACTTTGTGCTGACTGCCACAGATTTATCCGATCACAGCCTGGCAGAATATAAGGGTAAAAGA
>JAQUJJ010000076.1 GCA_028681035.1 Candidatus Cloacimonadota bacterium
TTTTCGTTGCTTCTCTGGCCAGGAACCATTCCGGTGATAATCCTCGATACAAAACCTAAATTCTGCACCATTCATCTGAGTGAAACTTTCATCAAATCTGCGTAATTCAGTTTGCCATTTATTCTCTACAATCAATGGTTTGGGACAGATTACAAGCACCGACTGAATATCGCGTCTAGCCTGTAACTCTCTTAAAATCAAGCCAGCTTCGATTGTTTTACCAACTCCAACACTATCAGCAATAAGTAGCCTGGGTCTGTCAGATCTGATGAACTTAATTACCGGTCGGAACTGGTAGGGTATAAATTCTATTCTGGCTGCATTAAGCGAATAAAGGGTTGATAGATTGGGATATCTTATCTGCAGCGATGTGATCGCTGCATGGAAATCATCTACAGTAAGTAAAGCCAGATGCTTCTGAGGAACAATCTCAATCTGAGATTCGTAAAAACTCTGTAATCCGGCAGTGCCATAGACAGTTATCCTGTTTTCAGGCTCACCTATTTGGATTGAAGTAATTGCCCCCTGCCATTCCGGATTTGATTTTGCACGCACTATTTGCCCGGGGATATATCCATTCGGGGGTGATTGTTCTGGTTCAGAATAAACTGTATTTTGTGCAGTTTCTTCAGATTTTTCCATCATAACGTCCCGCTTTCTCTGTTTTAGGTTGGCGATAACTTGCGGCTCTGCGTTTATCATTTGCATAAAGCGCTGAATAGTATCTAAATCCCTGTACTGGTCATCGGCACTAATACCTCTACTGTTAGTGTGTGCCCAGCGGTTTCTTACAGTCTGCATTTCTTTTAGATAATGCCTTTGCTCTGACTCCATATTGAGTTTGGACGCCAAAATATACCAGTTTTGATCGAATACTCGTAGTAATGCAGACAAATCGAGCGCTTGGAGTGAGTTATCCCCTGCTTTAACGATTTTATCTTTTTGCCTTGGTTTAATGTTATTAAGAACGAGCTCAATCCACCAGTTATCATTTATAGTTGGCAGTATGTCTGACAGGAATCCAGAAGTTGCTTCTGTAGTTTGTTTAAAAATTTCATTCATATTCCCTCCCCCCTTAACAGTCGAGTCACAATGTTGGTTTAAATTCCTACTCATTGTTTTGTGAAGAACTGTCAGCAGGTCTTCGCCTTGTACAATCCATATTCTGTTATTTTACTTCCCATTATTTCAATTGGTTTCATAGTATCCATAATCCACCTTATCTGTCAACATCTTTCTTTGCCATATAAATAATTTACCATATGGCTGTGGCTTCGGAATGCCAGGCTTGCAGCCACCCCCTAAAACGTTAAACGAACAACGCCTCAAGGGTACTACTATCAACATGAGAAGTTTAGGTATTATAATGTAACGTTCAACGTACTGCGTTTTGACAGTAGCGATGCGGTCTATCACCTAAGGCCGTATTGATTTTTTTGTATGTATCTCTTAACAATATTCTTACGTTATTCAGCTACTAAACTTATCAATATTTTTCTGCCTTGCTTTTCTATTCCCCCAATTTGGTATTTGGATACAAATTGGTTTCTTAGGTGTAGCATAATATTGTAGAGGGGGGGGCTTTTTGGGGATATCCGACGTCCCCGTAGGATACTGCCTATCCTACATCAAATGAAACTCAGTTTTATTTGCTGTGGGGTGTGTTTGTAGCGGCGGACGCTGATCCGCCGTATTTGTTACAATTCACACCTTGGCGAGGGACATTATTTTGCGGCGCTTCAGGCGAGCGCCGGCTACATGGCTGCCAATCTTCTTTGGGTGCAGATGGCTTCCTTAGTTTTAATCCCGTCATGCTAACTACTCCTCAACCCTATCGCAGGTAAGTGCTTTCAAACGGTAAAGCAGCCTTAGGAAGATACCCTCGCTGGCTGCATACAAGCATAGACCTTCTTGAAATCTTTCCTGTCTAATGTAGTAAGTAAACATCGCTTTCAGCAAATCTATTCCGGCGGTTTCAATATTTTCCACAGATAGCGGTGGGTTCGGGTATTCAAAATAGCTAAGATAGTTATGATCCATAATATCGGATTCACTTACGTCATAAGTAAACTTGTTTAGCTTCTTTTCATACTCAACATAGGCTAAGCTGGGTTCTGGATAGGGACACTTCTCATTTTCCTTACGTACTTCTTCAAAGAAACTGATGTAATCCAGCAAGTTGCTATACTTCTCCACGCTATCTCCAGTTTTCAGCCATTAGCGATACTTCATAGTTTGCAGGGCTACCTTTTAGCACCGAATAGCCTAAAGATTCCATTTATTACTATCCTGCCTATTTTTTGTTCACGCCCGGATTTGCTAAGCGGAATGCCGATACTTCTGCCTATCTTAACCTTGAAAGCTGATATTCCCAGCAGCCGTTTCCACGAAAACCCACCCTTATTCACGCTTGTTTATCCTCAATTAGCGGAATATTATACTTCTCACGTGCTTCTTTAATGCTACGGTCGAGCTTAGCAACTAAGATATCTTTGGATGGCAGTTCAGTGAAATACTCCGCCACATGGATACCGGATTCCCCCAGTTCGAGCAGATCGACTGTTTCTTTGCCTTTTACTGCACAAAGAATTATTCCCAGTGGGCTTTCTTCTTGATGTGCCCGTTCATATTTGTCTAACCAGCGTAGATACAATTCCATCTGCCCCTTATACGCAGCTTTAAATTTACCGAGTTTGAGTTCAATGGCGATTAACCTGTGCAGTTTTCGATGATAGAACAGCAGATCAAGGTGAAAATCCTCACCATCTATGATCATGCGTTTTTGTCGTGCTACAAAGGTGAAACCTGCCCCTAATTCCAGTAAAAACGCTTCCATCTCTCGCAGAATTGCCATTTCCAGATCATTCTCGCTATAAGCTTGCTTCAAACCCAGGAAATCTAAAAAGTAGGGGTCTTTCATGACAAAGCCGGGGCTTATCTCGCCGGTTTTAACAAGATCAAATTCCTTGCGAATCATCGTTTCAGGCTGTTTGGAGATGGCAACCCTTTCAAATAGCATGGAATCGATACTTTTCCTAAGCTGACGCACTGACCAGCTTTCCAATTTACACATCTCGGCATAGAAATCTCTGGATAGCGGATCTTTGATCGGGATAATTGAGACGAAGTGTGACCAACTCAATTGTCGTGACAGTGTAACGACAATCTGTTCATCGGGAAACAGATCGGCAAACTGAATCATCCTACGGAGATTTTTAACAGCAAATCCCTGACCATATTCGAGAGTCAAAGCGCTTGCAATAGACTCAACAGTCCCCTTGCCATAGGCGTTTCTATCATCTTTCAAGCCTTCATCCACCAAACGCTTACCTATATGCCAATAGAGTAAGGTTAAGGTAGTGTTTACATAGCTTACGGCGGCATTCTTGGCTGTTGCAATCAGCAGTTTAATATCATTTGTCAGCGATGAGACGGTATATTCTTCATTCATCCCTATTATCACCTCTCCTTAAGAGCCGTATTATCATATTGTTAAGCTGCTATCAGCGCAATTATCATCTGGGTTATTTTAACAACATTCATACGTTGTAAAAGCTATTAAACTTGTCAATATTTAATTTGCCTTTATTTAATTTAAGCCTTCGGTGAGAGGCTGTCTTTTAACTACTGCGACATTTTGCAGGGTTTGCCCTTCTTAAAAGATAAACAGCGGGGGAAGTTGCGCGCTGACTTTTTGACTTAGTAATCGGCGAGGATATCTCTGGATAGAAGCCTTCTTGCTTGTACTTCGCCGATTTCTGAGTTAAAAAATATATGAGCCAGTTACTACTCCTTGTTTAACTCACAATTACGCTGTGCTATAGCATGGTCTGTTTTGTTTCAAAGCTCGTAGCAGCGTAATTGTAAGTCAAACTGTCATCAGCACAAGTATCCTCTGGGTTATCTCATGTTGAGAGCTTTGACCTTAGCGGCGGACGCTGATCCGCCGTATGTTGCAATTCGCACTTAGACAAGGGACATTAGTTTGCAGCGCTTCAGGCAAGCGCCGGCTCCATAACTGCCCAGCATCTGTGCTCCTTCCTGCAAGCACAAGTATTCCAGACGAGTTTCCCACGTGATTCCCAGGTGCTGACGTGGGAATCACGTGGGATTCATGTGGCGATTAGGTGAGATCGTAGCAAGGCAAAGGGTAGAGCAGCATTCTAATGCTGCTGAGCTATATGAGCAACATTGGGAATGTCCTGCTCTACTCTGGAGCTACAAGCGTCTCGCTTGTACTGGAGCAATAGGCATCTTGCCTGTTTTATTATTACGTAGGCGGGACGCCTACTATACCTGTGCATGCGAGACGCATGCAGCTCCTGGCGACTCAGTGCAGCTCCTGTTAAACGCATGCAGCTCCTTGTGAATACGTGCAACTCCTGTAAAGTATGCAACTCCTGTAAAGTATGCAGCTCCTAGTAAACGCATGCAGCTCCTTGTGAATACGTGCAACTCCTGTAAAGTATGCAACTCCTGTAAAGTATGCAGCTCCTAGTAAACGCATGCAGCTCCCGTAAAACATGCGTATTGTTATACTAATTGCAAAGCACTAATAGCTAACCTTACCGCTGTTTCAATGCAAGCTGGGCAATGCTTATCGAACACGCCATCCGCTTTGCCCTGCGCTCTCTGCTCTGGATCGCTTACGTCTATCCCGAGAATGTCTTTACAATCGGTGCTGCCAATTTCTGCTTTCCAGCTTGAGATTAAGTTTATGCACTCCAGCTCAATATCTGCTTTGCGTTCTGGCGAATACTGCGAAAAGCCTTTGTTTAAACCAAGTACCATCAACGCCCCGGTAAGTGCGCCACAGGTTGCCCCCATACGCATTCCCCCGCCAAAACAAGAGCTTATCTTCTTTGCTGTTTTCTCGTCAATACCTGTCTCTTCTGTAAAAGATGAAACCACTGCTTGGGCACAATTGAAGCCCTCTGCGCGGGTGGCTAAGGCTTTATCAACCTTTCTATGTGTCATATATCCCCCATATATCTTGATTTTGGCAGCTTATTACGCCTCTTTATTTTGTCAAGCTGGATGCTAGCAGCCACTTTCTGCTTGACAGATAAAATCACTAAATCAAGTCTGCATTTCGTGGTTTTATATGGTAACACAAATCGGACAAAAAATCGTATTATCGATAAGAAGGCGTTAGTACTATGGATATTAAGACAATTCCCTTAAGTGAAGACTTGCTGGATGCTGCACTAAATGGCTTGGGCACAAAGACCATATTGGTCTTCCCCACCCGCGCAGCAGCCAGTATTGCACAGCGAAGATACATGAACAACTGGAACCTTCAGGTAAACTATTTCTTTAGTATGGAGGATTTCAAGGAAGCCCTTATCCTTCCTGATACCTCTGTTCTAATGGACGATAAACGCCTGCTATGCTTATATCTTGTGATGGGCGAAGAACAGCGGGAGTTCTTTCATATCCTTAGTTATGGGGATATTGTGGAATGGGGCAGGAAGTTCTTCGATTTCTTTGAAGAATTAGCAGAAGAGTGCGTGGAAGTGGAAAGCCTAGCCGAACTGAAGGATTCCGGTGTATTCTACATGCAGATGTGGCAGGAGCATTACCTGGAGCGCATCATGCAAATTCGGGAAGATTACCAAAGCTATATCAGCGCATTGGGATTTACAGATAAGCTGTTCTACCTGAATACAGACAATTTCCACATTCCCTGGCAAAGCTACAGCATTATCTTTGTTAACCAATACTATTACAGCAACATAGAAAGGCAGCTTTTAACAGCTATAGAAGCTGCAGGAAATACGGTTACAGTGCTGTATCATGGCTTGGAAACCAGTAGCGAAACTGCTGGCTGGAAAGTGAAAGCACTTGATCTGGAACAAGCATGGAAAGATATTAAAAGCAAGCCAGATATCCACGTTATAGAAAGCGAAAATGAAGACCAAATGGCGTTGGCTTATTTAGCTTGGCATCAGCGTCAACCGACAGAACAAAGAGGATTTATTATAGATGGCAGTTTCTATCAAAAGAGCTATTCCCGTTTCTTTGATGCCCAGCGTTTCAAGCTGCCGGAATCTTATCCCATAAGCCAGAGTGCCGTGTATCAGATGCTAAGCTCTATTCATAAAGGTGTATTGGCATTGCATCAAAGCTCTGGATACCTGCCCTTGGCACTGGTAGCCAAACTGTTTTCTATGCCGTGGTTCTTGTCCTATTTTGTTGATAATATAAGCGAGCAGCAGCGAGAAGATATTGGGCTGCAATTGGATAAACTGCTAAAAGATGACTATCTATATGTGGATAAACAGCTTTATGATGGCACTAATGATTCACTGTTTGGGAGAGTTATAATAAAGTTTGTAAATCTCGTGGAGAGTTTCGCTAAGGCGGGCACTATAGAAGAACTATATGCCCTGCTGGATACAGCGGAGGGATTGCAGATAGAGAAGCTGGTGAGTGCGAATGAAGCTGAATATACCGACCTTCTGCCCTGTTTTTGGGAAAGATTGGCGAACTTCATTTCCATAGAAAACATGGGCTTAATCCCTGCTTGGACGCAGATATTTACAGAGGGTGATAGTGGGGCAGGCTTGCTGGAGCTGATGCTTAGCTTCCTAAAATCAGCCAGCGTATCTTACCACAGCACAGATCCCAGACAATACACTTGGGAGATTAGCAACCTGCTGGATTCCCGTAACCGTAGGTTTGGCACAGTTGCCTTTTTCCAGATGATAGAGGGTTTGCTGCCTTCCAATCCCACGCCAGTGTGGCTATTCAACGAAACACAGAGAAGCAAGCTTGGCTTAAAGTGTTATTCCGATATCCGGGCTTGGGAAAGGTATTATTTCTTCCGCCTGCTATTAAGCGCAGAGCAAGTAGTGTGCTTCAGCTACCGTAGTATAGAACGGGATATCAGCCCCAGTTCCTTCCTTGGAGAGCTGGAGCAACTGGTTACCGAAAGCGATAGCTACATAAAAGAAGCCATGCACATCCCTGTAAGGGACATTTATGAAGGCTTAGCCATTAAACAAGATAACAAAGCTTCTCTAGACCTGGAAATCCAGGAATGCTGTAGCCTTGAAGCAACCCCCGATAAAGAGTTCTTTATTATCCCTTGCAGCCCGCAGCAAGATTTAACTGCTGATGGAGAGCTGAAGGCATCTGCATCTGGGATTATACAGCTAATTAAGAACCCGTTTTTGTGGTACATAGAAACGCATTCGCATATCCAGAATATCCCTTATGAGGCAGAAGAGACCGTTAGCAGCAAGTTGTTCGGCAATATCATGCATGCTTATTTTGCCGATATCCTAGGCAAGGAAAAGGGGCGTCATGAAGGTTTGAAAAGCCTTGAACAAGTGTTTGGGAATACAGACTTCCTTCAGCAAGGGCTGATAAACTTACTTAATAGCGACGAGTTCCGTTACCAGATACCCAAGAACTATAATGCCGATTTCCTTTCTGAGATTATCTCCATTAGATTGGCGGAATCACTGAACCTCTTTTATGAGATCTGGCTTAAAGTGCACTTGGATAAAAGAAGCTTTACGCTAATCCCAGAAGGCGCATGGATGACCAGAGCAGAACGCGAATATAAGATACTTGGAACGGTGCTATACGAAGGCAGGGAGTACAAGGTAGCCCTAAACGGTAAAGCCGATTTGCGCATTGAAACCGATAATGAAGCCATGATAATAGACTTTAAAACGGGCAATCGGGATTATCGGCAGCTAATCATCTATGAATGGTGCTATTACTTGCTGGAACAAGTGCTGCCCGAGGATAGAGTAAGCTCGATGTTCTGGAACATCCTGGATACCAAGGAAAGCAAAGATGCCATCACATCCGATAAACGCGATAAGCTAAAGGCAGATATTCTGGATGCTTTGCTAAACTGCTTGGCAAACGGATACACGCAAAGCAGCAAATCCACCGATAGACTAAGGCTGGTAAGCATAACCAGGGCAGATTTGTATGTTGCCGATAAGGAGGAAACCATTGTCTGAGCTATTTTGCCGCATCATTTGTGCCAGTGCCGGCACAGGGAAAACCTACCGCCTCTCGCTGGAATACATCGCCTTGTTACTGCAATATTATGGAAAGCCAGAATTTAGCATCGATAACATTCTCGCCTTAACTTTTACCCGCAAAGCTACTGCTGAAATCCGTGACCGCATATATTCCCAACTATCTTCTCTATTGGCTTTAGAAGCGTCGGACAAACGTACTAGCCTGCTAAGTGACCTACGCAAGCTACTGCCTGCTACTGAGGGTGAACTAGCTATGCAGGAACGCAACCTGCTGCTTAGTGCCATGCGAGAGATAAGCTGCGACCATAGCCGCCTGCAGGTGATGACTTTAGATGCCTATATTGGCAATATCTTCCGCAATATTGTGCGTCCTTTGCGTAACATCGAGAGCTTTGATATAGATACGCAAGCCATCAAAAAGCGTATGCCTTTCCTGATGAATCACCTGATGCTGCCTGCGTTCCGCACCCGTTTAAACAAGCTGTTAAGCCGTAAGGTCAGCCGCTCTCTGGATGATTACACCAAGTTCTTTGCCTCGCTAATCGAGCGGCGGTGGCTGTATTATATGATAACGCAACGCCTTAGCCTAGAGAGTGGCAATCTTGGTGAGCAGAATCCCAGAGTGCGGGACATTAGTGCCTTGCCCGATAGCGAGAGTAAGCTGCACCTGTTTTACACTGCTATGGAGAACCTGCTAAGCATTGTCAACAGCATCAAAGAGAGCAAGCAGAAGGGCAGCATTGGTGACTATTTTACTAAGGACTTCCGTCTGTTTATTGAAGGCAGCAGCCAAAGCATCGCCTCTATCATGCAAAGGGTAAAAAGCCTTTCCGCAAACCCCATTGAGGCAGAAAAGCTGCTCCAGATACTTAGCACGAACATTTGGCATGGAAACCAGATTAGAAAGGCTACTTATGCAGAGCAAACCACACAAATGGAACAACTACAGCAAGAAGCCAGGATTCATCTTGCCGACCACCTGATGCAATGCCTCTACATCCCTGAACAGAACGAGATTCTGGAGCTGTGGAAGATTATTCTGGATGAGTATGACCGCTTGATATACCGTTACAAGAATATGACTTACGACGACATTTCGTGGTTTAGTTTCGAGGCTCTGTTCAGCGAAGACCCGCCTTTCTTCGACCCCCAAAGCGATGCCTCTGCCAGTGAGTTTTACCAGTTCCTCAGCCATCGCACCCGCTTCATGCTGATTGATGAGTTTCAAGACACTTCGCTAATCCAGTTCAACATTATCAAGCCTATTATAGAAGAAATAACCTCAGGAGAAGGCAGCAAGCCATTTGGCGGGCTTATCGTGGTGGGCGACGAAAAGCAATCTATCTTTGGCTGGCGCGGAGGTCAGCGCGAGCTGCTGCTAAACCTGCAAAGCATCTTTCCCAGCATGCAGGAAGTGGTAACGGAGCGTCTTGATCAATGCTGGCGTTGCGGCTTCACTATAATGCAATTCATCAACAGCCTATTTCAAGAGCCGCAGATTCATAGCTACTTAGCAGAAAAGCAGATGAATTGGGATTATCAGCTTATTCGCAGTGCCAATGCAATTGCAGAGCCGGAAGCGTGCGTGGAGTTCTGCCTGCGGAACTACAGCCGAGCCAAGGGCGGGCAGCTTCGTAGCGGCGATAAATATACTGATTTTGTTACCAGTATGGTCAAACCTGCTTTGGTGGAAGACCCTAGCGGTAGCATTGCTATCTTATGCCGTAAGGGTAAAGACCTCAGTGCCATACAGCAAGCATTGGATGAATGCGGAATACGAAGCTTGTACCAACCAGACCGCTCCATCTGTCTGCATCCGCTGGTAAGCCCGCTTTTGGACTGGCTGCGCTTCGTGGCATGGGGAGATTGGAGCAATTTCTTAAGTTTCCTGCGTTCGGATTATCTACGCATCAACACTTCTGTATTGAAGCAGGTGCTGGATATAATTGCCGAGTGCAACACGCAAATCCACAAGAATCAAAGGTGGCAAGCTGCCGATTTTAGCCAGATACCCATAGCTCACCGTTTCAGCGAGCTGGCTAAGCAGCATCAAAGCCTTTCTGCTTCCGCTATTTGCAGCCAAATGATGGATCTATGCTTAGCTGATAGCGATAAAAGTGAACGTGATTACTTGAACCTGCATAAATTCCTTGGGATTATTAACGATTGGGAGCTTAACGGCAGCGTAAAAGGCAACTCTCTGCCCGATTTGCTTTCCTTTATATCCGAAAACGCAGCGGCAGAGGATTTTAAGCAAGCCTCTGTTACGGTTTCAGATAGCTTGCAATTACTTACCATCCACAAATCTAAGGGATTGCAATTCAAGCGTGTGTTTGTGTTTTACGACCTCTCTGGTGGACAGGGCAGCGACTTCAACACTCTAGCTTGGACACTGCAGTATGCGGATAAGGACTTCCACCTGGTGCGGGATTTCGGGATTAGCTTTCACTATGAAAAAGTGCTGAAGGCGTCTAGCTACAGGCATCTTTGGGAAGCTGAACAAAACAGAGAATTGCTGGAAGAAATGAACAATCTCTATGTGGCTTTCACGCGGGCAGAAAACAAGCTGCATCTATATTTTAGCTACGAAAACAAGGACGGTTGGGAGGAATACCTCAGCTCCAGGAAAGAAGTATCGTTACCTGCACTGCTATGCAATTCCTGCTTGAATTACTTTGTGGAAAAAGAAATTAACGCTGATGAAAATGGCATATACCGTTTGGAAAGCCCCTTTAAGGGTGAAAAGATATGCGCTGAACAGCCTATAGATACATCAATCCCAAGCGATACAGAAGATTTTACCCAGCTCCTGATAAACATGCCCAGATCCAAAGAACCCGATTGGAAGAGCTTAAGCCCTGTAGATAAACCCACAATTAGCGATTGGAAAAGAGTGTGGCTGCAAGACCGCCCCAACCTGTTGGGTGATTTGGCGCATTACTACCTCAGTTTTATCATCCGCAATAATAGTGACGAACACGATTATGCCTTCAGGCGGTGCTTGCTCCGCTATGGCTCCTTGCTACACCGTCAGGATATCATGGCTATTGTGGATATCTGCCATCAAGCCTGCAACAATAATCCCTGGCTGTTTGAGAGCAATTGGGATTTGGTGTTTACCGAGTTCGAGCTTAAAGGCAGCAAAGGCATGTTACGCATAGACAGGCTGATGATGAACACCGCAGCTAAGAAGGCTATGATAGTAGATTACAAAAGCGGACAGATACATGATGCTTTGCAGCTTGAGGAATACCGCTCTGCACTGCTAAGGCTAAACGATCTAGGAGCTTACAATATTGAACTCAAGTTTCTAAAGCTACAGTAAAGGCTATATCCTTAGCGCACAATCTCTGTGTACATTTTTCCGCCTGTGGCACTGCCAAAATAGCCCAAGGCACCTTGAACGCCTCCATAGAAGTATCCTTCTGGCATATAGGTGTATCTGTAATAATTGTCATCAGCGACATATATTGATACTTGGTAGTGCCCTAAAAACACAAAAGTATAGTGATAATCTTCCACCACCAAGTAGTTTCCAACTAGTCCTTCTTGCGGCGTGGAAACATATCTGCCCAGGAACTTTATACGGCGGATGCTTTCTCCGCTGGCGTTATATCCAGTCTCCATTTCCGCACTTGGATGTTCAATCCCCATTATAGAATTAGTAAACTCCAATTCCGTGCTAAACTCTTCCATACAATATATCTCCGCCATAAAGTTGCATGCTCCGCTAAAAGAGCCGGTGTCCATTACCAGCGGATATTTTAGGTCTATCTCACTGAATTTCATCGTAGTTATGTTCTCTTGATTAAGGCTATAGCCCTCACCAGGAACATTGTTCTGCAGGAAATCTGGAACTAACTGTGCTTGGGCGGGAACGGTGGTTTCGGCGGTGATAAGTTGCTGGCGTCCTGGAATCTGTATTTCTATACGATAGCGATGTTCCGGCTGAATAATATGCAAATCCGCATCAACATACTTAATCTTCATTTCCACCAAATCAGGGCGTGGCGTTAGTGTCCACTGTGTTTGGTTGCTGAGGTCTTTGATTGTTACAGATGCGTCAGAAACGAACAGCAAGAAAGGATTAAACTCTTCAATAGTAGCACTACGAGTTATGTAAATGGGATGCTCCAAATCTATCGCTTGTCCGGCAATAAGCAAACCCGCCAAAGTATAAACATCGCCCTCAAACCGCTCAGGAGCAGTGAACTTCGTGCAGGAAACCGTAAACAGCAGCAGTATGGGGAGCATTAAACGCAGTAGTTTTACCATTTTACATTCACTCCTATAAAGGGTAATAAGGGGAATTGGGTGCCGTCATTCGCCTTAAGTTCCAGCCCTCCAGAATCATTCATCAGTAATGAATAATTCCGCGAACCTACGTTTTTGCGGTTAAACACATTTATAACCTCAAAGTAAGGCTCAATTGATCCCCAGCTCTTTGTCCATTCATATTTTGTGCTTAGGTCAAGGCGCACATATTCCGGCAAACGAATCCTATCTTTATAGCTATAAATCAGTTGGTAGTTCTCTCCGTCGTAGAAAAAGCGTTCAGGTTTACTGCCTGGCTGTCCGCTGTTGTAAGTAAGGTTCATGCCAATTTTGAAATCGCTGCCCAACACCTGAAAGCCTGTGGCTCTGGTAAGGTTATAGGTTTCTACCACGGATAAACTGTGGCTGCGGTCATACTTAGGATAATAAGCAACACCTTCGTGCGTGATGGGATCAAGATTATAGTCTTCCATCTTGCGCTTAGTTTTGCTTAAGGTTAAGCCGATAAAGCCTTCAAATCCTTTCCAGTCGGTGCGCAGCATCAGGTCTGTGCCATAGGTATATCCCTTTCCCACATGAAAGGTATCGGATAGGGTTCCCGTTTCATTGTCCCAGCTATAATCTGTAGCTACGTTATACTCCAACAAGTTTTTATAGCTTTTGTAATACACTTCCATATCGAAGGCAAAGCTGGAGGTAAGCTGGCGTTTGTAACCGAGTGTGTAGTGCAAGGATTCACCTGGTTGCAGGCTTCCATCCAGAGGGAACCAAACATCGAAGGGAGTGCTCATTTCCATTGTCATCAGGGTAAGATACTGATGGTACAGCCCAAAGTTTACATACACGCTTTCCCCCACATCCAGGTTACGTCGCAGCGAGATACGTGGTTCTATGTTCATATAGCTGGCATCGGGAATGTGCGTCAGGTTTTTTTTAACTGTTTTGTACATGGCTAAACGCATACCAGGCTGCAATGTCCAAAGCGGATTGATATCCCACACATCCTGCACATAGACGGCTGCGGTTAAGCTGCTTACGCTCACATCGGGCAGAGAATTGGGATCAAATTGTTGGGAGGTGTTCATTTCCAACCAAGTGCGGTTCCATTTAAGCTCTGTACCAAAATCTAATTGATGGTTATTACTGGGACGATAGCTCATGTTTGCCTTACCGGTGAGGTCGTGAATGCCATTTAGCCGTTCATAGGCAAGGTCTCCGTTTTCCGCTATTTGAGAGAAGTTGCTGCTGAATTCACTACCTGCAAACACAAACTGCGCAAACAGCTTGGGATTGAAGATATGAACAAGCTGCGTGGTGAAGGTTTTATTGCCCCAATCCAGCTTCAGCACTGCCCCAAAATCGAAATTCAGCTTGTCTCTGCCAAAATACGCACTGGCAGAAACCTTGTCTCTGGGGCTGGCATCCCAGTTAACTTTAAAGTGCCCATCATAGAAGTAATAGTCGGGCAGGTCCTTGTATATTTGCTTCACCAGTTCCAGATAGGTGCGCCTAAGCGAACCCATGTAAGAACCGCTTTGATTGCCAATGTGGATAGGTCCTTCCAGAGTAGCACTACTGGATATCGCAGAAAGCCTTGCTGTGCCTTGATGGTAGTTGCGGTTTCCTTGACGGTTCATCACATCCAATACGCTGGAAAGCCTGCCGCCATATTTAGCCGGATAGCCGCCTTTGATAAGCTCTATGCTCTCCACTGCGTCACTATTGAAGGTGCTAAAAACTCCACCAAAGTGATTGGGATTATACACATCTATATCATCTAAAAGAATCAGGTTTTGGCCTGGTGAGCCTCCCCGCACATAGAGTCCAGAGGAGAAGTCCGATATGGGTGCAACTCCGGGAAGAGCAAGCACAGCTCTGAATACATCTGCCTCTATGGGGGAAACAACGCTTTGGATTTCCTGAGTGTTGCGCCGAATCAAACTGTTGCGAATAGTTGGTCCTTCGTCTTCACCTTTACCCGTTACGGTTACTTTCTGCATTTCAATTACGTTTTTCTCCATAGCCGCGGCAAAACTCAAGCTCTGGCTAACGTCACTAATATTGAAACTATGGCTTAAGGTTAGGTAGGAAATGAGGGTAAATTCCACGGTATAAGCTCCCGGAGACTGTATATTAAGCACGTAATAGCCCTTTTTATTAGTCTGCATACCCACTTTGGTCTCAGCAATGCGAACGTTCACATATTGCAAGGGTTCACCGCTATCGGCACGGGTTACAAAACCGCTGATAGTGGCGGCTGATATGGGCAAAAACATAAGCAATATAATAGGTAGTATATATAGTTTCATTACATACCTCAATGAGATTGGTTTTGGGAACGTTCTCTCCGTGACGGGTTATTTGTCAAGTTAAGCGGGAGGGAAGTGCTGGGGTTCTGGGGTGCTGAGGTGCTGAGGTGCTGGGGTGCGTTCACGAGCTACAGGCGTCCCGCCTGTACAGGAATTGTAGGCGTCTCGCCTACCATACAACAGGCAAGATGCCTGCAAAACCAGTACAGACGAGACGTCTGTAACTCCTGCACTGATATATTTGTCATTTCATCACCCCCTACCTCTCGACTTCTCAAACTCTTTACCTCTCAACCTCTCGACCTCTCGACCTCTCGACCTCTCAACCTCTCAACCTCTCAACCTCTCAACCTCTCAACCTCTCAACCTCTCGACCTCTCGACCTCTCGACTTCTCGACTTACTGAACCATGCAACTCAACCTGCCACTATGTTTCACTCTTCCACTCTTCCACCCTTCCACTATCTATCTTTATCATAAGCCAATTTCAGCCAGTCTATCACCTCTTTAGTAATATCTTCAACTGTGCCGAGCTTGATGCGGTGAGTGCACATACCTGGGGTTGGAAGCGTTTCCAGAACACCACGCGGTTCCTGATCTTTTAGCTTTAAAGCTATATCAAAACGGATTTTAGATGCAGGAGTTAGCATCGCAAACTGGGTATTTCTGCTAAGGCTAACATATGATTGTTTGGGTGCAATCTCCACGTCATCGCCAAACTTACGCAGGATTCCTATCAGTTTATCGTAAATAGGTTTCAGCTCTTCTTTGCCGAAATACTGTTTTTCAATAAGTTGTTCTGCTGTATCAGGCGAACCTTCCTTTGCAATCTTGGCATGGTATATTAGTAGCCCTGCATAGCCTTGCCCAATGCCAAATTCTTTCCTCAGGTAAGTAACCTTGTCGCTTGTCCTCGTAAAGGGCTGTTTGTTGATAATTGCCACCCATTCTTCCAGAGGCTTACCGGTTTTTTCTAGCAGGTTTCTTAACATGCCCGCCCAAACTTTTTCATTATTCTTTTCACTCATTTCTCTATCCCTTTTTAGTTACGTTGTTTTATTTCACATACAAACCCAGGATTGTTAAGTGCATATATTTGTCAATACATCTGCGTGAACAGGCATCCCCCCAAAAATTAATAGTTACACGGATGAGACGGATAGAGCGGATTTGCACGGATTCTTTTAGAGAAATCTGTAATATTCTAACAGATTATTTGCTAATTCATCGATTATAGTTTGTACCCTTTGTTATGATATCCGTGTTAATCCGTTTAATCTGCTAAATCCGTGTTCCTATTCAATCAATTTTACTCCAAATATTGCTTTTTTAAAAAATGGGGGGATGCCTGATCTGCGTGAATTGCCATTCGCAACCTGTTTAAAAACAAGTTCCTCCCTTGCTGCACTCTCAGCTAAACGCCTCGTAAACCCGAGGTGATTCCCACGTCGCCACGTGGGGGTCACATGGGAATCTCCTCCGCACAACCACTGCTTGCTGGAAGGACTACCGTAGTTATAGGCGTCTCGTCTATACAAGTAAAGCTGGTATCTGCCTGCGGGGCAAGCGAGACGCTTACCTGTCCAGTATAGACGAGTCGCCTATAATTCCGATGTTTGGCTACAAAATAAACAAAAGTATTGACTAAATTGGCAAGCTTAAAGAGTGTGGCTATACGTGAAGTAATATCATAGGAATTAGGATGTTAAAAGCAAAAATCTTTGTTCAGCTCAAAGCCAGCGTGCTTGATCCTCAAGGCAAAGCGGTAACTAATTCACTGCATCATTTGGGGTTTGAAAACGTGTTGGAGACAAGAATCAGCAAGTATATTGAGATAACTTTTACCTCAAACGATGAGACAGAAGTGCGCAAACAAGTGGAACAGATTTGTGATAGCTTGCTTGCCAACCCCAACACCGAAACTTATCACTACCAGTTTGAGACAGTGGAGTAAATGCTTTGCGGGTTAGCGTAATTACGTTTCCTGGTTCCAATTGCGATCATGATGCCTACAGCGTGTTTGCCTCCCGTGGACACGAAGCCAAGCTTATCTGGCATAAGGATACTGATCTTGAAAAGCCAGATCTGGTAATCTTGCCGGGTGGTTTCTCCTATGGAGATTACTTGCGCTGCGGTGCATTGGCAAGGTTCTCGCCAATCGTTAAGGAAGTGATAAGCTTTGCCCAAAAAGGCGGACTGGTGATGGGAATATGCAATGGATTCCAGATACTTACCGAAACAGGTTTATTGTCAGGAACTCTGCTAATGAACGAATCCCTGTCCTTCATCTGTAAGCATCAGTTTGTACGCGTGGAAAGCTCGGAAAGCCCCTTTACAAAAGATATAAAGACTGGAACGGTGCTGGATATCCCAATCGCCCACAAGGAAGGGAATTACTTCGTGGATTCCGATGGCTTGCAGGCACTTGAAGATAATAACCAGATACTATTTAAATACTGTGATGGACAAGGACAAACCACGAAAGAGAGTAATCCCAATGGTTCTTTGCAGAACATTGCCGGGATTTGCAATAAAACACGTAACATATTGGGCATGATGCCCCATCCGGAGCGTTCGGCTACGGATACAGTCGTCAGTCAGGACGGCAGGCGGATATTTGAAGCTTTGGAAAGCTATTACAGCGCCCTTGCTTGATACCATAATCCCACCTGCATGTTTGGTATGCGGAG